>JAITHL010000047.1 GCA_031279975.1 Treponema sp. | reverse complement strand
GATTTCAGGCCGGTTGAAGGCAAATCATCCTGACAAGCCTGAAAAACAGGCGTCAACACCGGCCATTTACAAGCGCTTGTACCAGGAAATAGCGGGCGGCCCGCCGCTCAAAGACCATTTCAGGCAAAAACAAGCGAAACCGCGTAAGCGGAGGGGGACGAAAGACCGCCGGGGACAGATAACCGGCCGCGTTTTGATTGACGAACGTCCGAAAGCCGTTAAACAGAAGTCCCGCGCCGGCGGCTGGGAAGGGGACGCCATTGAAAGCGCCGGTAAAAACGCCTATATAGCCACGTTCGTGGACCGAAAAACAAAGTTTCTTCTGGCAAAAAAATGCCGGACAAGAACGCCCGCGCGTTGAACAAGGCGGCTATCCGCGCGTTCCGAGAAATACCGGCCGCGGCGCGGAACACGCTGACGGTGGATAAGAGCAAGGAGTTTGCGGCTCATGCCGGCTTATCAAAGGCTCTCACGATAGACATTTATTTTGCGCGTCCGTATCATTCGTGGGAGAGGGGGCTTAACGAACATACCAACGGGCTTCTCAGACAGTACCTTCCGAAAAGAGTACCGTTCAATACCCTGACTCAAAAACAGCTTGACTCAAAAACAGCTTGACAAAATCGTTTCAAAAATCAATAACCGGCCCCGCAAGGTTTTAGACTACCTGACTCCTTACGAGGTTTTTTCGCCATAAAATTCGCGCTTCAAAAAAAATCCGCGAAAGAAAAAATGGCACATAACAGGATTGTATGCGCTGCGCCGCCTTACGGCGGCTTGGCCGGAGAAAAACCGCAGTCGGCGCTACGCGCCTTTGTACAGTTTTTCTCCGGCACATTTGGGGCGGAGGTCAATGCTACGCATTGCCCTATTACCTGCCCCAAACGTCGCATACGACCGGAACGTTAGGCGCGGCAGGCGCGTACTCTATTATTTAGCTTCTTTTATATTGGCCGCAATACTTTTTGTATTATTTACAAGCGCGACCAACAACCGCATTTGTTCCGCAATAAAACGTGAAAGAATTATTATAACAAAACCAATTAATGGCCCGGCAACAACAGCTATTATTCCTGATGGCATAAAGCCCATGCCAATTGCTTGGAATAAATAACCTGCATACTCCCCTAATATTATTGTTGTAATCAATCCAACCCCGGCCCCTATTATTCCTATCAATGTTCCCAACCATTCTCCAAAAGTTTGAAAAATTTCAGAAAATATCGGGGTAACAATAAATTCTGAATCTTCAAAGGCTTTGACTTTTGCCTTTCTATCCCACCACAGTTGAAATCCTATCCAACAGGCAAAGGCAATTACAATCCATGAAAAAATAAAAGCAAAAACAATCTTTGCTTCACCGCTTCTGAACAGGCCAGAATCAATTACCTCATAAATGATAATAAACGGGAGCAGCAAATTTATAATTGCCATTATCATATAAATAATGACAAATAATTTACCTTTCCCAATAAAATCCAAATAAGGTTTTGAAAAATTGGTAAATGGAGTCCCTTCCAATTTTGAAAACGCCCCTTTCATTTCACCAAAATTTTGTTTCGCATCCGACATAATCAACGCTCCTTGTTTATAGTCCTTTGAACTTTTGTTCACCATATCATATCCTATTAAATATAGTCAATAGGTTTTTCCAATTTTGTCCCAATTTTTAAATATTTAGCCCTTATTGCGCTTACCATAAAATAGCCGCCCGGCCGGTATGAAGCGGGTGATTCGGACGCATAGCCCTGTACCGCAATAACCGGTATGGGGCAACCCGTATCTCCTGGGCCGCCCGCAAGCTCCCGGCGGCTCGGACCTCCTCAAAGCCTGAAAAGTCCTTGGGGAGTTCTTTGGCCGCCCTATGGGCCGCGATTATCGCGGCGGCTTTTACCGGATGCTTAGGGGTGAAAAACAGCGCCGCCGCCAGGACCGCGAAAAGAGCGCGGCAGAGCATGGCGCGGACGGGATGGCGGGGATCGTTCCGTTCATACAGAGTTTCCAGAGACAGGCCGCCTTCGGTTGAGAGAACCCGGAATCCCACGGCGTCCATTCCTTCAGGAAAACCGCGCAGCGTAACGGGCGTTCCGGTAAGAAGGCCAGGCAGCCAGCGCCGGGGGATATTGAGCTGGAAACGGCCCATCCGGTACTCAGTCTGGGAAACGGAAATAGCCCCTTCCGCGCGGTCGATGACTTTGAGTATGGTTCCCGTCAGCAGGTATACATGCTGATTGAGCGGTTTATAGGGATACTTTTTCCAAAAAAGGAGCAAGACGGAGGACACGGCGAGGACGGCCGCCGCCGGCAGCGCCGCCGGAGGGTCTATGAAAAAAGGGGTAAGCCCCGCAGTACAAGCGAGGAGCAGGGCTGGTACGCGCAGGTCCAGGCCCAGGTATTTTCCCAGTTCCGGCTTGAATTTTTCCGGCAGTTTCTGAAGGGCCGCTTCCTGGAGGACGAGGGTATCCGGCGGAAGACCGGCATCCGGGGCGGCGGGAGGCCCGGATGCGCCGGCGGCGGCTTTTACGGCCCCCGGCTTCCCCATGAGGGCGCGGAGTTTTACTTCACCGGTAAGAAAAAATTGGTTGTTTAACGAAATAATGATGCCCCGTCCATCGGAAAGAATGGCGATTTCCGCGGTGTTGCCGTGTTCAACGCAGGCGCCCATAGCGGGATGCCAGAGGACTTCATATCCCCCGGTGTAGCGATGCGTTATTCGCCTCGGCTTTCGGCTGCTGGTATATGAATAGTTTCCCCGTATCCGCAAAACAGGAGAACCAGATGCGGGTTCAGGGTAAGGGGCTTCGGAAAAATACACGGTCCGGCAGGCGGCGTGTTCTTCTTCATTTAGGGGGCGCGTTTTTTTTGTTTTGGCCAGGTCCTTAAGGGCATGACGGCTCCGCATGGCAACCCAAATGGATGAGACCAGTAAATGCCCTTCTTGGACGGTCAGGGTATTATTCCCGCCAGTTGGATGCTTGTCAAGTCTTTCCAGGCCAATATTAAGGGCAAGCTCTGAAACCGGATTACCTGTTCACTGGTATCCGCCAGGGGATTGCCATTTGCCTATATTTATAGTAGGATTATGACGCTATGGGATTGCATATTTATACCGATGGGGGCTGTTCCGGGAATCCCGGTCCGGGGGGCTGGGCCTTTTTGATCCTGCGGGAGGGCGCCCCTGTTTCAGAGCCGGTTTTTGAAAAATGGGGGGCCGAGCAAAATACCACCAACAACCGGATGGAACTCATTGCCGTAATAGCCGCCCTGGAAACCGCCCTAACCTTGCCCCAGGACGGGGCGCCCCTGCTGGTGTATACCGATTCCCAGTATGTGCAAAAGGGGATAACCCAATGGATTCATACCTGGCGGCGGAACGGCTGGCAGACCAGCAAGAAGGAGCCGGTGAAAAATCAGGACCTCTGGCGGCGGCTTGATGAGTTTTCCCAGCGGCTGGCCATCCAGTGGCATTGGGTCAAAGGCCATGGGGGGAACGCGGGCAACGAGCGGTGCGATCAATTAACCCATACGGCGATAGGCTCTTTGAGCCGGGAATAAGCGGGGCCTTCAGGGAAAGCCGGTAAGCCGGCGGTTTTTTATGGCTCCTATAGTCAAGATGTAATTGTATAGTATATACTATAGAAAAGGAGAGCGCCGTTTCCCCAGCCGGTTGGCCCGGACTTCCGGTCCCAGGAAAGGGGTTCTCCAAGGGTTGTTTAATACATTGGATATTAAACAAGTTTTGTTAAAAAGGTGGTTTTGCCGGACTGGAAGTCCGCGGGCTTTAGCCTGAAAACCGCGAGAGCCCTGTGGCAAAACAGCCGGTTTTGGAACAGGCTCCATTGTATTGCTTTATGACAGGAGTTATTTATGATGAAAAAAAAACATCTTCTTGGCATGACGGCGGCCCTGGTATGCCTGGTAATTGGGGCGTGTAAGACCACTCCCCCCGCGGGGCCGGAAAAGACCTCCGCCCCGCCAGAGTCCGAACCCGCGGCGGCAGAGCCGGAGGTCCGTCCAGAGGAGGGGGCGCCAAAGAAAAATCCTGATCAGGGGCCTCCGGATCAGAATACCCTGGATTCCCTCGCCGCCGGGGAGAACCGGGTGGAGGAGGCCCGTATCCGGGCTATGGTGTTTGACGGGCCGAAATACGATTCCGAACATTGGACCGCCGCGGAGTCCCAATATGCTGACAGGGAGAATCAGGTTAAGAAGGGTACGCAAAAAGAGGCTCAGGCGGGAATTGTTTTTTATACCCAATTGGCCGAAGCCTATGACGGGGTTTTCAATACCGCGATCCCCCTGTATGCAAAGGATCGGGAAATCGAGATACTCCAGGCCCGGGATGAAGCGATAGAGGCGGGTATCTTAGACCTTTCGCCAGCCCGCTTGGAAAAGGCGGATGACCAGGTTCGGGAAGCGATAGCCTCATACGAAGCAAAGGATTATTTTCCCGCCGCGAAATCGGCCCTGCAATCGGTGGATAGGTACCGGGGGCTCAAAGTAGGCTGCCAAGCCTATATGCTGCGGATGGACATCGAAGCCAACAACTTGGCCCAATACGATAGGGAAAATTACCGTTTGGGCGATGAGGTGTTACGGGAGGCTGTGGCCTCCTATGACGGCCTTGAAATAGATGAAGCCCTGATAAATGGGGAAGAGGCCTATCTTCGGTATAATATGGTTTGGAATACCGGATGGAAGGCCTATGCCGCCGAACGCTGCGGCGCCGCCGAGGCGGAGCGGAACAACGCCCTGCGCCTCAAAGCGAATGTGGCTGTCCGGGATGGTTTTGACGCCGCTTCCAATGTGTATGACCGGGCCCAGCTTTCATTCAATGCCGAGCGCTTTGTTGACGCGGCGGACCTGTATTTTCAGTCTGAATTTCTCTTTGCCGCGGTGAGTTCAACCGCCCATGAGAAACGTCAGATCGCGGAGGACGCGATAAAAATGGCGGAAGAAAAAGCCGCCGCCAGCGATGAAACCGCGAGGCGGGCGGAAGAACTTTTACATGGAGGAACCCAATGAAAAAGAAGGTCGTTCTTACGGTAGGAAGCATCCTGTTCATCCTTATCTCCGGGATATTCGCGGAGGATTCCCTGTTTGTTGAGTTGCCGGAGCCGGTTTTTCAGGGATCAGCCCCGTTGGCGCAGTCCGGCGGAACGCGCATCTCTCCAGTTCCTGGTATTTCATCCCAGGAATTTCAAGAACTGGTGTATCTCTGGACCCTGGACCCCCATGACGCTTCAGAAATCGTCAGCTTTGTTCCCCTTTACACTGTGGCCGCCGCGGGAAGTCCAGACGCCCCCGCGATTCCCGCCGCTCTGCGGAATAATCAATACTATCAGGAGAGCCTGCGCTTTCATAAATTAGCCCAGGAAACCTTTGAGTACGGCGACTATGACGCCTCCGCCTCCTATGCTGAGGAAGCCTCCCGGTACGCCCAGCTATCCGATGATTACGTGGCCCTTCAACTGAGGATCAAAACCGCTGGCGATCTCCTCGCGGAGGCAAATACCCGGCTTACCTGGGCTTCGGGGCAAAAAGCCCCTGAACGGTATCCGCAAGAATACGCCCGGGCCCAGGCCGCCTATGATGAGGCATTGACGGGTATGCAGCATGAGGAATGGGATGAAGCCCAGGACGCGGCAAAACAAGTGCTTGCGGCCCTGGCAAATGTGCGGGCACTGAACGCCCCTCCCGCCGCCGGAAGCCAGCCCGTCCAGGTTGTGCGGAATACCCAAACGACCGGCGGCGGCGCCCTGCCGGCTCAGTATACGGTTCGTTCTTGGGTAAGTTCCAGAGATTGTCTGTGGAACATAGCCGGCCGTTCCTGGGCGTATGGAGACCCCTTCAAATGGCGGATACTCTATAACGCCAATAAATCCCGTATGCCGGACCCCAATGATCCGGACCTTATCAACCCCGGTATGATTCTGGATATTCCCAGTATACAGGGAGAGCTTCGCTCTGGCATGTGGAGCGCTAATACCACCTATACGCCGTTGCAATAGGTTAAGGAGCCGGGCCTTGCCGGGGACGAAGTCCAGGGAAGCGCTGATTTATTCGATTGAGAATTCGGACCAAAGGTCCGCAATCAGCGCTACTTTGAGGTGGATTTGCGCGGCGAAGCGGCCAAGTATTGAACCATCGATATCAAAGGCAGCGCTGATTAGGATCAAGTTAATCAGCGTTGCCCTCCTCGGGAAGTCCCCCTGGCCCCGGCTGGGGGCGCGTTTTCAAGCGTTTAAGGAATGAGCGCTTTTTCAGTCTGTAGATAGAGCAGCAGTGCCGACGCCATGAGGGCATGGATGTAAGGCGCTTGCCCCATGGTGTGGATGGCCTGTTCTACGGGAATAAGTTCCCTATCCACGTATTCATCCGCGTCCAGTTCCTGACGGCCTAGGTTTTGAAGGTCCTGGGCCAGGAAAAAATGCACCCGGTTTGCCATGATCGCCGGGTTTGGACTCATAACCCCCAGTTTCCTGAGCGTTCCCGGTCTATAGCCGGTTTCTTCCCGCAATTCCCGTTCCGCCGACTGTTCCGCTGTTTCGTTCCGTTCTGATACCCCGCCGGGAAATTCCAGGCTGAGTTCCTGAGCGCCATGGCGCCATTGGCGGACCATGACAAAGGCCCGGCCCGCAACGGTTTCCAGCACCGGAACAACCACAACCCAATCAGGCGCTGTCATAACCGTATATACCCCTGTTTCCCCCTGGGGCGATTGGCTGGTAAGTTCGTCCAAAGTAAAAATCTTTGTCTTGAAAATCTCCCGCCGGCTTTTTTTCTGCCAAATTAAATGGTTCATAGGCATAGCATACACCATACCGCCGCCGCTTTCCGCTATAGGCGGGGCGGCCCGCCATGCCTCAGTATTCCCTCATGAAACGCTATGAGACTTGGCGCCAGACCGGGGGGCCGCGGCCAGCCGCTTGGGTAAATAAGTCTAGGAAATCAACCGAAAATTATGCAGCGCCGCTTGCGGCCGTTCCAAAACAGCAGATAGCAGATAGTGGAACAGGTCCGCCCTACAGCGTTTTTTGTAAGAATGGTTGCCTTATAATTCTTTGTGGTATAAAGAATTAGCGATTAAAAACCAGCCATTCTTTATGAATATTGCGGTAATCGGCGTTTCCCGGGAGGCAGTCATGGCTATCATTACCATTTCCCGCGAATTAGCGGCCCTGGGGGATGAAACCGCCCAGGAACTAGCAAAAGCAATGCAATACCGGTTTGTGAATAAACATTCCCTTGAGAACCGGATGAAGTCTTATGGAGTCGCCGGGCGGAAGCTGGAGAACTATGATGAACGGAAGCCTTCATTTTGGGCGTCCCTATCCCAAGACCGGGATGATTATCTCCATTATCTTAAAACCGCCATGCTGACCGAAGCGGCTGGGGGGAATTGTATTTTTATTGGCCGGGGCGCTAACGCGGTATTTCGGGCGGTTCCAGGGGTTGTATCAATATTCCTTGCCGCCCCGCTGGATATCCGTCTTGAACGGGTCAAGAGCTATTTCCATTGCGATGAACGGCGGGCCCGGCAAATAATCGATCAGAGCGATCATGACCGGGCGGGATTCCACCGGTATTTTTTTGATACCGATTGGAAAGACCCGGCCAACTATCAACTCTGCCTGAATACCGGCGCAGTATCCCCGCCGGAATGCGCGCTCATGGTTAAACAACTGGCGGACCGCTTTCAGTCCGGGGAGGAAACCCCAAGGATACAGGAACTCCTCCTCGCGCAAAAGGTGGCCCGCCATATTCTCTATGAAAAGGGTATTGGGATACACTTTTTGGAAGTTGCCGTATCGGGAACCGGGGTGGAACTCTTCGGTATAGCCCGTTCCCAGGCCCTGCTTGAAGCCGCCGCCGCCGCGGCCGCCGAAGTCCCCGCGGTGAGTTCGGTAAAGCCGGCGATGCAAGTGGCCCATGACTACAGCCTCATACCATAAGGACGTTGTGTATACCCAGAACGCCCTGGAAAGGCTCCATCAAATCGACCGGGAACGGAAGCATTGGGAACGAATTGCCGCGACGCTCCGCTGGGATCAGGAGACGTACCTTCCCCTCCGGGGCGTTGCGGAACGGGCCGAACAGCTCGCCTTGGTTGAAGGGGCCGTTCATCGCCGGGCCGCTGACCCGGAGGCCGGGCGGCTTTTACGGGAATTGGGATCGGAAACCGGGAACCCTGGGGGCGGCGGCGGGCTGCCGCCGGTGGAACGGGATTTTCTCAAGGTTTTGCGCCGCGCCTATGATCGGGCTGCGTTGCTTCCCCAGGAGTTTGTTGAGGCCGCCGCCCGCGCTGAGGGCCTGTCCCTGGCCGCCTGGGTGGAAGCCCGGCGGAACAATGATTTTGCCGCCCTTATGCCCCACTTGCAGACCATGGTGGATATGGCGCGAAAAAAGGCCGCCTACTGGGGATTTCAAGGGGCGGAAGTCTATGACGCCCTGCTGGATTGCTATGAACCGGGATTCCCGGCGGCGGAGCTGGTCCGGCATTTTGGTATCCTGCGGGAACGCCTGTCCGCCCTGCTGCGGCGGATAGGGCCGAGGGGGGGGGAAGCGTTCTTAGGCCGGGATTTTGACCTTGGCCTGCAGGCCCGTTACAGCCGGGAACTCATGGATACGCTGGGGTTCGATCATGACCGGGGACGCCTGGATACCAGCGCCCATCCCTTTACCACTACCCTGGGGTCCCATGATGTCCGTATTACCACCCGCTATCATAGGGACAATCTGGTATCCGGTATTTTTTCCACCATCCATGAATTGGGCCATGCTTTCTATGAACTCCGGGCGGCTTTGGCGCTGGGGGGAAGCTCCCTGGGCGAAGGCGCGTCTATGGGTATCCATGAGTCCCAGTCCCGGCTATGGGAAAATGTGATTGGCCGAAGCCGCGCCTTTTGGGAAGGACAGTTTCCCCGGCTT
Source organism: Treponema sp. (assembly GCA_031279975.1). Taxonomy (GTDB): domain Bacteria; phylum Spirochaetota; class Spirochaetia; order Treponematales; family Breznakiellaceae; genus JAITHL01. Next base: position 2,297 of record JAITHL010000047.1, on the reverse strand, counting down.
CAATTTTTTTTCCCGGACCAGTTGGCCACTCGCTCCCTAGGGGCCTTTTACCGGGGCATAAACCAGGTTCGCCCCTCCGCTATCCGGATTGAGGCGGACGAGGTGAGTTACAGCCTGCACATCATCCTGCGCTTTGAGCTGGAACAGGGGCTTTTCTCTGGGAATTTGACGGTGGAGGAGCTTCCGGCGGCTTGGCGCGCCGCCATGCGGGACCTCTTGGGGGTAGAACCCGAAACCGATGCGCAGGGGGTGCTCCAGGATGTTCATTGGGCTATGGGGGCCTTCGGATATTTTCCTAGTTATGCCTTGGGTAATCTATACGGGTTGCAGTTCTGGAAAAAACTTTGCGCTGATCTGCCCGGTATTGAATCCGCCATTGCCAAGGGCTGCTTTGGCCCTATACATGCCTGGCTGGGCGATCAGATTCACGCCTGGGGACGCCGGTTGGATCCGCCGGATCTGCTCCGCCGGGTAACTGGAGAAACCCTTTCGGCCTATCCATTTTTGGAATACCTCGAAACAAAATATACGGAACTCTATGGACTTTGAAGGCCTTGCCCAAGCGCGGGACCTCTGGTATGCCGCCGCAATATTGGCCGGTCTTTCCCTCGGATGTTTGGCCGGATTGCTGCCTCCCTGGAACAGGGATGTCCGCCGGAACCGCCTTATTACCCGGAGTCTCTGTTTGTTCGCCGGGGCCCTTGCCTGTTTTGGAGCGGCGCTTAGTATATCCAAGGGGAGCTTTCTGTTTATCAAGCCCCTGCTCATTCCAGGCGGCGGTATCGGATGCATCGGCATCGCCGCAGCCCGGTTCCCCCGGGGCGTTGCTTTTCCGCTGTTCCTGGCAATGGGCATCCTGACCGTTTGGACCGGCTGCTCCTTTTTACGTTTCCCCGCGCCGCGTCCGGAGGGGACCGTTCTAGCCGGGGTTTACCATGAATTAAACGGCGCCTACCGGGTCCTTATAATAGAAGATGAAAAGCTTCTGAAGCGGACGGCCCCTATGTGTATCCGGGAAAGCGCTGTCCTACATAGGGATGGCCTTGGGGCGCTTTATATAGAAGACGCCGCGATTCCGCTGGATATTTCCCTAGAAGCCCTTGCCTTTGATTTTCCGTATCCCCTGGTGGGCGGGCTGCGGCGGGGGGCGGTTACCCAGGTCCGCCGCGGGGAAGCGGTTCTTTTTTCCAAACCCCGTCCTGGAAGCCCCTTCATACCCTACCGGCTCGTCCCCCAAGGCGGCGGCGAGCCGCATACCCAGGCTGGTATTGGCGCCTTCCGCCATGAAATCCAGCTTTCCCTGGAAAACATCCCCATAGGAGCTTCCCGGTTAATCATGTTTGACGGTTCCCTCGCGTTGGTTCGGCCATCCTATTAGGGCAAACAAACTTGACAGGACCTCAATCGGGTTTCATACTTTGCCTATGACCCGTGCAGATAAGATAACCGCCATACGGCTTGTATTAGCGCCTGTTTTTTTTGTCATCTACCTGGTACCGAAGATTCAATGGCCCCTCGGTCATGTATCCAGCATGGTTTCCGGGCTTGCCGTGTGGACTGTTCCAGTTCTCTGGGTTCTCTTTATTATTTCAGAAATCACCGATCTCCTTGACGGCAAGGTAGCCCGCCGCCGGAAGGAGGTGAGTGATTTCGGCAAGCTCTTCGATCCCCTTGCGGATGTGCTGGTTCGGATTACCTATTTTCTTTGTTTTGTGGTTGACGGGATTCTGCCGGTTATCCCGCTGCTCCTGATCCTCTACCGCGAGTTCGGCATCCTTTTTTTGCGGATTCTCATGATGCGCCGGGGTATCGCCATGGGCGCCCGGCTGGGGGGGAAGATCAAGGCTGTCGCCTATATGGTAACCGGTGTGTTTGCCCTCCTCACATACAGCGTGAATTCCTTTGGTTTTCCGCCGCCTTTCTTTGATTGGCTCCGTATTACGGCGGGGATTGTTTTTTATGGCTCCATGGTTATTTCCCTGCTTTCTTTTGCCGATTATGTATTTATCTACCGGCGGGAAGGGAATAGGCGGTAACCCGGGGCCGGGTCTGCGGCATCCATTTTTTAGGCGGAATTTTATGCCGGTTTCTTTAGGACTGCTTGACTTTTTACCGCCGTTTTTTTATATTTGACTAGGCGGGAGGGGAGGGCCGTAAAGAGCGGCCGTGAACAATCCGCCGGTTAAGAACAAGGAAGCGCCGCGTCAGGCGGCGGAAAAAAGTAAAAAAAGGAAGGGCGTGGGCGGCTTGACAAAAAGAGGCCGGACATGCTAGGGTAAGGAAGGCCGCAGGGCCTG
>JAITHL010000039.1 GCA_031279975.1 Treponema sp. | reverse complement strand
TCATGCCTAGTCCTTTGTGTTTCACTTGGTTACCTCTCAGCAACCAGTGTACTTTGGGCTAGGTTTTTAGTTTTTAGGCATCCGCTTTTTCGGCTAGGTTTTGTTTTTAGGCATCACGGTAGATTTGCTATAATCAGCGCCGCCCTATGGCCCCGTGACTAGCGTCAAGTTAATCAGAGGTTCCCTAGAACTGGCGCTCAATTAACAAACGGTCGATCCGGTTGCCGTCCATCGCAAGGATGGTAAAGCGGAATCCCTGCCAATCAAAGCGCGCTCCGGTCCGGGGCACTTCCTTTGCCAGATTCAGGATAAAGCCCGCCAGGGTATGGTATTCAGGATGGTCTCCCAAAAGGTCCTCAACAGCCAGGACTTTGGCCAGATCGTCAATATTCACGCTGCCGTTTACCAGATAGGCGCCGTCTTCCCGGGGGATGATCCCCTCCGGGTTCCCGGAAAACCCGCTCAACCCGCCGATGATCTCGTCAATCAAATTCCGCCGGGTAAGGGCCCCGGCAAAACCGCCGTATTCGTCGATGACGCAGAGAAAGTCCGTGTCCTCCTCCCGTTTAAAGGATTCAAAGGCTTTGAGGGCGGACATGGATTTTGGGACAAAGCGCGGGGGTTTCATGATGGATTTGAGCCCGCCCCAGGGTTCTTCTAAAAGGGAAGACAGGATATCCCGGACGGAAACCAGGCCGACCACCTTATCCACCGTACCGGTAACCACCGGGAAAAAAGACTGGCCTGGGGAATGTATGGCCGCCGCTTTTGCTTCGCCCGCGGGGGCCTGAATATCCAGCCATGCCATTTCCGACCGGTGGATCATAAAGGTTTCCACAGTCCGGTCCCCTAAATAGAAGACCCCCTCCACCATGGACCGCTCTTTGCTTTCCACAATACCGGATTTTTCCCCTTCCCTGAGGGCTATCCGCAATTCATCCTCGGTCATCCCGGAGGCGGCCCGTTTATCAAGGCGGAGCAGGGCCCTGAGGGCGGCGACGCACCGGAGGGCCGTCCAGGTCAGGGGGGCGCTGAGGGCCATGAGCGGCCGGATCAGGGGGATACAAGCGGCGATGATGGGTTCCGGCGCCGCGAGGGCGAACTGCTTGGGCGCCACCTCCCCCAGGAAGAACACCCCCAGGGCAATGCCGCCGCCCGCGCTGAGGGCAGCGAGGATGGCGCCGGAGCGGGGGGAACCGGTCAGGGCGGCCAGGGCGTTTTGCAGGGAGGGCGCGAGGCCCCAGAGGGCGGCGGCGGCGGCGGTAAAACACCCGCCTATCCAAAACCGGAGGGCCAGCAGAAAGGACGGGGCGTTATCAAACAGCCGCAGGGCGCGGGAATAGTTCTTCCCGCCGGCTTCGGCCAGGGAACGGAACCGGGAGCGCCGGGAGGCGATAAACGCCGATTCCAGCAGGGAAAACCCTCCCCCCGCGAGCAGGAATAGGACGCCGGAAAGCAAAGCCCCTAAGGGGGGCTCCTCAGACAGAACCGCGTTCATGGGGAGCGTATATCGATCTCTTTCCGCAACAGGGGCCGCGCGATAGAGACCCCCGCCGCGGAGGTTTCAAGGATGCTATTTTTCCCATCGGGCGTTAATTTGCCGAATACCTGCACAACCGGGTATTTGGGATTCTCCGGGTTTACATCCACCACTTGGCCCTTCGTTCCATCCGAGAGCAGCACGTACAGTCCGATAGGGTAGATTGAAAGGGAATACACCAGGGCCCGGACAACCGTATCATCGTATTGTTTTCCCACGTTCTTGAGAAGGTCCATCATGCCCGTATACCCGTCGTTGGCGTCCTTATGGGGCCGGGAGCTGGTCATCGCCTCATAGGAACAGGCCACGGCGATTATCTTGGCGTACAGGGTGATCTTATCGCCGGTTAATTTCCGGGGATACCCCGCCCCGTTTTCCCGCTCATGGTGTTCCAGCGCGGCGACGCTGACAGCGATAGGAAAATCGCAGGACTTCAGAATATTGTAGCTGTACACCGGATGGTTCAGGATGATCTTCCGGTCCTGGGGGGACAGGACCCGTTTTGCCATGTACAGTTGGGAGGGGACCTTGACCATCCCGGCCTCGTGGAGCAGGGCGGCGACGCCCAGTTCATTGATCCGGTGGCCGGGCAATTTCAGGTGGTTGCCGATGATGATCGAGATGATCGCGGAGATAACCGCGTGGGTGGCCAGAAAACCCATGCTATTGCTGGTGGGGGAACCGCGTATTACCCGCAGCAGGAACCGGTGGTTCTCTTTGACCTCTTCGCGGATATTCTGTATCTTTTCCGAAACAGCGGCGAAGCTCACGGTTCCCTTTATGGCGATATGGGTAAACAGGGCTTCCGTGTATTGGTGGAAATCTTGAAACAGCGCTTCGGCCCGCTTGATCCGGTCCTGATCAAGGGCGCCGAAGGAACGGTCCAGCAGGCCACAGCCCGCCCCGCCGGGGGTTGCGGTAAACTCCAGCCGGGGCTCCCCGCCGCTCAATACCACGGGGAAATCCCATTGTTTCAGCAGTTTCCGCAGGGCCCCGGTAAAGCGCATTTCCGGGGCAAGCAGCACAAACCGCTCATCCAGATACAGGGGTTCTGAAAAATAGCTGTCCGGGGCAATATCTTTAACCGCGTACTCTGTCATCCCGGTTTCCCTTAGGCCCTTCCATTGACGGTAAAAAGTCTTTCATCTATCATAGAATTTCGGTAATTACGGGAGGGGCCGTCAATGAAATATCGATTCATGCTCATTCTTTTCAACCTTATTACCGGTATATTTTTGTCATTATTTTTTCTAGCGCCCTTTTTTTTGCTCGGCCTTGACTTTTTCAAGCTCTTTTGGCGTTCCTCCTGGCCCCTGGCGGCCCTGTTCTTCCTGATTATTCTGGGCATGGACGGGTATTTCCTCTATAACCGCCGTTTTTTTTCCCTTTTGGAACGGGAAGACTGGCCGGCCATGGCGCTGTTCCTGGAAAACAAGGTGCTGGGGCAGGGGCGTTATTCCTCCCGGCTGGTGCGGCTTTTAGCGAATACCTACCTGGTTTTAGCGGACTGCGAATCGGTCTTGAAACTGGAAAACCGCATCGCCGCCGCCAAGCCCCTTTTGCTGGAACGGCACGGGCTGATCTTCGGGGCGGCCCGGGTCCTGGGGAAACAATACGCCGGGGCGGCCCGTTTTTTTCAGGCGCGTTTGGCGAAGACCGGAGCGGGGGGGAAAAATCAGGAGGCGCCCGCGGGGACCGCCCAATGGCTTTTATGGTATTACGGTTTTTCGCAGCTCCTGGACCGGCGGTATCAGGAAGCGGCGGAGGCTTTTTCCGCCATTGCCCGTTCTTCCGCCGTCCTGGTTCCCGCCGGCCTTTCGGCCTATTTTCTCGCCGGAACCCTTGCGCGGGTGCTCCCCCGGCGGCGGGGCGATCTGAACGCCGCGTCCGCCGAAGGGCGGGACCGGGTCTTAGCCGCGCTTCCCGCCTTGGCGGACTGGCAGAAACAGATAGAGAAGCTCCAAGCCGAGGCCCATATCGCGGTGCTGGCAAAGTATCTCCAGGACGCGGCCCAATGGCTGTACCAGTAAGCGGCGCGGCTGTCAACAACAGGGCCAGCGCGTATAACTTTACTTTTGCCCGGGACGGGGGCGCCGCCCCCGAACCCCCGCCGGGGGGCCGAAAGGCCCCCCGCCCCCCCCGCTTGTTTCCTAAATGGTGATAGACAACCGCGCCGCCTTCCCCGCTTGGAGCGTTATGGCCGGGTCTATGGGGTAGGCATACCGCTTGCCGTCATGCTCCGCCTCAATATAGGCGCCGTTCAGGGCCTGCGGCGGCGCCAGGGCGCGGAACACGCCGGGCGGGCCCTGTTCGAAGCGGAGCATCTTAATGCTCCCTAGGGAGTTGTTGTCCAGGCTCAACGTCCCGGCGCCCAGGTCAAGGGCGCCCCTGGTCCGCACATTCCGCAGGGTAAGCCGCGTATTATCGCCGCTGTTTGTTACCGTTACCTGAACCAGCGCCACAGCATGGGCAAAGGACAGGGGAACCGCGTTTGAGGTTTTGGCAACGCCCGTTTGCCGCGCTGTCAGCAGGCTGCTTTTGCTGTAGTTTCCCGCCGCGTCCTGATCGGCCTGTACGCTAAAGGCTATGCCGCCGGGATTCGCCGCCCCCGCTTGGCGCGGATAGTAGGCGTAGAAATCCAGGACATTGCCGTTTTGGGGGAAATAGGGGCTGGACAGGCTGTAGGACCACGCGCTCCCGCCCCGTGTAAGCGTTTCATTGTTCAGGTAGTTTCCCTCCGGGGCCAGCCCGGAGGGGCTTGCGCTTGGGCGGCTTACGGCAAAGACCACCGCCTGATCGCCCTCTTCCCAGGCGCTGGTAAAATCACCGGCGGTGGCAAGGCGGCCCCCCGTTTCAGCCTCCCCGATGGTAATAGCAAAAATAATCGCCCCCTCTTGGGAAAGCCCCGATACCGGGGGTGCTTCCCAGCCCTGGGCGCAGGCTCCGGCAAGAACCGCCCCAAGGCAGGCCCCTAGGGCCGCCGGCGTGGCGCCCCGGGGCCTCTGTTTTCCGCTGTTCTCTCTATCCATAGTTTACTCCTTTTTCCGCGCCCCGCTTCCGTCCGCTACTCGGCGAATCCGGCGCCGCCGCCGCCGCCGCCCCAGGGGGTTATGCTCCCGCCGGTCTCAACAGGAACCAGGACGGCCGCGCTTGCCGGGGCGGAGGGCCGGTCTTCATAGCCCGTTTTTTGGGCAAGGACCACGGCGCTGTAGGTCTGGCCGGCGGCAAGGCCGCTGATCGTATAGGGGGAATTGGAGCGCTCCGCCTTAACGCCCGCCGCCATAACCTCCTCCGCCGTATAGCCCGCCCCAAGGCGGTAATACACCGTGTAGCTGTCCGCCGGGGGAAACGCGGGGGCCCAGGAACAGGCCAGGCTGTTTACGCCCCGCGCCAGCGTGAGGGCCGGGGCCGTGTTAAAGGAGGCCGGAACAAAGGCATGGGTCTTCACCGCCGAATCCCGGTCCTCATAGCCGCGCTTTACCGCCCGTACCAGGAGGCTGTAAACCCCGCGGGGATACAGGCCCGGTATTGCTGCCGCAAGGCCCGTCCCGCAATCCGCCTTGGTTCCCTGGGCAAGCAGATACCCAGCGTCCCGCTCTCCAGCGGCGTAGTACAGTTCATAGCGGTCAGCCGGGGGGAGGGAGGGGGTCCAGACGCAGCGCAACTCCTCCTCGCCGCCGCTTGCGGGGGAAACCTCCGGCGCCGCCGCAAAGGGAAGGGCCGCTCCGGGTACGGGAATAACCGTGTAGGTCTCGGTCATCACCTGGCTGGCGGTTCCCCACCATACCGCGACGGCCTTGAGGGTCAGGGAGCCGCTTATCCCGATATACCCCAAGGCCCGGCGGCTCGCTTCCGTGGGATCGGCGCCGTCAATGGTGTAGTACACCTGGGACCCCCAGGGGGCGCTGAGGGTAACTAACTGGGTTCCCGTATAGGTTCCCCCGGGAATGTTCGCCTTTGGGGGAACCGCAAATTCGTAGAGTTCGCTCAAAGGCTCGCTGGGGGCCAGGTTCTCCTGGAGGGTTATGGCTTTCAGGCGCGTCGGGGCGCCTATGGCGATGGGTTCCGTATACCGCTCGCTTTCCTGGGTTGGCGCGCTGCCGTCGAGGGTGTAGTAGACGGCCCCCTGATCCGAAGGCGCGCTGAGGCTTATTGTCTGGGCCGTGTTATAGACTCCCCCCATGGGGCTTGCCGTAGGCGGGAGGGCCTTTTCCGGCGGCGCGGCCTTGCTAAACTGGGGCCGTTCCTCTTTCAGCGGCGGAAGCCAGAAGGGGGCGGCGTCGCAGCCCGGCATACCGGCCAATACCAAGCACCAGGCGGCGGAGCGCGCGGCCCGCCGCCGCCGCTCCCCGGCCCGTATTCCGGGAAAAAACGCGATACCCTTTATCATAAAACCCCCTTTGTTAGATGCCAAGCAACCGGCGCCGGAACAAAGCAAGCGGCAAACGGTTTCCCCCGTGCTTTTTAACCAGGCCCGCGGATTGCGAACCCCTGGTTCGGCACGGATTTTCACGAAAAACACGCGGAAAACAGCGCAAAATTCCGCGTGTTTTCCACGTTTCCCTGCCCTTATTCTTCCCACCAGAGCTTTGGATACTCCGGGGCGCCGCCGTTCCAGCCGCCCAGGGACTTCCAGTATTGGTTTGTTGAGCCGTCAGCGCCGGCGGGCGCTGCCCATGCCCCGACGCTTGCCGGCCAACTGCCCTCGCCGAACACTCCGCCTCCGGTAATTCCAAGGCTAACTTCGCCATATATTGCCCCACCGCTTTTCCAGAAGCATTGGGAGAGCGTTGCGGTGTATCCATCAAAAAACCCGGCAATGCCGCCAGCGACGGAGCCGCTGACCTGGCCGGTATTGTAGCAGCAGGCGGCGGCGCTTCCCTCCGACATATACCCCGCAATGCCGCCGGCATAGTTGGTCCCGCTGACATCGCCAGTATTGTAGCAGGCGGTGATGCCCCCAATGTTAGACCCCGCAATGCCGCCAACGGTACCATCGGCGCCCGTAATAGTAACAGCGCTGGAGCAGGCGGTGATGCTTCCACGGTTATACCCCGCAATACCGCCGGTATACATGCCTCCTGTTACGCTGCCCTTCACCCGTACATTCTTGATGACGCTCCCGGATTCGGTAGAACCGAACAGCCCCCGGTATGTGAAACCCGGCCTGTTTATAAAGAGGTTGTTAATCTGCCCGCCCTGGCCGTCATACGTACCGGTAAACCCGGCGGCGGGGCTTCCCACCGGCGTCCACTCCGCCGAATTGCCCAGCAAGTCCAGATCGGCTCCTGTTTGTAGCTCCCCCCGAGGCTTGCGCCGTCCTGGTTTATCAATTGAAACTCGGCATAACTGCCGATGGGGATCATGCCGTCCTCGGGGTCGCGGAAAACCAGGGCGCCGCCGGAAAACCGCAGCGAGACGGCCGCGCCGGTCTTCCGGCCTATCAGTATCTCATCGCCGCTGTTCAAGCCGCTGGCCTGTATGCTCCTTATGATCAAGCCCTCATCGCTGGGAATACGGGGAATCCCGCCCGCAACGTCCAGCCGCTCCGTTCTTGAAGCGCCGCTGGTGAAGCCTATAGCAACCTCCGTACCCGCCGCCGGGCCGGACAAAACAAGCAGCGGGGGGGCCGCCTCAAGGGGGCCGTCCGCGCCGTCTCCCGCGTCCCAAAGGGCGATGCCCCCCGCGTCAACGGTTATGCCGGTTTTGCGTATGGTTATTTCGTAGGTATAGCCGCTGCCCGGTAAAAACGCGGTTCCGTCCGGGATGTTCCAGCGGTAGGTTTCCCCGGCTACGGTAAAGGCCGCGCTCCGTCCGCCGCCCCCGTCAGGCTGGGGGATAAGGAGGGCCTCATACGCCGCGTTGTATCCCACCCGGACCGGGGCCTGCCGGGCGCTGATAGGCCCGGCCTCCGCCGCGTCCAGGATTGAGCCGTCCGCCAGGGACAGCTTCGCCCGGGCGGGCATTCCGCCAAGTTCCGCGCCGGAACATGCCGCCCCGCCGGGTATCCCAGCCCCAAAGCGGACCAGCAGGGTCAGCTTGCTCAGGGCGTGGACAAAGCGCAGGTCCACGGGGTTGGCGTTTTGGTTCCGGGCGTTATCGCTGTACAAGAGGTCTATGGCGGCGGGAAGGCTTTGATCCGTCACATCCACCGGTATCTGATAACCCGTTACCGTTTCCCGGTAGGGGTAATAGGCGGTAAAGTCCGCGCCGCCGCCGGGGAAAACAAGGGGCGATCCTGAAGCGTTGGTAAAGGCCGCTCCGCCGTCCGCCCGGTACTCCGCGTTTTCCCGCAGCAGCGCCCCGGGAAACGCGCCGTCCAGGGGCAGCATATACACGCCGATCCGGTCCCCCGCCGCAAATACGGCGTCCCCGGCGGCGTCAACCGCGGTGCGCGGCCGCGCCCGGTCTATACCGGCGGCAATAAACCGCACCTCGGCGGTCCCGCCGGTCCCGCCCCCGGCGCTCTTGTCCAGCGGACAGGCCAGGGCCAGGGCCAAAACAAGGGGGATGCTGAAACAGAGCCGGCCCCTTCCCCCCGCCGGCCCCTTTTGATCCCTATGGGCGTTTTCCATACCTACTCCTTAAAAAGCGGCTAACATAAAAAACCTTCCCCGCCCCAGGCGAAAACCTTGAGGATAAGGAAGGGCGTACCATCCCGGTCAATGCTGGCGGCCCCGGCAAAGAGAATCAGCCCCCGGTAATTTCCAGCCCGCGGCCATCGCGCCTCCCTTTTTCCGCTATTCTACCGCGCTTGAGAAAAAAAACGCAAACGCCCCGGGAACGCCGCTCTCAGCCCGCAAGCCCCGCCTTTATACCACCCGCCGCCGCGCCCGCTTATCCGCGCTCCGCCCTCTAGGGAAACACTGAATAATTCGGCATTATCAAAAGGGACCGCGGATTAACGCGGATTAGCACTGATTTTCACAGATTTTGTTACCGGTAATCAGCGCAATCCGCGGGCTATTTTTAAAAACTTGATTTAATCAG
>JAITHL010000038.1 GCA_031279975.1 Treponema sp. | reverse complement strand
AATATATGGCATGAAGGGCTGTGAAACCGGATAAAAGCATCAACGAACGGATTTTGGAGGTTCGCAAGAGCCTTTGCCTGTCTCAACTTGAGTTCTCCAAGCGGCTGAATATGAGCCGGACCTACCAGTGCGCCCTTGAGGGCAAGGGCCAAAAGGTGAACGACCGGATAATAACGCTGATCTGTATGACCTTTGGGGTGGATGAAGCCTGGCTGCGGACCGGGGACGGGGATATGTTCGGGAAAACGCCGGACCTTCGCCGTCAAAAAATTATGCGTGATTTTGGTAAGTTAGACGTTTTTTTGCAGGATTACATCCTGAAACAGGTTGATATGCTGCTCGAATTTCAGGAAATCAACGGCATCAGGCGGTAAAGCGCCCTCCAAAAGCCCCGCGTTGCCGGAAACCGGTTCTTTCGCGGGATTTTCCCCGGAAATTTGCCCCGCGAGGGGCTTCAATGCTTCGGCCCGCGCATCGGCCCTTGGGCGGGGGCGGATCAACAGATCGATGGCGCCGGATAACGCGCCGCCTGAGCCGGAACATCATGGCCGCGCTATGCCGGGTTTTGGAACACGTCTAATATCCGGCGGGTTCAGGAGCTATACTCCCGTGGTTCCCGCGCGGTAACGGGCCTTGTTATACCCCCTTTGGTTTCACCGGATTCATGGTTGATTACAACCAAAAAGCCAGTTTTCAAATAAGGCTTAAAGCCATAGTCCTGGTATAATTATACTTGGCTGATAGACGCTTTTCAAGGGGGTATTGTGGCTATTAGCCTAGATTTATGGATCTGCGGCATCTTTTTGTGGAAAACCTAAAATTTTATCGAAAAAAGGAGGGCTTGTCCCAAATAGCGCTGGCCGAACGGTGCGGGGCTTCCATTGGCTATATCGCGGAAATCGAATTTGGCCGGAAGTTTCCTTCCATTGAAATGATTGAAAAAATAGCCCGCTCCCTGCGGGTCGATCCCTATCAATTTTTTAAGGACGAAAGAACGGACCCGGACCGGGAAAACCAGGAAACGGAGGAATTGCTCCAGGACCTTCCCGACCGGGTAAAACGGAAAATCACGGCTCAACTTTTAAACGCGGTCAGTACGGACATCGACCGCATCCTAAACCCCAAACCCGGCGGCGGATCATGATTTGAGTTGTTCGGAAACCGCGCATTCCGCTTCAATCGCTTGCGCGGGACGGGGGCGCCGCCCCCGGAACCCCCGCTGGGAGGCCGAAAGGCCCCCCAGACCCCCCATAAAAAGTTTATATGCGCTGGCCCCGGCCCCGGTTCCCTGTTCCGCTTGCCCTCTATTTTCCTATCGGTTATATTCAAGGAGGCCGGTCCGAAATGCCGGATTTTGAACCGGCCTTTAAAATACTAGAGCTGTTCTGAAACTTCAGTTTCAGAACAGCTTCCGCTTAAGAACGCGGTTTCATAAGGCTTTAGCCTGAGAAACCGCAGGACGTGTTCCGAAACCAACCGGGTTTTGGAACACGTCTACTATAAAAAAGGAGCCGCTATGGAAATCTCCGCGTTACAGCAAGCCCGGTATGGCTATCAGCCGAAACTGCCCGCCGGTTTAGCCCGGAATATCCAGGAGATCGCCGCTCAATTCGGCGCGTCTACCGAATCAGCCGCCCACCAGGAAGACCTCAAGGCGATTTTTAAACATACCTATGGGAAACCCCTTGTTACCTTTGTAAAGGGGGCGAATGACCAGATGCGGCGCCCCCTGCGGGCGGCGGTCATACTGTCCGGGGGGCAGGCGCCGGGGGGTCATAATGTGATTGCCGGGCTTTACGACGGGCTTAAAAAGGGAAACCCCTCTTCTACCCTGTACGGTTTTTTAGGCGGCCCCAGCGGGCTCATCGATAACAAGCACGTCCTCTTAACCGGCGAGCGTATCGGCGCCTACCGGAATACCGGGGGCTTCGATATTATCGGCGCGGGGCGGACCAAGGTAGAAACGCCGCAACAGTTCGCCGCCTCCCTGGAAACGGTAAAACAGCTCAAGCTGGACGCGGTGGTTGTCATCGGCGGGGACGACTCCAATACCAACGCCGCGCTTTTGGCGGAATATTTTATCGAACACGGCTCCCCGGCCCAGGTGATCGGCTGTCCGAAAACCATCGACGGGGACCTGAAAAACGAATATATCGAAATATCCTTTGGTTTTGATACGGCGGTTAAAACCTACAGCGAACTGATCGGCAACATCGCGCGGGATGTGAACAGCAACAAGAAATACTGGCACTTCATCAAGCTCATGGGCCGGTCGGCAAGCCATATCACCCTGGAATGCGCCCTGCAAACCCATCCCAATGTCTGCCTGATCTCCGAGGAAGTGGAAGCCAAGGGGATGCCGCTGGATCAGATCGTCGGCCAGATCACCGAATCCATTGTAAAACGGTCAAACAATAAGGAAGATTTTGGGGTGGTGTTGATCCCCGAAGGGCTGGTGGAATTCATCCCGGAGATAAAAAAGCTCATCCAAGAGCTGAACGGCCTTATGGGGGCCCATAAAGCGGAATTTGCCGGACTCCAGGGCCTGGAAAACCAGCTTGCCTGGTTAGAGCCCAGGCTCTCCGGACATTCCAGGAACCTCATCGCCGAACTGCCTGAGGATATTGCCCAGCAGCTCTTGATGGACCGGGACCCCCATGGGAATGTGCAGGTTTCCCGGATTGAAACCGAACGGCTGCTCCTTGAAATGGCGGCAAAGAACCTGGAGGCCCTCAAAAAGCAGGGAACCTACCGGGGGAAATTCAGCCCCCTGACCCATTTCTTCGGCTATGAGGGCCGAAGCGCCTTCCCCTCCAACTTCGACGCCGATTACTGTTACGCCCTGGGGTTCAGCGCCTTTGCGCTTATCGCGTCGGGCCTTACGGGGTATATCTCCAGCGTGCGGAACCTCAGCGCCGGCCCGGCGGAATGGGTTGCCGGCGGCGTCCCCTTCACCATGATGATGAACCTGGAACAGCGGCAGGGCGTTAAAAAACCGGTAATCAAAAAAGCCCTGGTGGACCTTGAGGGCGCGCCCTTCCGGGCCTTCGCCGCGGCCCGGGATGTCTGGGCGCTTACCACTGATTACCGCTTTCCCGGCGCCATCCAGTATTACGGGCCGCCGGAGGTATGCGATCAGATAACCCAAACCCTCCGGCTGGAACGCCCGTGTTAAACCCAGGGCCCGGACGCTTCCTCGCGCTCGCGGCCCTGTTTCTGGCCCTGGGGGGCTGCGCCGATCCCCCGGCGGACCCGGAGCCTTCAGCGCCTGAAACGGACAGCCGGCTCCTGCTGTACGATCTGGAGGAGGGCCATATACGCCTCACCGGGTACACCGGGACGGATCAGGAGCTCATCCTGCCGGACGCCATAGCCGGGAATCCGGTGCGCCTTATCGGGAAGGCGGCTTTTCGGAATAGGGAACTGCGGGGCCTGCGGCTTCCCCAGGGAATAACCCATATCCAGGCCGAAGCCTTTTCAGGCAACTTGCTCACCGCGTTGATCGTCCCGCCGGGGGTGGAGGAAATTCACCAGGGCGCTTTTGCCCGCAACGCCCTCAGCGTCCTCGCCCTGCCTGAGAGCCTCACCCTTATCGGGGATCAGGCGTTCTGGGCAAACCGCCTGGAGGAGCTGGTTATTCCCGGCGGCGTTACCAGCATTGGGGATGGGGCCTTCATGTCCAACCGGCTCTCCAGCCTGCGGATCGCCGGCAATATCCCGGTAATCGGGGTCAATACCTTTATGGATAACCGCCTCACCGCCGTTACCATCCCCGCAAGCGTTCAGACCCTTGGGGGGGCGGCTTTCAGCCATAATTCCCTCACCTCCATCGCGCTCCCCGCCAATATCGCCTATGTGGATATAGAAGTCTTTAAGCACAATCCGCTTACCCGGGTCTGGATACCCCGGGACGGCCTGGACCTGTTTACGGATTCACAGGTCTTCGGCCTCTACGACACGGCGTTCTTCCAGACCTATGCCAAACTCGCCGGATGGTACTATTATCAGGAGGATTCCCAAACCTGGACGAAAGAGCCCTAGGAGCCTATACTCTCTAAAGAAGGGCTGATTACTAGGGCGCTATTAAAGGGGCCGCGGATTGGGAACCTCCGGTCCGGCACGGATACAAGGGCCTATGCTCAGTGTTAATCCGCGCCGGGCCTTGGATTGGCAATCCGCGGACTTTGTTAAAACCCCCGCGTTAATCAGTCCTTCCCGATTAAAACGCCCGCGAAACCGCCTTGTTACAAGGCGCCGGGCGGTTAAAAAAGGATGGGTCTATGGCATACCGAATGATCTCCCCCCTCGTTATCTTACTCTGGGTCTTGGCCGGCGTTCAGCTTTCCGCCCAGGGCATACTCGACGCCGGTGGCAATGTCCAGGCGTCCCCCGCGCCCGCGGACGAAGCGGCGCCTGGCGAAGACGCCCAGGATGGAAGCGCCCAGCTTCCCTTAAAACGGATCGCCCTGTTTTCCTCCGGGGTTGGGTACTTTGAACACACCGGCCGCATTACGGGGAACGCGGCGTTTCCCCTGTCCTTTCCCGGTTCAGCCTTGAACGACGTACTCAAGTCCCTGGCCGTATCCCAGAACGCCCCGGGTTCAAGCCCGCCGTCAATAAGCTATCCATCGGGGGACAGCCTGTACCAGACCCTGCGGAGTTTGAAGATCGATCTGTCCGGGAATCCGGGCATACCGGAAATCCTCCAGGGGCTGCGGGGGGCGGAACTTGAAGCCCAGTCCGGGGAAACAACGGTACGGGGCCGTATCCTCGGCGTGGAATACCGCTCCCGCCCCCATGCTGAAACCGGCGCGCCGGAGGTTGAGATTCTCCTGTCCCTCAGCGGCGAGGAGGGGATACAAAGCCTTAACCTGAAGGATGTTACCCGTTTTTCCTTTACCGATCCGGCGATTGCCCAAGACTTAAACCGGGCCCTGGACCTCATCGCGGCGGAACGGGGAGATGAAACCAAGGAACTGCTGGTCCGCCTGCCCGGAAACGGAAGCCGGGATGGGTTCCTCAGCTATGTTATTCCAGTTCCGGTCTGGAAGGTCTCGTACCGGCTGGACCTGTCCCCCCCCTCCCCGGCCTTCCAGGGGTGGGCCATCATTGATAACGACGGGGACCGGGACTGGAACCAGGTGGAAATCTCCCTGGTATCCGGCAGGCCGGTTTCCTTTATCCAAAACCTCTACGCCCCCTACTACCTGTCCCGGCCTGTGGTGCCCTTGGCTATTCCCGGCGCCGCCCAGGGACGGGCCTATGCTTCCGGGTCCCCCCAGGCGGAGGAGGCCCGGAATGACCGGTCCGGGCAGGCGCAAAAAAACGAGAACCTCAGGGCATACAGTTACGGCGGCAAACCGGAACAGGAGTATTCGGAAGCGCCGGCCGCCCCCCAGGAGCCGAGGCGCCGGGCGCCGCTCCCAACCGGTACGCCGGCGGCGGCCCGGGGAAGCCCCCTGGGGGAACAGTTTGAATTTACCCTTCCCGGCCTGATAACCCTTGAACGGCGGCAGAGCGCCATGGTCCCCCTGGTCAACGCCTCTATAAGGGCGGAAAAAACCCTGGTGTATACCGCGCCGCCTGCCCGCCGGGACGCGCCGGGCAGGGCGGCCCATCCGGCGGTTTGCGTGGAACTTACCAATACCACCGGCTTAACCCTGCCCCCCGGCCCCATTACGGTGTACGACAAGGGGGCCTATGCGGGGGACGCGCTGATCGAGTTTTTCCCTGAACAAGAAAAGCGGCTCATCGCCTATGGGGAAGACCTGGCGGTTTCGGTTTCCTCCAGCGGATTGGAAAACCGCTCTGTTACCGCGGTTACGGTAAGCAAGGGGGTTATGACCATTAACCGGAAACAGCGCTATGAAACGGCCTACGCCGTCCGGAACGCCGGGGGTGAATCCAAGCAGCTTATCATCGAACACCCCATCACCCAGAACACGGCCCTGGCGGAACCTAAGAATTACCGGGAAAAGACCGATACCCTCTACCGCTTCAATATGACCGTGCCGGCCAAACAGACCGCCTCCTTTACGGTCCGGGAAGAAAGCCCCCTGTCGGAGCAGATCATCCTGGCCCAACTGCGCTTTGAGTCCTTCCTGGGCTACGCGGCGAATCAGGAGCTTCCCCCGGCAATCCGCGCGGGCTTAAACCGGGCGGTGGAACTGCGGAAAGCGGCCAACGACGCCAAGACGCGGCTGGCGGACCTGGAATCCCAAAAAAGCAAGCTGGCCGCCGAACAAGACCGGATACGGCGTAACCTGGAGGCGGCGGGCGGCCAGTCCCCCCAGGGGCAGAACTACCTGAACCGCCTGCTCGGCCTGGACCGCCAAATCGATGAGACGGCGGATCGCATTACCGCGGCGGCCCAAGAGGTAAAGGACGCCCAGGAAGCCTTCGACCAATTCCTCGGCAATCTCAGCCTCTAGGGAAACACTGATTAAATCCAATCGAGGATTTAATCAGTGTTTCTTACCCGCATTTGCGTAATGAAATGAGCAAACTCCTAGGGTAACGCTGATTAGCGTCAAGTTAATCAGCGTTACCCTAGGAGTTTGCGGCGCTTCGCGCAATTCAATGGTAAAAAACGCGCCAAAAGCGCGTTTTTTACCCCGCAAACTCCCAAAAGGGTCCGCGGATTGCGAACCGTTGGTTCGACAGTGATTTTTACGGATTAAGACGGATTTTCACGGATAAATGAGTTTTGTTACCAGAAAATCAGCGTTAATCCGCGCAATCCGCGGGCTGTGTTTCAAAACCTGATATAACCGGTATTATCAAAGAGGGTCCACGGATTTTCACGGATAAATGAGTTTTGTTACCAGAAAATCAGCGTTAATCCGCGCAATCCGCGGGCTATGTTTCAAAACCTGATATAACCGGTATTATCAAAGAGGGTTCACGGATTTTCACGGATTAAATGGGTTTTGTTACCGGAAATCAGCGTTAATCCGCGCTAATCCGCGTTAATCTGCGGGCCCTGGTAAAAAGCCCGGTTTAAGCGGCGCTTCCCTAGCGGCGGGGCGTTCTCTGTTCTTATGCCCTGTTTTCTGGATAGAGCGGCTCGGTGTGTACGGTGGCGATCATTCCGAATTGTTCCTGTATAATTGTTTCAATGTCCGTTGCTATCCGGTGGCCGGTTTCTATGGTCAAATCCTTGTTAAGCCGGATATGGAGCGTTAATTCCTTATGGACCACATAGTTATGAATATGAAAGTGGTGGGGCCGCGCATCCCCGGCATAGACGGTTTTCACCGCGGCGTTAATCTTATCAATGAGTTCCTGGCCGGGTTCTTCCCCCAATAATTTCGCTATGCCCTCTTTGATAATCTCATAGGTCGCGTAAAACAGCATCAACGCGATGACAAGGCCCAGCGCGCTGTCTATCCACCAGAAACGCCGCGCAAACGCCATGCCGGAGAGCACCGCGAGGGAGGAGAGGGCGTCGGTTCTATGATGCCATCCATCGGCCTTGACGCTCGCGCCGCCGGTTTTCCGGGCGATATAAAAGGCGTATTGGGCCAACGCCTCTTTTATTACTATAGAAGCGCTGGTAACAACCAGGGCCGCGGCCCCAAAACGGGGGGCCGGTACGCGGCGCAAAAAATTGCCCAGGGAATTGCTAAAAAATTCAAAGGCGATGATGCCGAGGAAGAAGGCGATAAAAAGGGACGCTATCTGTTCCCACCGCCCGTGCCCGAAGGGGTGTTCCTTGTCCGCCTTTTTTGACGCGAGTTTAACCGCCAGCACCACGATGATTGAGCTTACGGAATCCGAGAGGGTATGCCAGGCGTCGGCGGTAAGGGCGATTGACCCGGTTACAACGCCGGCCCACAATTTCACGGCAAACAGGGCGGAATTAACGCCTATCGAAACAATCCCCTCAAGGTATCCAGCCTTTGCTTTATCCATGCCCTAACCCTTTACCGGCCCCATTAAGCCGGTTACTTTATGGATAGGCTCCCAGTATACCCCATTCCATACCCCGAAACAAGCGGCGGGTCCGGGGGGCCTTCCGGCCCTCCGGCGGGGTCCGCGGGGGCGGAAGGCCCGCCGTGATGCCTAAAAACAAAACCTAGCCGAAAAAGCGGATGCCTAAAAACTAAAAACCTAGCCCAAAGTACACTGGTTGCTGAGAGGTAACCAAGTGAAACACAAAGGACTAGGCATGA
>JAITHL010000195.1 GCA_031279975.1 Treponema sp. | reverse complement strand
TTGCCCGCTCAAAAGGCATGGCCCAGATAGCAGCCGATGTAAACCTCACGCGGGAAGGTCTGTATCGTTCCCTCTCTCCGGAAGGGAATCCATCGTTTAACACGGTCGCCATGGTGCTGGACAATCTTGGGTTCCGGTTCAGCGTCAAACAAAAAACGCCGGCAAGATAGTATGGAAAAGACCGGTATTCGGGTTCAGTTTACCCAAAGCGCCGTAAAGCCCCAGCCTTTAGGCATGGGGGGTATCAACAAGCAGGCGCCGCGGGAAAGCCTTGTTGCCCTGATGAAAACCAGGCCGGTTTTGAACATCCCTTTGCGGGACCATGATGCGCGCGTTGAGGTTGTGCCAAAAAAGCGTATTGTGGCGCGCCGCCTTACCAAGCCGCGGTTCCATAAGGCCGGAGGCCGAAAAACCGCGCGGGCCTGTGATAAAACAACCGGTTTTGGAACAGGCCCGGCGGTTCAATAGGGTTGTTCCAACTGGCGCGTATATGTAAAAAGCCGCCCTGGGCGCTGGTGCTTTCCGGCGGCGGCGCCAAGGGCTTTGCCCATGCGGGGGTCCTCAAGGCCCTCCAGGATATGCGTTTTCCCGAACCGTCCTTGGTGGCCGGGACTTCCATGGGGGCCGTTATCGGGGGCGTTTATGCGTCGGGTATGCCCGTATCCGAAATCCTCCAGGTAATCGGCGCCTTCACCATTACCGATTGCCTTGATAGTTTTGCGTTTAAATTCAACGGGCCGGTGGGGAAAATCCTCCAAACCGGCCAATTGCTGGGCAGCCTGGCCGGCAGGCCCTGGATTGATTCGGGCGCCCGGATACTGGCCCTATTGGAAAAGCTCACGGGCCGCAAGACCTTTGCCCAGGCCCGGATACCCTTCCGGTGCAACGCGGTGGACCTGTTAAGCGGGCGGGAAGTGGTATTCTCCGGCGGCGGTCTGGCCGCCGCTATCCGGGCCTCCATGTCCTACCCGATTTTTTTTGAGCCCCTGCGCTTGGGAAGGCTCTATTTGGTTGACGGAGGCTTGGCGGATAATCTGCCGGCCCGTATCGCCGCGCGGGAGGGGTTTAAGCGCATCCTCGCCGTTGATGTGGGCGGCGGCGGCCCTTGCGTCGGGGAAACAGTTTGGACCCCCGCGCTTAGGGGCGCCGGAGGCGTGGATACCGCCCCTAAGATACTTTCCCGCTGCCTGGACCTTGCCCTCCAGCGGATGTACCTGCGGGGCCGGGACTGCCGGACGGACCTCACCCTATACGCGGCCAATGGGATGAGCCCCCTGGCCTTCCACCGGAAAAAAGAGTTCCTGGCCCTGGGGGAACAGGCCGTCCGGGACAAGGCAGAGGACCTGGAACGCTTTTTCAGCAGGGGCCTGCGGGCCTATCTGCGCCTGAAGCGCCGCCGGGCCGGGCCTCAGGAAATCCCTATTGCCTATACGGAGGATACTCATGCGGAGATTGAATAACAGCATCGAAGCCCTGGCGCATTCTTACCTGGTTCAAGGAATTGTAAACCGCTCCGGGGGCGGCGCCCTGCCCAACCGGGAAAGCATCATGAGCATACTCTTGGGCTTGAACGAACTCCTCTTTCCCGGTTTTGGGGGGCTGGAAGATTTAAGCCATGACCTGCGGCTTATTACCGGGGAACAAGTCTACCACGTCGCCCGGGATCTGATGCGGGAAGTGGAAAAGAGCGTCGCCTTTTCCAGCCGGAAGGGGGGGCGCTTTTCCTGCGGCAAGGAGGGCTGCCGCGCCGCGGCGGAACTTATGGTGGAGGACTTTTTTGAGGAACTGCCAAAGATACGGGGCGCCCTGATCCTGGATATGGAAGCCGCGTTTAAGGGGGACCCGGCGGCCAAAAGCATCGAGGAGGTGCTCCTGTCCTATCCGGGCTTCGAGGCGGTCATGGCGCACCGGCTGGCCCATTTTTTCTGGATACGGGAGGTCCCCTTTATTCCCCGCATGATGAGCGAGCTGGTCCACAGCCGCACGGGCATCGACATACATCCGGGCGCGCGAATCGGCGGCTCCTTTTTCATCGATCACGGGACCGGCGTGGTTATCGGCGAAACCACGATCATTGGAAACAATGTTAAACTCTACCAGGGGGTTACCCTGGGCGCCCTTTCGGTCAAGAAGGACGAGGCGGACCTCAAGCGGCATCCAACCATTGAGGACGATGTAACTATCTACTCCGGGGCTACCATACTCGGCGGCGGAACCGTTATCGGGCGGGGGAGCGTTATCGGCGGCAACGTATGGCTTACCAAACCGGTTCCCCCGTATACGATGGTATATAACAACGCGGGAAACCAGGTCATCAGGGAACAGCGGGCGGATAACACCCGCTAACGTAAGAAATGAGGAGGGGGGAAGTCGCGTACCCCTCTGGGGTACGACCCCTACGGGCGCGCTTCGTTGCGCCCTACCCCCTCTGCGGGGGTTCTACCCCCGCAACGCCCCCGCCGGGGGGCCGAAAGGCCCCCCGGTCCCCCCGCTGAAGGTCCACGGATTGCCATGGCTGTTGGTTTTAGCGTTTAAAACGCCCGGCTTTGGGCATGAAGGGCTGTTTATCCGGGGCGCGGCCCATTTTGGACATTTTTTTCATCATGCCGCGCATCTTTTCAAATTTTTTGATGAGCCGGGCAACCTCGGCGACCGAGGTTCCCGAACCCTTGGCAATGCGGGAACGCCGGGAGGGGCCGATGATCAGGTGGTTGGCCCGTTCCTTCCGGGTCATGGAACAGAGTATGGCCTCTTGGGTTTTGAAATCCGCCTTGGTAATAGTATCCTCGCTGATCTGCCCCGCCATGCCGGGGATCATGTCCAGCATGGATTGCAGGGAGCCCATTTTTTTGACCGACCGGAGCTGGGTAAGCCAATCTTCCAGGGTAAAGCTCTCTTTTTCTATTTTTTTCTGGAGTTCCAGGGCTTCTTTTTGATCGATAACTTCCTGGGCCTTCTCCACCAGGCTGACCACATCCCCCATGCCCAGTATGCGTCCGGCGATCCGGTCCGGGTAGAAGGGTTCCAGGTCCGCTAATTTTTCCCCGGTTCCGATAAACTTGACGGGCTGGCCGGTAATGGTTTTCAGGGATAATGCCGCGCCCCCGCGGGTATCGGAATCGAATTTGGTTAGGATCACCCCCGTAAGGCCGATCCGCTCATGAAAGGTTTTGGCAATATCTACCGCGGACTGGCCGGTCATAGAATCCGCCACCAAAAGCAGCTCGTCCGGCTTGGCCTCCGCTTTCAGGCAGGACAGTTCCGCCATCATGGGCTCGTCGATTTGCAGCCGTCCGGTGGTGTCGATGATCAGCGTATCGATGAGGTTTTTCCGGGCCCAAGCCGCCGCGTCCCGGTATACCGCAACACTGTCGGCCAGCCCCGGGTCCTGATACACCGGGACCTCCGCCTGGGCGCCTAACAGGGCAAGCTGTTCCCGGGCCGCGGGGCGGATCAAATCGCAGGCCGCCAGGAGGGGTTTACGGCCCTCTTTTTTGAGCCGGAAGGCCAATTTAACGGCGCTGGTGGTTTTGCCCGAGCCCTGAAGCCCCAGCATCAGAATGGTAGAAAGGGTATCGGGGCCCCGAAGCTGGAGGTCCTGTTTGACATCCCCTAAAAACGATACCAGTTTGTCATGAATGATTTTAATAAACTGCTGCCCCGGATCAACCGACCGGAAGACCCTTTCTCCCTTGGCCGCTTCTATCGTAGCGCTTACAAAACGGCGCGCCACCCGGAGGTTCACATCCGCGTCCAACAGGGCCGTCTTGATGGCTTCCACCGCGTCGTCAATATTCTTTTCGGTGATGGCGGACTTTCCCGCGATAAACCGGAGCGCGTCGGATACTTTTTGGGTCAGTTTGTCTAACATGGGCCTATTCTATCCCTTCAGGACCCGATTCCACAAGGGCGCGGCGCCGGGCCTTGTGCTGGTACATCAGGCGGTCGATATGGGCCAGGAAGTCCTCGATGGACTGCCCGCCGTGGGTGGTAAATATATCAAGCCCGTAGCTTATCTGGAGCGTATAGGGCCTGCCGCCCCGCTCATTTTGGCTTTTAAGGGCCTCCTCAATCCGTTCCATGATGATCTCCATATTGGTTTCCGCCTTGGCCGCCAGGATAAATTCATCCCCCCCGTAACGGGCGGCAAAATCAGTGGAACGGATGCAGCTCTTGATAATCAGCGCCATATCCCGGAGCGCGTTATCCCCCTCAAGATGGCCCAGGGCGTCGTTGATCTCCTTAAAGCGGTCTAAATCGATCAGGACTATCGCGTATGACTGTTTGGCCCCCTGTTTGGCCAGATTGCTGATGAACTCATTAAAACTATACCGGTTGCCTATACCGGTGAGGCTGTCGATGCGGGAATCGGCCTGGAGTATAAAAAAATAGAGGTATAACAGGGCGGCGGTGAAACAGGGCCACAGCGCGTTGCTCAGGCGGAATACAATGTCCAGCGCCGCCCCGCCGCTGATAAGAACGCTGAAAAAGAGCAGCAGGTATAGTTGGGAAGCGGTAAACCGTTTTGCCGCCCGGAGTATCATGAGGGCGGTACAGAAGAGGGGGAAGCAGCTCACCCCCAGGCGCAGCGGGTACAGGGGACCTGGGGTGTACACCCCGTCACCGGTGATGGAAAAATAGTAATGCCATACCCCGTTGCCCAGAACGCTGAGGAAATAGAGGGCAAGGAAGGCGGCGGTCACGGCAAGCAGCCCTTTGGTCCGCCGCGGGTCGGTATGGATAAAATAATCGATAAAGACGCTGAAACAATAGTAGGCGCAATTCTGGGCTAGGAAGAATAGGCTGATCACGGCGTAGAG
Organism: Treponema sp.; assembly: GCA_031279975.1. GTDB lineage: Bacteria > Spirochaetota > Spirochaetia > Treponematales > Breznakiellaceae > JAITHL01. Next base: position 5,076 of record JAITHL010000195.1, on the reverse strand, counting down.
GGCGTTGGCCGCCCTGGTTCCCGGCATTCCCGTAAGTATGCGGCTGGCCCATTCGCAGAGCACGGCGATCAGTGAACCGCAGAGCACGGTAAGAAAAAGAGAGCGCTGAAAGGGGTCGGTATTATATTTTCTGACATAATCGAGGAAGATAAAGCTGATAACCAGGCTGGATCCCAGGCTGGCATTGATAGAAAAAACCGGATCGGCCATGGCTTATTGCGGTTCCTTATGGGTATCGGTACGGCGGCGGCGCTTCTTTTTATGTTTATACATCAGGCAGTCAATATGCTTGAGAAATTCCTGGATGGAGCGGCCTTCGCTGGTGGTATAAATATCACAGCCATAACTCATCTGTAATTCGTAGGGCCTGATCCGCTTTTCGTTTAGTTCCACGACGGCCTGGGTAATCCGGGCTATTACCGGCTCAACCGGGCGGCGGTCCGCCTTTATCAGCAGCACAAATTCATCCCCCCCGTAGCGGGCGGCAAAATCAGAAGCCCTGATGCTGCCGGTGATGATGGCGGCCATATCCTTGAGGGCCCTATCCCCTTCAAGATGGCCCAGGGTATCGTTGATCTGTTTAAAGTGATCCATGTCGATCATGATGATCGCATAGGATTCACGGGTTTTCTGCCGGGACAGCTTGGCGATAAGCTCGTTAAAGGCGAAACGGTTCCCAATGCCCGTTAAGGCGTCGATGCGGGAATCGGTCCTGATGATAAAAAAATACCCATAGAGCAGGGACGCGGTAATACAGGGCCACAGGAGGACGCTGGTTTTGGCGAGGATATCAATGGTGGAACCAAGCCCGGTCAAGACGGCGAAGATGCTGACCAGGGAGATATGGCTGCCCTTAAACAGTTTGGGGGAAGCGCCTATATCGCCGAGGATGAGCAGGACCGGCAAGTAACTGAGGATAAGGCGGACCCCGTAGCCCTTTCCAGGGAAAAAATAGTTCCCCGGGCCGATATAAAAATAGAAGGGCGCGTACCAATTCGCCAGCAAGAGCAGCAGATGGGCCAGGTTGATAAACAGGACAATACGGCGGATTTTTTGGGTCCGCTGGGGGTCCTTAAACACGGAGTAATCAACAAAGATAAATATAATGTAATAGGCGAAAACCTGCGCCAAATAGTAAACCGTATGGATGCCGTACAAAAAATAGCATGCCCCGGGGCCGGGAACGCCCCGGCACAGGTAATAGAGCATATCGCAGATAAGGGAGATAAAGATATAGATCAGGAGCTTGAGAAAGACGGCGCGCTGGGTCCTATCGGTATTATATTTGCGGATATAATCCGCAAATACCAGGCCGATAATCAAGGCGGAACCCAGGAAGGAATTGATAACAAAGGATATGCGCGTCATGGCCCCTCTTCCCCATGGCGGACTTGCGTCTGGCGGCGGCATACCTTCGAGCCCCGGCCTTCCCCGCGCCGGCTCAAAGCTCTCCGTTACTGTTTGGCTGCGGCTCAGTACCGGAGACCCCGCGGGTTCCCGAAAGTCCGTTTAATACATTATCGAGAAATTCCAGGGGTTTGATAGTCCTGTTTAGGATATCATGCAGGCCAAGGGATATGGGCATCTTTAATTTATATTTTTCCGAGAGGGCCTTTACATATTTCGCCGCCGCCACCCCCTCAGGGAGGTATCCCACTTCGCCGATCCGTTCAAGCAGATCATCCAGGCCCTTAAACCGTTCCAGGATATGCTGTTCGATAATATCCCTGCCGAAACGGCGGTTCCGTCCGAACACGGAACGGCAGGTAACGTCCAAATCGCCCACCCCGGAAATGGAGCTGAAGGTTTCCGGGTGGGTGGCCCCCATGGCCATGCCCAGGGCTTGAATTTCATTGAGCCCCGCGGCCAGGAGCAGCGACCCGGTCCCGTCCCCAAAGAGTTCGTCCCCTTCGGTGGAGGGGGCGCTGGTTTTCAAGGCGTCCAGAATGCCGAAGGCGATGGCGATAACATTCTTCACCGCCGCCGCCACCTGCACCCCCCGGACATCCGGGGACGCGAAAACCAGCAGCCGTTTGGTTTTTAAAAGGTCCCGGAAGCGGATGGAATTCTTCAGTTTTTCGCTGGCCGCGATGAGGCCGGTGATCTTGCCCCGGGAAACCTCCTCCGCGTGGCTGGGACCGGCGATATACACCAGGGACTGGCGGTAAAACCCCGGCAGATAATCCTCCAGGGTTTCCAGGATAAGCCGGGGCCCCTTGGGGCCGGGCAGGAAGCCCTTGGTGATCACCGCGATGGCCGTTTCCCCCTCTCGGATAGAGGGCGCCGAAAGCACCTGTTTCACCGTGTCCAGGAGGTAGAGGGAGGGGGTGGCGAGGATAAGATACTCCCGGTCCGCCACGGCTTCGGTAATATCCGTATAGGCCCTGATGTTGCTGGGCAAGGGCACGCCGGGAAGATACCGGGAATTGACATGCTCTTCGTTGATAAGCCGGGCCGTGCGGGGATCATGGGCCCAGAGGGCCGCCTCGTTGCCCTTGTGGGCAAGCACCTTGGCAACCGCGGTTCCCCACGCGCCGGCGCCTAAGACCGTTATGCGCGGCATGGGTATATGCCCCCTTCCCCAGCCAGGGCTTCGAACTCCGCGATACGGCGGGCGATGACGGTTAAACCTTCCTCCCAAAATCCAGCTTCTTCCAGGGAGAACCCCGCCGAACGGGCGGCTTCCTCCGCCGGCGCTTGACCGGCCGTCCGGAGGAGTTCCCGGTAGGGCGCCGCGAAACCCGGCCCTTCCCGGCAATACCGGGCGTAAAGCCCCTGGGCGAAGAGTAAGCCGAAGGCATAAGGATAATTATAGAAGGCCAGGCCGGGGCTGTAGTAATGGCTCTTAACCGCCCACATATAGGGGTGGAGGAGCTTCGGGTCCAGGCCGTCCCCATAGGTTTTTTCCTGCGCGCTGGTCATCAGGGCGCAGAGCTCTTCCGGGGAAAGCTCCCCCTGTTCCCGCCGCTCAAACAGGCCCCGCTCAAAATAAAAACGGGACAGGATGTCTACAACCAACTGGCAGGCGTCCTTGAGGTTCCCTTCGATAAGCGCCAGCCGCAAGCCCCGCTCGTTTGAGCCCGCCGCTTCACTGAGGGCGCTTTCAAACACCAGGGTCTCCGCAAATATGCTGGCGGTCTCCGCTAAGGTCATGGGGTATTGGGACCGGCTCCGGGGAAGGTCCTTGATAAGCTCATGATGCCAGCCGTGGCCGAGTTCATGGGCTGCCGTGGTAAGGGAGTCAAAGGATCCCTCAAAATTACAGAGGAGCCGGGATTCCCCGGCCAGGGGGAAGGCGGTACAGTAGGCCCCGCCGATCTTACCTTCCCGTCCTTGGGCGTCGATCCAGGAATGGGCGGCCGCTCGGCGGGCAAAAGCGCCCATGTCGGGATCAAAGGCGTCAAAGCGCTGGATGATGAAGGCCGCCGCCGCTTCCCAGGTCCAGGTCCGCCCGGAACCGCCAACTGGGGCGAAGAGATCGTAGAATCCGCACTGGGCAAGCCCTAAGACGCGGGCCTTGATTTTAAGATACCGGCGGAACAGGGGGAGGGCGCCTTCCAGGACGGCGATCAGGGTATGCAGCGCGGGCATCGTGATCCGGGACTGGAAGGCCGATTTTTCCAGGGCCGAAGCCCAGCCCCGGCGCGTATCCAGGGTAATGGCCGTTCCCTTAACCCCGTTCAAGGCCGCCGCCAGGGGAAGCGCCGCGGTTTGCCAAGCCGCAAGTTCCGCATGGTAGGCCCGCTCCCGGACGCTCCGGTCGGGATCATGGGCCAGGTCCCGCAGGGCGGTAACGGTCTTCCGTTCAAGCCGGCCCGGTACGGCCTCGTATAGGCCCCAGACGGTGGAGGAAATGGCCCCGTGGAGCCGTTCCCAGGCGTCAGCCCCGGAACGGGCCAGATCATTGGCCAGGTCTTCCAGGCCCGTTTCCATCTGGAACCGGGCCTTTGCCAGACACTCTTGAATAAAGAAACCATAGGGCCGCAGAACGCCGCCGCTTTCCAGCAAGCCCAGGATCAGGTCCTGTTGTTCCGCCATACGCTTTCTCAGAAGTACGGTTCCCTTCCCCAGCGGGAGGGCAAGGCGTTCCACCCGGTTCAGCTCCCGGAGGGCCTGGGCGGAGCGGGTATCAACGGAATAGATTGCTTCGGTATAGGCCCGCAGATTTTCCGCCCTGTCCCCCGCCTGTTCCCAGAGGCGGATCAGCGCGAGCAGGGATGGGGCGAGCTCCGCCGGGGTATCGGGAAGCGGCGCGGCAAGGGCCGCAAGGAAGGTTCCGGCCTCTTCCCCTAAAAGCCGCAGGTCCGCTTGGTATGCCGGGGAATCAAAGGCGCCGCCGCCGGACTGGGCCGGCGGGTAGATCGAATCAAGCCGCCATTGGGGAAGGGCCCCGTCAAGGCCGGCCTCAGTACCATTGGGCATTCCCGTCTTCCCAGGGAGTGAGTTCTTCCGGTTTAAAAAAGAGGGCGATCTCCCGGGCCGCGTTTTCCGGGGAGTCAGAGGCGTGGATCACATTGAAGGTGGTGGACGCGGCGTAATCGCCCCGGATGGTTCCCGGCAGGGCGTCTTTAACATTGGTGGCGCCGGTAAGCCGGCGGACCAGGGCAATGGCCCCCTCAGCCTCCAAGACCAGGGCGGCCACCGGCCCGGAAAGGATATACCCAATCAATTCCTGATAAAAATCTTTGCCCCGGTGTTCCTGGTAATGGGTTTCTGCCAAGGGCTTATCGATCCGCAGCATTTTGAGGGCGGTGATCTTCAAGCCCTTCCGCTCAAAACGGCTCAACAGCTCCCCCGCGATCCGGCGCTGTATCACGCCGGGCTTTAACATAACAAAGGTTCTTTCCATAGTTTTTATTCTACTATAAGTATAGGCCCTTTGTGAACCGGTCCCGCTCTATAGGGCGGATAGCGGAGATTAGGGCGGAGCCACCCTCGCTATGCTCCCTTATCCGCCGCCTAGGGCAACACTGATTTATTCGGCATTATCAAAAGGGACCGCGGATTAACGCGGATTTTCACGGATTAACACTGATTTTGTTACCGGAAATCAGCGGTAATCAGCGCAATCCGCGG
>JAITHL010000175.1 GCA_031279975.1 Treponema sp. | reverse complement strand
CACTGATTAAATCCAATCGAGGATTTAATCAGTGTATCTTACCCGCATTTGCGTAATGAAATGAGCAAATGCAGAGGGTAACGCTGATTAGCGTCAAGTTAATCAGCGTTACCCTAGCGGTATTCTTCCCAGGCTTTGATTTCCAAGCCCTTTTCCCGGTCGTAGACCAGTGCGTCGATAAACTCCCGGGCTACCTTGATGTTGGTAAACAGGGGAATATCAAAATCCACCGCCATGCGCCGGATAATATAATCGTTTTTCAGCTCCAGCGCCCGGTTATTTTTCGGGATGTTGATGATCATGTCTATCTCCCGGCGGCGGATATAACTTGCGATATTAGGCTCCTTGGATTCCAAGGGCCAGTTAAGGGCCCTTACCGGGACGCTGTTGGCCAGGAGGAACTTAGCGGTCCCCCGTGAGGCGAAGAGTTCATACCCCATCCGCTCGAGTTTTCGGGCGGAGTCAAGAAAATCTAGCTTTTCTTCGATGGTGCCGGTGGAAAGCAGGATGTTTTTCTTGGGCAGCCGGTAGCCTACGGAAAGCAGGGCCTTGAGGAAGGCGTCGTGCAGGTCCATGCCGATGCAGCCCACCTCCCCGGTGGAGGCCATCTCCACCCCCAAAACCGGGTCCGCGCCGTGGAGCCGGGAAAAACTGAATTGGGCCGCCTTGACCCCCACCCATTCCAGGTCCAAGGATGAGGCGGCGGTCTTTTGGACCGGCTCGTCCAGCATGGCCCGGACCGCCATTTCTATCATGTTTACCCGGCTGACCTTGGAACAGAAGGGAAAGCTCCGGCTGGCCCGGAGGTTGCACTCGATAACCCGGACATGGTTGCGCTGGGCCAAAAACTGGATGTTAAAGGGGCCGGTAATTTCCAGGGCCCGGGCAATCTGGGCGCTGATCTTCCGTATCTTTCTGATGGTCTCGATGTAGAGCCGCTGGGCGGGGAGCACCACCGTCGCATCCCCCGAATGGACCCCGGCGTTTTCAATATGCTCGGTTATGGCGTGGAAGAGTATCTCCCCCCGGCGGGCCGCCGCGTCGATTTCGATCTCCTTGGAATTTTCCACAAACTTGGAGATCACCACCGGATGCTCCGCTGAAACATCCGCGGCGAGGCTTAAAAACTGTTCCAGACTCCCGTCATCCCAGGCCACGTTCATGGCCGCCCCGGAAAGCACGTAGCTGGGCCGGATAAGCACCGGGTATCCCGCATCGGCGGCAAAGGCCCGGGCGGATTCTAAACTGGTAAGCTCCCGCCATTCGGGCTGCTCAATCCCGAGCCGGTCCAGGAGGGCGGAGAATTTGTTCCGGTCCTCAGCCATGTCAATGGATTGGGGGGTGGTTCCGTAGATCAGTGCCCCCGCCGCGTAGAGCTTGGTGGCCAGGTTATTGGCAATCTGGCCGCCCATGGAAAGGATGATCCCCTCAGGCTGTTCCCGCTCATAGATATCCAATATCCGCTCCAAAGAGAGTTCCTCGAAATAGAGCCGGTCGCACATATCATAATCGGTAGATACGGTTTCGGGATTGCAGTTCACCATGATGGAATAGCGGCCCACGTCCCGCACGGTCTCCGCCGCGTTTACGCAGCACCAATCAAACTCCACGCTGCTTCCAATGCGGTAAGCCCCGGAACCCAGGACCATGACCCCCCGGCCCGCGGGTCCCACATCATCATGGGGCGGGCTTCCCGCTCCGGTTCCGCCGTAGGTCATGTAGAGGTAGTTGGTTTTGGCCGGATACTCCGCCGCCAGGGTGTCTATCTGCTTAACCGCCGGACGGATATGGTAACGCTCCCGGAGCCGGCGTATCTCCATTTCCCCCATGCCCAGGAATTCACCAAGCCGGGCGTCGGAGAAGCCCGCCCGTTTCGACCGGGCAAGCAGGTCTTTATCAGGGGGACGGCCTTCCCCGCCCCGCAGCTCCCGCTCAACCGCGAGGACGCCGTTGATCCTATGGAGAAACCACCGGTCTATTTTGGTGAGCCGGTGTATCTTGTCCACACTCCAGCCTTCGGCAAGGGCCCGGTAGATGATAAACACCCGCCGGTCCGTGGGTTTTACCAGGGCCTCCCGTATATTCGCCGCGCCGCGCCCGCAGTAGGCGTCCTCCCCGGCAAGCCCCGGCGCGCCGATGCCGGTCATCCGCAGGGCCTTTTGGAGGGCCTCCTCAAAGGAGCGGCCTATGGACATCACCTCCCCCACGGACTTCATCTCCGAGCCGATGCGGACATCCACATGCTTGAATTTAGCCAGGTCCCACCGGGGAACCTTAACCACACAGTAATCCAGGGCGGGCTCAAAACAGGACTTGGTAATCCGGGTGATGCGGTTTTCAATATCCGTTAAGGCATAGCCCAGGGCAAGTTTTGCCGCCACAAAGGCCAGGGGATAGCCGGTGGCCTTGGATGCCAGGGCGGAACTGCGGGAGAGCCGGGCGTTTACTTCTATTATACGGTAGTCCTCCGAGGCGGGGTCCAGGGCATACTGGATATTACATTCCCCCACTATGCCCAGATGGCGGATCACCTCGATAGAAATACGCCGGAGTTTGTGGTACTCCGAATCGGTCAGCGTTTGCGAGGGGGCTACCACTATGCTTTCCCCAGTGTGGATTCCCAAGGGATCGAGGTTTTCCATATTGCACACCGTAACGCAGTTGTCGCAGGCGTCCCGGACCACCTCATATTCAATTTCCTTCCAGCCCCCCAGCCATTCCTCCACCAAAAGCTGGGGGGGCGCTCCGGCCTCGTTGGTTTTCGCAAAGGCCCGGTCGCAGCGGCGCCGCAGTTCCGCCTCATTCCGGCAGAGCCCGGATCCGGCGCCCCCCAGGGCAAAGGCGGCCCGGACCATGACCGGATAGCCGATACGGGCCGCCGCGTCCGCCGCCGCGTCCGCCCCCGGTTCATCTCCCCCGGGGCTTACCGCGATGCTCGCCGGGGTCTTGGCTCCGATTTCATTCAAGCGGTCCACAAAACGCTGACGGTCTTCCGTATCCTCAATGGCCTTAACCGGCGTTCCCAGCACCCGGACGCCGTATTTATAGAGCACCCCTTCCCGGTCCAATGCCACCCCGCAGTTCAAGGCGGTTTGCCCGCCGAAGGCGAGGAGCAACCCGCCGGGCCGTTCCCGCTCGATTACCCGCCGCACAAAGGAGGGAGTTACCGGCAGAAAGTAGGTGCGATCCGCCATGCCCTCGCTGGTTTGTATGGTAGCGATGTTCGGATTTATCAGGACCGTTTCTATTCCCTCTTCCCGCAGGGCTTTCAGGGCCTGGGAGCCGGAATAATCAAATTCCCCGGCCTGGCCGATCTTAAGGCCCCCAGACCCCAGGACCAGCGCCTTTTTCGGCATTTCCTTGGTATGTTCCATAGTATGAGCGCCTTAAAACCGGTATTGATTCAGGAAGGGCTGAACCTGTTCATCGTTGTAAAAATGTTCGTTGAGCAAGCGGGCGGCGGCGTCAAAACCCCGGCGGTCCTTCACGCCGCTGTAGCTCTGGATCAGGATGGAAAGGATCAATTCCAGATTAGCGCGGATCTGATCCGCCTCGATGTCCCGGGAAAGCATAAGGCCCTGGATGTCCACATTTTGCAGGGCGAATTCCCCTATGGCGATAAGCTCCGGGTAATTCGGCTTAGGGTCTTCCGCCTTGGTATTCAACAATGAACAGAGGTAGGTAAGGTTGTATTTGTTATAGCTTACCGCCTGTTCATAGAGGGCCGCGGCGTTCCGCCGCCGGCGCTGTTTTTGGGCTTCCGCGGAATAATACGCCCCCAGGGACTGGAGGGGGTTGTCGATACGCCATTGGTTTTCCGGAATCCGGTAGGGGTCCGCGGCGCCGAAGTAATCGAGAATCCCGCCGGTATTGATGAATTTGATAACCTGGTGCTTAACCGTGGGGCTCAACATGGCGGTGGCGGGCAGGGCGTTGATCTTGAGGAGGGAAAAGAACCAAAACCCGAACTGGGCGGCCTCAAAACAGTATCCCGCCCGGTAGCGGGTAAAATCAGGCAGCTGATAATACCCCGTGGCGCCCGGGTCCCCGGCCAGGCCCCGAATCCGGAGCCCCCGCAGGAGCTGCTGATAGAGCCGGGCCGCGTCATCTTCCCGGACCGGGCCGGAAGGCCAGGGAATACGGTCCTTCTGGAATACGGCCTGCGCCGCCTTGAGGGCGGTCCCGCTCCGGTCGTCCATCCACACCAGGGGCAAATCCCGCTTGCGGACAGCCTCCCGCAGGGCCGCCTCTACCCTGCCGGTTTCATCGGGAAAGTTGTACCGGATATGGAGGTAATAGTGGTTGACTATCTCCGCTTCCTCCAGGAGGCCGTCCCCCGCCCCCTGGAGTATGGTGTTCACCCAAAAACCCTGATCCGCGTTCCCGTATTTTTGGATAAAGGTTTCATACCCCTCCCCCGTCCCCCGTTCTATACTCCCGCTGCCGTCGGCGTCCTCTAGGCCCAGATTCCGCAAAAACGCCTCTTCCGCCAGGACTGAAAAGGAATGGAAGAGCTGGTTAAACCGTTCCTGTTCAGGGCCGGACAAGTTCGAACCGGCGGGGGGAAGGGGCTCTTCCCGGACCGGGAGCGGGGGGGCGTTCTGGAGGTCCCGGCTCCGGGAATCGAGAAAAAAGGCGATGAAGCCGATCAAGATGCCTATAAGGGTAACAACCGCCCCGGCTAAGGCGATAATGCAACGGATAATGACCGGCTTGGTAAAACGGAATTCCCGGATAAAGGTCCGCAGCTGCATGAGCTTCCGGTTGGGGTCCAGGGACTTGAGCGAATGACCCGCCCCGCCCCGCAGCCGCCGGATAAGCGCCCCGACACCCTTCCCTTGCGCTGCTTCGGCCTTAGCCGGACTATCCGCCTTGGGACCGGCCTGTATATCCTGTTGGTTCTGCTGTTCGGCCACCACTATCCCCCTTTACGCTGGGCGTTCCCTTTTATACGCCTGGACCTGAGTAATAAACCTATCGAGCAGGAACTCCGTATCCCGGGGGCCGGGGCAGCCTTCGGGGTGGAATTGCACCGCCGAAAAGGGGCCCTCCCGGCAACGGATACCCTCGATGGTTCCATCATTGGCGTTGAAAAACCAGGGTTCCCAATCCTTGGGCAGCGTTTCATGCCGGACCGCATAGCCGTGATTCTGGCTGGTTATATAGCAGCGCCGGGTTCCGGCCTCAATGCAGGGCTGGTTCTGCCCCCGGTGCCCATAGGTCAGCTTATAGGTGTCCCCCCCGGCGGCCAAGGCCATGAGCTGATTCCCCAGGCAGATGCCGAAAACCGGTTTGCCTATGGCAAAGGCCCGCCGGACCATGGCGATGGTCCGTCCGCAGACCTTGGGGTCCCCGGGGCCGTTGGAAAGGAAGAGCCCGTCATACTCAAGCCCGTCCAGATCATGATCCCAGGGAACCCGGATAATCTCCGCCTTCCGCTGGAGCAGGCACCGGAATATATTGGCCTTGGCCCCGCAATCCACCAGGACTATTCTGAGGGACCCATCCCCCGGCGGGCCGCCGGGCCGGAAGGTTTTTACGTCCCGGTGGGAAACCTCCGCCACCGGATTGGGGATCAGCCCTGAATCCAGGGTAACATCTTGGCATCCCTCCACCCGTATCTTCCCCATCATCACCCCCCGTTCCCGCAGCCGCTCTGTCAAAGCGCGGGTATCCACCCCCGTAATGCCGGGGATATTGCTCCGCTCCAGCCATTCCGCGAGGGTCGCGCCGCTGGTATGGTGGCTGGGGGATTCGCAGGCTTCGCAAACCACAAAACCCGCGGCCTGTATCCGGGGGGATTCAAAATGCAGGGGAATGTCCTGGCTGTCCCTATAGGGCTCCCCGGTTTTCGGCATCACCGGCGCGCCGTAATTCCCCGCCAGCGGGTAGGTGGAAACCAAGAGCTGGCCCCGGAAACTGGGGTCCGTCAGGGATTGGGGATACCCCGCCATGCCGGTGGTAAACACCACTTCCCCGGCCTGGGAACGGGCCTTCCCAAAGGACCATCCCCCAAACTCCGATCCGTCTTCCAATACCAGGGTTGCCTGACGGCGTAAGGCCGAGCGTTTTTTCATCATGAATAAGCCTATGGTACCGCAAAAAAATGAAAAATACAATAAGGTTTCCGCCTTATCAGTAACGAGCGCCCGCCCCATAACGCGGGCCCCTTAGAGCGCCGGGCGCGCCCGCGTGAAACGCTGAGTAACAGGGTCCACGGATGTTAAGGAGCGTAATCCGCATAAGGCAACGCCGATTAACAGGGCGTTATCAAAAGGGTCCGCGGATTACGCGGATTGCCACGGATTATATACCCTTAACATCCGCGCCGAACCTAAGGTAACGCTGATTAACTTGACGCTAATCAGCGTTACCCTCTGCATTTGCTCATTTCATTACGCAAATGCGGGTAAGATACACTGATTAAATCCTCGATTGGATTTAATCAGTGTTTCCCTA
>JAITHL010000140.1 GCA_031279975.1 Treponema sp. | reverse complement strand
GCGCCCTGTGGCCCCGGGACCTTGCCCAGGCGCCGGCGGACGCGGAAACCGGGGAAGCGGCCCGGGTGGAATTCAGCGCCGCGGACTGGGGCGGGGATTCGGAAAAACGGTATTGCGGGAAGGGCCGCTAGTTAGTGTCTGTCCATAGAGCCGGTTACTTTATGGACAGACCTTGCATTTTCTCGCATAAGGGCCGCAAAAATGCGTTTTTTAAGGAAGCCTGTCTATAATGTGCCCATATTAGACGTGTTCCAAAACCCGGTTGGTTTCGGAACACGTCCCGCGGTTTCTCAGGCTAAAGCCTGCGGACTAAAGTCCGGTGAAACCGCGTTTTTAAGTGGAAGCTGTTCTGAAACTGAAGTTTCAGAACAGTTCTATTATAGACAGGCTCTAGTTAATAAGGAGGATATAGATGCCTACGCCCATAGCAACCATTGTCAACATGACCGGTACCGCCGATGTAGCCGTCGGCCCTGGGGCGGTAAAATACCTATTCAAGGGCCTGCCCTGCGCCTGTTTGGGGGACGCCGTTGCAGGCCCCCTCTGTGTAAGCGGGGTTATCACCATGACCACGGCGATCAACAAGATTTTTATGGGCAGGCCGGTTGCCAATATGGGAAGCCTGGTAACGGGGGTCTCCCCCCTGGGGGTTCCCGTCGCTACCGCGCTGACGGTCTGTCATAATGTCAATATTCTCATATAAAACGGCGCGTGGCCGTGTGCGGGGCCAGACGGATAAAGGAGCGATAGTATGAGTCTTGAGGAACGAATAGTTTCCAACAGCCGGGGAGCTATACAGGGTGATGGTATTACGGGAACCATACAGGCCAAGAATCTGTATACCTTTTTCGCGGTAACGGCAAGCGAAACCGATATGCAGGAAGTTGCCATGGTGTTACCCATAGGGGGGGCCCAGTCGGGACTGTACCGTTTCCCCAGGGTAGGCGAGCGGGTGCTTGTGGATACTGGAGCATCGGGACGGTACTATCTCCTGGGGTATGTCCCCAGCGAGTCAAACGATCCTTTTGCCCCGGTGGACGAGACGGCGACAACCCTTGAGGCGGAAAAAGCGAAGTTGAGCGACGCCCAGGGCGCGGTGTTCCGTTACCGGAAAACCGGGGAAAACGCCTCGGCGGATGGGTATTCGGAAATCGGTTTTTATCATAAGGAAACCCGGTGGAAAGCGCCGGACGAAAAGGAGGAGGACTTCCCCAAAATCGACCGGATCAATATCCAGTCCACGGGGGATATCCGGGAGCGGGCGGAAAACCACCTGCAAAACCGGGCCAAGCGTTTTGAGATTCTCGTGGACTGTGATGAAACGGATGATACCCGGCCCCTGGGAGACGCCGAGGGAGACGATCCCTTTCTCTACGCCGGAGACGCCCATATCCGGGCGAAGAACCGCCTGATCCTCAAGGCCGGGCGGGAATTGCGGCTCCAGGTGGGCCGTTCCGCCATCGTTATTTCCGACGAGGGGATCACCATTACCACCAAGAAGACCCAAAAGAATGTGGCCCTCCCCTGGGACACGGTGATAAACCTGACCCCCCGGGACGGGATTACCCTGTTCGGTCAGAACGTCAACGTGGGGGCGGCGTACAACTTTACCCTGCGGGAAAGCGCGGGCGGGGCGATCTCCAGCCTGGGCGGTGTGATGCGGCTCTCCGCCCGGGATCTTTTGGCCCAGTCCTACTGCAAGGTGGGCTACCAGGCCAATATGACGGACTTTATGAAGCTCTATGCCATGACGGCCCGGGGTATGCAGGCGGGTGAGGGGGATGTGCCCTCTTACACCTCCCTGACCCCTTCCCTGGCGGGACTTTTCTCCAGCATCAACTGGGGCTACTACGCTTCCACCACCAATTACTCGGATATGGCGGGGGATTACGCGGCCCTGTGCGGGACCCTGCTCCAGCTTTTAAGTCTTACCTATACCGGCCTGGACCTGAACATGACCGAGGAGATGAAGGCCCAGAACGGCGGCAGGGACGCCTTTAACCAGGCGGCCCTGGCGGATATGCAGGAAAAGGTAGAGGAGATGCTCTCGTATATCAATAACGCGGGGGACCCCGCGCGGGCCGCGCACAACAGCTTTATGCACCTGACGTCCTCCGCGGACGCGGTGTTTAGCGGCTATGACAACGAGCGGCTTTCGGTAAACATCATAGACAGCAACGTGCCTTTGGCGGGGACCAGTCCTTCCCTTATTGCCAAGGAGACGGCGCGGCTGCAAAAGGAGAATTCCGCCGCCGCGACTTTGCGGGAAGCGTTAAAGGACGAAAAAAAACGTATCGAAGACGGCGCCCTATGGGCGCTGGAAATGGGTAATACAGTAGAAAAACTGAAGGAGTTATAATATGAATTTTGATAAGGCTGCGTTGGAAGCTTGGTGTAAGACTGTGGGGTTTGCTAATTTAGGCGAATTTAACATGTATATGGCAACGGGACAAGTAGACTCAGATCCAATAGGAAAGAATACCCGTACAATGGAGATGGCTGATTTTTGTGATACTAGCTATGGGGCTTCCGGATTTGATTTTTCCATGACCGGTCTTTCTTGGGGATATACTCTTGGGGAAACTTCATTGACCTTGGGTTCAGCCTCCGCCACTTTATTCGAGGTTTCTTTTGGAATAGGCTCAGCCGAAACAGCCGTTGCTAAAACAGAACTAAAACAAATAGATAAAAAGAACTGGGCCGTTGGTTTTGATAAATCAGGCCTAAAGATTCATTCATAATTTATGGCGGATAAACTTAACTGGCTTGGCCAGCACCTGGTACTGATACGGCATCTCAACCTGGCGGATGTATGCGCCAAAGAGGGGTATACAATTCCCCCGGATTTGGCTGACCTTTTTGAGGGCGTAAGCGGCGTACAGGATATGGTTTTTAAATTAGCCGGGGCGGATAAACATAAAAACGCCTGTGAGCTTATGGCCTATATCGCCCACCGCCGGGCCGGGGTGTGGTGGGGCTACCGCTGTGTGTGTTCAATTAACGAAGAACTGCGGCAAAAGCCCCCGGAAGAAATAGACTTTGAAAAAATTCCCGAACCGCCGCCCCCGCCGCCGTATTTTAATTTCGATGTTCCCAAGCCCGATCCCGCCCTGGCCGCCTCTATGGACGCGGCCCTGGCGGGGGCCAAGGGGGAGGCGGCTAAAAGCGCGGCCCTGGTAAACCCGGCTATGAAAAAATACATAGCCAACGGGGTGGAAAATGCGTTCCAGGCGTTTGAGCGGGCCAACGGCGTCCACCCCATGACCCTCCTCAAGCAAATGGGCGAACGGCTGAAGCTGGACCCCTATGCCATAAGCCCCGATTCCCCGATTTTCAGGATGGAACGGGAACTCAAGGAAAAGCTTAAAAAACAGCGGGAGGAAACCATCGCGGAGATAAAAAGCCAGTTTGCCGCCTCGGGCTTGCCCAGCCCTTTAACGAAAAACCCCAAGATGGAAGCCCACCAGAAAAAGCTCAGGGACGACGCCCTTAACGCGGTGTACCGTTGGGTGGCCGCCCCGGACGCGGAAAACGCCCAGAAATGTATGGACGCGGGCAACCAGTGCGCCGGCACACCGGCGGGGCTTTTGGCTCTCAGCGCGTTCTGGGCCTTTGGGGACCTCATGCCCCTGGGGGACCAGGCCGTGCCCACGCCCCCGGGACTGGCGGCCAACGGCCTGGACAAGACGCTGCTGACCTGCGCCGTTCAGCAGGGCGGAACCCGGAAACTCAAGGAACGCTACGAAGAATACTTTCGCCTGGGCGTGGAGGTCCTTACCGGGGCGGACAACTGGGAGGCGTCCCTGGCCTCAAAGATCATGCCCCACGAGGAGCTTCCCGCCGTTTCCCGGTCCGCGCCGCCCCCGCCCCCGCCGCATGAGGCCCCGGCAAATCCTGCCAGCCCCGGCTCCAACGCGGGGGATGTACGGACCGGTTCAGCGCCGGTTCCTCCCCCGCCGGCGGACAGCGGGACCAGGTCTTCGCCCCAGACCCCGCCGCCGGGCGGCGCTTCGCCCTATAAGCGGTGGAAGCCGGGGGAAGAAAACTAAGGAAGCGCTGCTTGCGGGCCTAAGGCCCGGCGTTAATAGACGTGTTCCGAAACCAACCGGGTTTTGGAACACGTCCTACGGTTTCTCAGGCTAAAGCCTTATGAAACCGCGTTTTTAAGCGGAAGCTGTTCTGAAACTGAAGTTTCAGAACAGCTCTAATGATTTGAGGAGGAATATATGCCCGCAACCATTGCCGCCATGACCGCCGCGGTCCTAGGGGCGCTCTGCCCCTGGGCGGTCATGGGCTGCGCGTCTTCCGGCGCCCCTCAGCCTCAGCCTGTGGCGATTCCCTGGGAAGCGGCGGGCGCCGGCGGCGACGCCCCCTTGCCGCGTATCAGGAACGAAACCAAACACCAGGACTTTAGGCTCAGAAAACAAGTTGACGCCATCATGCAAAACTATATGGATTCCCAGGGCGAAGAGTACGGCTATTACACGCTTCATTTCGGCTGCTGGAATGATAAGGTAAAGGGCGACGAGCCAGATCCGTTCCTGGGGATGGTGATAATCTTGAGCATTATTGCCGGCGGTTCGGGAGGCGACGTATCGGCGATTCCGGTTCTTGATGTTTTTAGATGGGCTGGGTGGCTGTTGATTTACGATTCACAGGGAAACAGCATAGGGGCGTTCAACACAAAAGGGGAATTCGAGCCGCTGCTGATACAGTATAGCGCCCTGTGGCCCCGGGACCTTGCCCAGGCGCCGGCGGACGCGGAAACCGGGGAAGCGGCCCGGGTGGAATTCAGCGCCGCGGACTGGGGCGGGGATTCGGAAAAACGGTATTGCGGG
>JAITHL010000110.1 GCA_031279975.1 Treponema sp. | reverse complement strand
CCGGCAAGGGCTTCCGCGAGGGGGAGGACTTTCCGCACCCGGCAGCAGCGTTTGCGGTGTTCAACGCTTTTGCGTATCCCCCGCTCGTCTCCAAGTTCAGCCTCAAGCCGGGCGATCTCTTCACCGGAAGGGCTGACCTTTGCTATCTTCACCCCGAAGAAGTTCTCCGCTTCCTCGTGATACGCTGAAGTTTCGGGAAAGAGCTTGCGGGTATCCAAGGTGAACACGCTGAGGCGTTCCCGTATTGACGGCCCGCACCGGGTCAAGAGGCGCAGTACCGCCGCGTCCTCCGCCTGATGGCTGAAAGCCATTGCCACCGGACCGGCGGTTTTTTCCAACATCATTTCCAGAGTCGTTTTCATATCATAGTAAACCTATCAAGATTATAAATTCGTGTCAAGACCGGGTTCCGCTCAATACGCCGCTTCCGTGCCGCCGTGTCCGGCGCGGGGAGGCAGCCAGGGGTTTGCCAGTATATTGCAGGCGGACAGTCTTTGCCTAGGACGGAACCGCTTGATAGGGGTTCGCATGAGCGCATCCCTATGGGGCCAGTCAATTTTTTGTTTCCCTATCCCTTGAACTCCGGCCAATTCATTCGGTATCCCCCGCGCGCGTCCGCAAAGGCCATGGTGGGGCTTATGCGGGGGATAAAATACAATGCCCCGCCGGCGGCTATGCTCCGCCTACTTTCTCTCTTTTCAAGGATGATAGTAATTTCTTCGCGTTCTTGAAGGGACAGATGGTATACGATTTCCCTGATTCTGTGGTATTATTATCCATGATGGCAAAACTCCTTGTTGATGATTTGTCGCAAGTCTCATCATAGAGGATTTTGCCGTTTTTGGCCTTTTAAGCGGAACGGCTAGCCGCCCCGCTTAGAAGGTGCCGCGCTTCCAGATTGAAGACGGGTATTATGTTCAGACATACGGTATAAAAAGGATCGTTATCTGTTTCAGCGTTTTTATAAGTATCTTTAGAGGCTGTTGCAAAACTCCAGTTTTGCAACAGCAACCTCTTAAAAATGCATGTTTCGTAAGGCTTTAGCCTGAGAAACTACAAGAGCCGCGCAAAAGTAACCGGCTTTTGCAACAGGCTCTTTAGTTACGGTTATATCAATGTCTAGTGGAGGCTGCCGTCCCAATTGCTCTCTAATATTATTTACGTGTTTTTTATCATCTAAACTCATTCTCCCGGATCAGCCGTGCGGGTCTGTTTCCGGCCTTGGCTTGATCCCGTATGGGCCATACCGCTCCAACCGTTTGTGTACCGCATAGCGATGAATCATCAGCGTTTGGAGGCGCCCCATTGGGCGAGCCGCGCTATAATGGGCAGCAGCTCGCCGCAGGCGGGGGTTAAGCTGTATTCCACCCGGACCGGTATTTCCATATACTGTTTTCTGGTTATTAACCCGTTTTCTTCCAATTCTTTTAAGGCGCTGGCAAGCATGGTATTGGTAATGCCGCGGATCTTTCGTTTTAACTCGTTGTAGCGGCTGGTCCCGTCCTGATGCAGCGCGCAGATAATCGGGACCTTCCATTTTCCGCCGATCAGCCGCATGGCGCCGTCTAGGGGGCAGAAATCCATACACGGGCATTTGGCGCAAGCTGTTTCCGGGCAGACCGGCTCGGTTTTCTTCATTTCAGTTAGCCTATCCTTACCTAATAAGTTTATCCAAATCAATTAACAAATGTCAAGTAAGGAGCGCGGGGAAAAGTACCGGGGGGCGGGCCGCTCCCTGAAAAAAATATTTTTTTTCGGCTATCCCGCTTGATCAAAAAGCCTCATGGTATTATAATGATACTTAGTTGTAATAAACAACTAAATTCATTTTTTGGAGGATTGTATGGTAATCGATGAGGACCTTAAAAAAGTGGTTGAGGGAACGGCTTTTCTCTCCCTGGTAACCATCGGCGCGGACGGGCTTCCCCATCCCATAATCGCCGGAAAGGGCGAGGTTTCGGGGGAAACCATTGTTTTCGGCATTTACAAAATGGAAGTTACCCAAAAAAACCTGCTGCAAAACAATAAAGCCTGGGTTGTGGGAGCCGTAAACAGCGGCGGCCCCCATGGGTACCGCCTGACGGGAACCGCGGCGGTCCGGGAAAAACAGCTGATCTTTACGCCGCTTAAGGCCGAAAGACTTATCTAGGAGGCGGCCATGTCCCTGCGGTGTATCGCGTGCGGGATTTTTCAGTTTGAGCTGGAAAAGGTTCTGCCCAAAATCATCTCCGGCTTAGGCCGGGATATACAGACTGAGTACCTGGCGCCCGGCTTGGACGTTCACGCCGATAGGCTGGAACAGGCGGTGGCGGAAAAAATCGCGGGTCCCGGAGCCGGGAAAACCATGCTCCTCTATGGAAGCATGTGCCACACCGAATGGCCGCGCATAACCGGGCGGTCCGGCGTTGTGTATCCCAAACCGGCCAACTGCGCCGAGCTGCTGTTGAGCCCCCAAAAGAAGAAGGAAATTGACGCCACAGGCAATGTATACTATCTGACTATGGGGGGCTTAAAACTCTGGAAAGAGATTTACCGGCAGGGCCACGGCTGGGACGAGACGGACGCCCGGCAGAATTTCTGCTACTTTGACAGGATTGTTGTGCTTGATACGGGGGTGTTTCCCATTTCAGAGGAAGACCTGTTTGAATTCTTCGAATACACGCAGGTTCCCGTGGAAATTGAAAATATCAGCCTTGATCACTTCACGTCGATAGTCGCGGACCTGGGCAGAATCCTGTTGAATACCGGATAATCCGGGGAAGCGTCTAAGGCAGCGCTGATTAACTTGACGCCGGACCTCCGGTCCGCAATCAGCGTTGCCCTGTTATTTTTCTCGTTTTCCCGCGGAAAACCGTGAAAAATATTTAATAGCTCATGTTACGCAGTGGCTATATAAAATGGCCGAAAATGCCTCAAAAATGCTTGAAATATGGCTTTTCTTAAAAATTTATCCGCTTTTTTGATATAAAAATCACTTTCGCGTAAGGTGAGTTATTAAACAACTTCCACTTAAAAATGTGATTTTTGAAGGCTTTAGCCTGAAAAACCACAGGACTTGTTATCGGACCGAAGGTCCGCAACCAACCGCCTTAGTAAACAAGTCTTGTGATTAAATCCAATAGAGGATGCGGGCTATAGTCCGAAATCATCGCCTCGTAACCGTTTTTGCGTAATGAAATGAGCAAAAACATCGAACCATAGGTTCGCGGGAACCACTGATTAAATTGAGGGAATCTCTAAAAACCGGTTGTTTTCAGAGATTCCCTTGCGGTTTCTCGACCTACGGACCGCGAAACACGTATTTTTAAGCGGTTCATCTTTGCCGCCTGTTCTCTTTTATCTGTTATCGAGTGTCTATCTATTATGTGAACGCCTTATATACAGACTTCCTTAAAAACAGCATTTTCGCGGCCTAAATGCCAGATCGCGAAAACGCAAGGTCTATCAATAGAATAACCTGCTTTATTGACAAACACTATCTAATCCGCGGATTTTGTTTAAAAAGCCCGCTGTAATCAGCGCTGTCCAAGGGCAGCGCTGATTAAACAGACATCCGTCCATTCGCGGACCCTTTTGATAAGCCCGCGGCGCGTCCGTTAATTGTGGACTAGAATTACCGCCATGTTGTCATGATCCACATTGATGGATTCGCCTCCCGCAACGGTTTTAGCAACGCCGCCTTCGGTGTACGTGAAGGTGTGTTTGCGCAGGGTATACGCCCCCGTGAGGATAACCTGGTACCGCTTATCCTGTTCATACTTGGTTAAATCGTATTCGGAGGAGACTTTTTTTCCTTTTTGAAAACTGACGGTTATGCTTGTTTTCTCTGAAATAGAAGCCATGATGCCAAGATTGCCGATACTCCCTAAGTTCAAGCCAGCGGATACTTCAAGGCTCGTGGTGATAGAGTTGCTAACCGATTTCTCGTTTATATCGCTCAAGGTTATGGTCAGGATATTATTCGGTTCGCGCCACTCGCAGTACCGGTAGAGCGCCACATCTTCCAACTTTTTATATTCGGTTATGGTCTCGCTGACAGGCCATCCGATAACCAGTTGAGCTATCAACTGACCGTATTCTTGGGCGGACGCATTGCCGATTCTGACATGATTATTGAGAATATAGGCCGAAAAGTTGTTATATTGACCTTTGGTCCAGGTCTTGGTAGCAGTACGGGGATTATTGACATCCGTTACCGTTGGTTCGGGGAAAGGCAGGGCGGTTTTCGCTTTTTTCCCGCCGTCCAGTCCTGGAGCCGTTTCCGTCCACTTGGCGTATACCGTTATATCGGCGGTAACCGCCGTTGTTTCGGTAAAGGCGGTTCCGCCGCCGTTTTTCTGGGTAAACCAGCCGTTGAAGGCGCCGCCCTGTTTGGCGGTCTCCGGCAGGGCGCTGATCCTATCACCGCTGTTTACCCTTACGCTGGCCGGATTAACGGTTCCGCCGTCAGCGTCAAAGGTTACGGCGCATTCGGCGGGCGCGTCCGCGCACAGCGCGGCGGTCAACCGGCCCTTACCGCACCGCCTCAAACCCCTGCTTGAGATCATCGATGATGTCGTCAATGTGCTCGGTACCGATAGAAAGCCGGACCGTGTTGGGCTTGATGCCCCCTTCAAGCAGCTCTTTTTCGCTCATCTGGGAATGGGTGGTGGAAGCCGGATGTATCACCAAAGATTTTACGTCCGCCACGTTTGCCAAAAGTGAAAACAGGTTCAGTTCCTCGGTAAAGCGCTTGGCCTTTTCAGCGTCGCCCTTGAGTTCAAAAGTGAAAATCGAACCCACGCCTTTGGGGAAATAGCGCCCGTAGAGTTTGTGATCCCGGTGTTCGGCTAACACGGGGTGGTTCACCTTTTCCACTTGCGGATGGTTTTTGAGATAGTCCACCACCTTGAGGGCGTTTGAAATATGCCGCTCCACCCGCAGGGAAAGGGTTTCCAGGCCCTGCAAAAACAGAAATGCGTTAAAGGGCGAAAGGGCCGAACCGGTGTCGCGTAACAGAGTAGTGCGGGCCTTGATGACGTATGCAAGATTTTTCACCGCGTCGGTAAAGACCACGCCGTGATAGCTGGGGTTGGGCTTTGAGAGGCCCGGGAATTTGTCGTTCTGGGCCCAGTCGAATTTGCCGCCGTCCACAATCACACCGCCAATGGACGTGCCGTGCCCGCCGATAAACTTGGTGGCCGAGTGGACAACGATGTCAGCGCCGTATTCGATTGGGGTGAGCAGGTAAGGGGTGGCAAAAGTATTGTCCACGATGAGGGGGATGCCGTGGCGATGGGCAATGGCGGCCACCGCCTCAATGTCAACGATGCTGGCGTTGGGGTTGCCCACGGTT
Source organism: Treponema sp. (assembly GCA_031279975.1). Classification (GTDB taxonomy): domain Bacteria; phylum Spirochaetota; class Spirochaetia; order Treponematales; family Breznakiellaceae; genus JAITHL01. Next base: position 32,153 of record JAITHL010000110.1, on the reverse strand, counting down.
TCAAAAAAAAGCGCTTTGGTGTTCGGCTTAATCGCCTTTTCAAAATTGGTGGCGTCGCTGCCGTCAATAAAGGTAGTATCAACGCCCAGGTCTTTAAAGGTGTTGGCGAACAGGTTGTAGGTGCCGCCGTAAATCTGATTGTCCGAAACAATGTGATCCCCGGTGCGGGTGATGTTCTGAATCGCGTAGGTGGTGGCGGCGGCCCCGGAGGACAGCGCCAAAGCGGCCACGCCTTTTTCAAGGGCGGCGATGCGCTGCTCGAATATGTCCCAGGTGGGGTTCATGATCCGGGTGTAGATGTTGCCCATTTCAGTCAGAGCGAAACGGTCCGCCGCGGACTTGGAACTGGGGAACACGTAGGACGAAGTTTGGTAGATGGGAACCGCCCGCGCGTCTGTGGCGGGGTCGGGCTTTTCCTGCCCCGCGTGAACCTGCACTGTCTCGAACTTGTAATTCCTGTTTGCCATAATAAATCTCCTTCTGGCTCTATAAAATTCCGTCGCGTTCCGTTCTCTGGAACCGAAGTTTTGCAAATGGTAAAACCCTTCTTCCGAAACGGCGTACCCGGCATATAATTTTTTATCGTTGCCCACCGGACACGCCATTATACAGACCCCGCAGGGGTAGCGCAATTCCTGGCGCAAAAATTGATGGTACTTTGCGCACTTGTATTTTTCCATGTCCGCGATAAGCGAACCAGGCCGGGGGGTAAACGCGCCGATAGGACAGGAGCGTTCGCACTGCCCGCACATGACGCATAACTCTTTTTCCCGCTCCGGGTCAGGGGACAGTTCCGCATCGGTGATCACCGAGACCAGCCGCACCCGGGGGCCAAATTCTTCGGTGAGCAGGCAGTGGTTTGCGCCGATAGTTCCCAGCCCCGCGTATTTGGCGGCCATCACCTGGGAAAACGCCGCTTCCGGCTTTTCAACTAACGCGGCAATTTCACCGTAACCGTCCCGGGGAAAAAAGTGCGCCCGGCGCCCCAGGGAATAGAGCATATTCGCCAGCCGGTAAGCCGCCTCGTCCAAAATACGGTTGGCGGTGTTGTACAGTTCCGAGTACAGATTCGACGGCGTGGTCTCGCCCATGGGCAAGAAAACCGGCAGCCCTCCGACAATAACCGTTTTGCTCCAGGGCCAAATAGTTTGGGGGAAAGCGGCTTTTTTCTGGTTCCCTGTTTCCCGCCAGCGCTCCACCGGCGCAAAGCCCAGCAGGGTAAGGCCCAAGCGTTCAGCCTCGGAGGTGATTTTTTCCCGCAGTTCGCGCCCGGCCGTCATGGATAAATCCTACCGGATTACTATGTGTTTTGTCAAGGGAACGGGGGCTCCGCAACCTCTGCGGGGGTTCTACCCCCGCAACACCCCCGCCGGGGGGCCGAAAGGCCCCCCGGTCCCCCCTTAAAGAAGCGATGATTAAATCCAATCGAGGATGCGGACTATAGTCCGAAATCATCGCTTCTTACCCGCATTTGCGCGCGGGAACCGCTGATCGCGGACCGGAGGTCCGGCGTCAAGTTAATCAGCGGTTCCTGTGGGGCTCCGCCCCCCGCCGGGGCCTCCAAATTTTGCCCGCGTGAGGGTTTCTTTAGGAGCCGCAGTCTCATGGTTTATGGGGCCGCGTAAGCGCCGCGTAGACCATAGCTTCAATATCCACCTCCTTGATACGGACGGTAAGCTCCTCGTAGTTTCCGCTGCGCAAATAGTACAGCCAGGACCGCGCCGGTTTGCCGAAAATGTCGCCGGCGGCCCGGCTGTAAACCGCCAGCTGGCCCAGATGCCGGTTTGCGCGTTCTTCCCGGTCGGTTTTAAAATCCACCACGCGCACCCCCTCAGACGGGCCGCCCAGTTCCGGCTCAAGGGCGCCGCCCGCAAAGACCAGATCTATTTGGCCGATTACCGAAACATGCCGGCCCTGGAATGGGGCCAGGGTGAGGATGGGAAACTCCGGTTCCCGGTACGCCGCGGCCGCGCTGCTGCGGCCCAAGGGGGAATCGCAAAAGCCGCCGGCCATAATCCGGGCCGCCTCCTCAATATCCCGCAGGCCCCGCCCGCTCAGTTTGGCTTCGATCCCCGGAGGAATACGGGCCTTCCGGTTAGACAGACGGGCCTCAAGAAAGCTGTGCACAATAGTTCCAAAGTCCTCGGCCAAAAGCCCCGCCTTTTCCATAATGCGGTCGATGTCAAGATCTACCGCCCAACCGGGCCGCGACCGGGGCTTCCCGCCGCGCTCCCCGTCCGCGGCGGCCCAGTGGAGATCGCTGGCCCGAAGGGTTTCTACCAGGGCATCGGGATCGGGAACCCGCCGGGCCTGCCGGTACCAGGGCCGGGCCCGTTCCGCGGCCTCGGCCATGGCGGGCGTTTCGGCCCCCCCCGGGCCGGGCCGCCGCAGGGCCGCGATGGCTTCCCTGGTCCAGGGGGGAATAGGATGTACGCCAAAGGCCGCGGCTTCAGAGGGGGCCGCCAAAACCGGCAGCAGCAGGTCCAAAAAGGAGGCGGCCTGGCCCTGCCGTTTTTCCCGGAGCTGGATCAGCCGGCGGCGGAGCGGGCCGTCCCCCGGCTCCCCGGCGCGGGGGGCCTCTTGTTCCTGTTCCTCTTTAGTCTGTTTTGGCAGGGCGGCGGTAACATAGAGGGCGCTTTCCGCCCTGGTCATGGCCACATACAGGAGCCGCCGCAGTTCAGCCGCCTGCTTCCGCGCCTCCTCCGCCTGTTGCATCTGAAAAAACAAATTCCCCCCCTGGCGATTAGGCAGCTCGTCAGCGGGGGGGATGTTGATGGTGAGCCCCCAGGTTTCGCTATAGTAAACCGCCTTGTCATTCCTGGTATGTTGAACCCGCCCGCCAGCGCAATAGAGGAAGACCACCGGGAATTCCAAGCCCTTGCTTTTATGGATGGACATGAGCCTAACCCCCGCGTCCCCTTCCTGGGGAACCGGGAGGTCCTCCAGCCGTTCCTCCTGGTTGAGCAGGCCCTCCAGATAATCAAGAAAATCCGTCAGGGTCTTGCCCCGTTCCTGGGCGTCCCGGGCAAGCTCAAAAAACAGATCGAAGAGGCCCGCATAGGGCTGGGCCTCCGCCGACCAGAGGGTTTCATACCGGCAGCCCTCCTGATACCAGAGCAGGGCCGCCAGTTCGGTCAGGGGAAGCCGGCTTGCCGCTTCCGCGGCCCGCTGGTAGCGCCGGCGGCAGTATTGAAAGCGTTCTAGTTCCTCCGGGGGAATGCGGCCGTCCAGGGCCTCGTCAAAGGGCGCCGCGTCTCCGGCGAGCATACAAACCGTGAAAACCTCGTCGCTTAAACGCATAAAGGGTGAACGGATGAGCGCCCCATAGGCGATCCGGTCCTCCGGGTATGCCAGGAGCCGCAGCAGGTTATACAGATCGTTAACCGGGGCGTCTTGAAAAAGCGCCGAGGGCCGGTCAGCGGTATAGGGAATCCCGAAGGCCTTGCAGTGTTTTTCTAGAAAATACTGATGGGTATAGGAACGCTGGAGTACCGCGAAATCCGTATAAACACAGGGACGCCGGATGATCTCCGGGCCCTCGCGCAGGGTTACCAAATAATTTGAGTCGATAAGCCGCCGTATCTTCCAGGCGATAAAGGCCCCTTCCAGCTCCTGGGTGGAAAGCCGCTGGTCCTGTTCCGCCAAACGGTCTTCATCAATAAGATAAAAATTAACAGCCCCCCCGTCCCCCGCTGAAGGGGCGGCCCCGGCGCTCCCCGCAAGCGCTTCCCGGGGGGATGCCGCCGGGGTATAGGCTGCCTCAAAAGCGTCCCGGGGCATATCCCCGGGGAGAAAAACCGCCGGGAGGGGCGCTTCCGGCAAAGCCTCCGCGCCGGTCCCGGATATTCCGCCGAAAATACGGTTGAACGCCCGTATCAGCTCCGTTGTGGACCGGTAGTTATTCGGCAAGCGCAGGTTGATTCCCCCAGGGCTCTGGGCGAAGGCGTCCGAAAGGCTCCGGAAAACCGATACGTCGGCCCCCCGGAAACGGTAGATCGACTGTTTTTCATCCCCCACAAAAAACAGCTTGTCCGGGCAGAGTTCCCCATGGCCGGGCAGCCCCGGGGCGGCCCGGTCCTCCGCTTCGGCCAGCAGGTAGATCAGGTCCCGCTGGAGACGGTTGTTATCCTGGAACTCGTCGATCATGAGCGCCCGGATATCCCGCTTATAGAGGGCCCGGATATCGGGATAGCGGATCAGGGCGTCCACGGCAAGGCGGGCCGCGTCATGGAAGGTCAACACCCCGGCCTCCCGCTTTTGCCGGTTGCAGAGGCGCTGAAACTCATCGGCCAGGGGAAACACCGCCGCGATGATCTCCCCCTGAAGCGCGGTATTGGCCGTTAATTCAAGCTCCTCATAGACCTGTTCCTTGAGTTCCCCCAGACATTCCTTAATCAGGGCAAGGGCCTCGCCCCCCCGGCGGGGCACGGATTTCAGGCGGAAGAGCCAGTCAAAATACGCGGCGACTGCCCGGCGGAGCGCGTCCTCCGGGGCTTGTCCTAACCCCGCGCTCCCCCGCGGCGCGGGCAAGAGGCCGTATTGTTCCAAGAGGGGCTGTATATCCGGGGCCTCCACGGGACCGGCGAGGATTTCCCGCAGGCTCTCCAGGGTTTTGCCGCCCTTGGCGGTTTCCCCCAGGGCTTCCCGCAGGGTCCGTACCAGGGAGGCCGCCCGGGCCGCGCCCTTCCGCCACCGTTCCAGCAATTCCCGGCCTTGCAGTTCCTTCAGGGTTTGGAAATCCAGGGGATTCCCTAGGGGGCTGTACTTGATGAGCATATCCGCAAAGAGTTCCTCCGCCACGGTCTTGATCTTCCGTTCGGCGATGAGCAGGGAGAGGGCGCGGTTATCCCGGCGGTCCAGCACAAAGGGCAGCGCGGCCTTCAATGCCAGCTCCCGGACCGCGGCTTCGTCAATACGGAAATCCGCGCTGATCCCGTACTGCCGGGCGGCGGTCCGCCCTATGGCGGCGCAGAAAGAATCCAGGGTGCCTATCCGCGCCTTATGAAAATTCTTGACCGCCTCCCGCGCCAAGGGGCTGTCCCGCTGTTCCAACAGGAGGGTATAAATACGTCCGTACATCTCGCTGGCCGCCTTATTGGTAAAGGTCAGGGCGAGTATGCTCTCCACCGGGTACGCCTTTTCCATGACCAGCCAGGCATACCGGGCCGCGAGCACCTTGGTTTTTCCCGACCCCGCCCCGGCGGCGACCACCGCGTTCCGTTCCGCGGTGGCGGCCTTCCGCTGATCCGGGTCAAGCCCTTCAAGAATATGAGTAATGGCCATGGCCTATACTACCATAGAAGCGGCCCCAGGCTAAAGGGCTTTTGCCGGGAGGTTGCGCGTGAACATCATCGTTACCCTAGTAACCAATGTCCTTACGCGATTCTATTCCTTGTCCCGGCTATCGTCCCAGTAATAAACACCCAGATCGGGAAATTTTATACTGCGCTCGTTGCCTGGTCTCGTTAATACTCGCCCTCTCCGTCCGGGAAGATAGTCATACAAAGATAAATTATCCATCCACTCATATTTAGCGGCGCTGAAAATTCCGCCTGAAAATGAAGCCATCTTATTCCATCCAATTTCGCCATTTGCCAAAACCCCGCTCTATGCCGGAAGCCCACACAATAGAGCTGTTCTGAAACTGAAGTTTCAGAACAGCTTCCGCTTAAAAACGCGGTTTCATAAGGCTTTAGCCTGAGAAACCGCGGGACGTGTTCCGAAACCAACCGGGTTTTGGAACACGTCTATTGTAGGGGTTGGTTAAGCCCGCAAGCAAATTGCCGGTTCCGGCGACGCAGTCCCGGATATAGTATTCTTTCTGCCAGTTTTTACCAAAGACTTTTTCCAGGTACTCTTTTGATTTTTCGGCCCATATTTTGGGGAACCAGCAGGTCCCGGCGGTCTATTTAAGGATTCCCCCCTCAGCAATTCGATTTATGGTTGTGGTGAAACCGCGCTTGCCGGGAGGTCTCTTTCCGGGGAACCTCCCGGTCAGGGCGTACCGGCGTTACCCGCCGTTCAATCTCTCCCACCAGTTCCCTCATCAGCCACGCCCGGCCCCCTCCCCTTTGCCATCACCACCCCTATCAGTCGATTCTTGTATACCCCTACCGCGTGATTCACATTCACCTGGTATTCATACCAGTTCCCCCTCCCCTCTCGCCCTTCCCGTACCTTCCGGTTCGTCTCCCTTATGAAATGCGCCGTGTGTTCGCCACCGTCATCATCGCGTAAAAATCCTGCTTGATGTTGCCTACAAGCTACCCGGAAAAGTTCTCTATCCCCATCCGCTGCTTCACCGTTTTATACTTCGTCTTTATCCCCCGCCTCTTATGATACAACTCCGCAAACGATTCATACCCTATCCCCTCTTCCCCAATATTCGTTATCAGCGTTTCTGTCTCCCCGCAGGCAAGCGCTATCCGTACCACCCTATCCCGCAATCCGCTTTTCCCCAGCGTTACCCAGCCTTCCCTCTTTCCTTTAGTTCCTTCTCCCGAATAAACCCCTTCCATGCCCGCATCGCATGCTCTGTTTCCTTATCCTGTAATGACTTAATGACTCATGTTACCCAGTGGCTATATAAAATGGTCGAAAATGTCTCAAAAATGCTCGAAATATGACTTTTCTTAAAAATTTACCCGCTTTTTTGATATAAAAATCACTTTTGCGCAAGGTGAGTTAATGAACTCAAACGACGGGAATCCGCGCAAAAGGTTATTTTCCGTTTCCGGCGAAGTCCTGATTCCGTTTCTTGGACCGCCGTTCATACCTTGTGCGGTGTATCAAACATATCACCACTTCTGCACGTTTTTTTCCCATGATATTCCCTCCCTCATTCCAGTATATCATGGTTTTTGCCCCGGACCCGGCTTATGTTGTTGACAGTGGGAAATCTCCCCTACGGGCGCTGCATGGCAGCGCCCTACCCTATCCTGAACGGGGTATCTGCCCCCGTAACGCCCCCCACTTGAGGCCGCGGCCCCCCAGCCCCCCGCTTTTGCCTTCTTTATTTTCAAAAACTTTCATCTCGCGTTCCACCGGGTAACGCAAGCGCGGCGTAGCGGTTTCTGTTGCACACAACGCAAAGGCCGTCTTCCACGGTGGCGGTCTTTTCCATGCCCTGGGCGTTGGGGACGATTACTGTTACCGATTCTTTGGCAAGATATCCGTCAAGGTCAATGCCGCAAAGGGCTTCCTCGCGCAAAAGCAACAGCTTATTGCCGGACAGAGTAATATCAAATATTCTTTTATCCGTTTTTTTGACCGGACCTTTGATCCAAAGCCCCTGAAAGCGCGGCGCGGGGCGCGCCGCGCTTTCAGGGATGCTGATATGCTGATATGCCCCGTTCCCGCCAAGGGAGCCGGAAAAAAGAACGAGGTATTTTCGTTGGCCGCCCCTTTGTAAATATACTCGTAAGTACCGCTGTTGGGGAGTTTTGTGGTTTGCCGGTAAACAGGATTGACGAAAAAACGAACATAACAGGGTGTTGAAAAACCACGGGTACGATCTGGAACATACCTTTGGACGCGGACAGTCCCATGCGAGCGAGAACTTTTGCGTGTTGAACCCGCTGGTTTTTTTATTCCACACGATATTGTACCTGGGGGACGAGCCGGACGGGTGATACTTTGAATTGCTACTATACTCCTATGCTATAGAGAACCTCTAAAAACCGGTTGTTTTCAAATGCTCCTTTGCGGTTTCCCGACCCGCGGGCGCGGACTAAAGTCCGCTTAAAAACGCGGTTTCACCGGACTTTAGTCCGCAGGCTTTAGCCTGAGAAACCGCAGAACGTGTTCCGAAACCAACCGGGTTTTGGAACACGTCTAATAATCTCTCCACTATTACAATAGTGTCCAGACACTAGGCTGCGCTTGCTGGGTTGTAACTAATAGTTGTACGCCTAGCGTCCTGGCTGTTCATAACGCTCGCAAGCCGTCAAGGAAGGGAAGGCCGTATAATTCAGGCATTTTTAACATGGCCCAGCGAATAGGCCATCATTTTTTATAGAGATGAAGAGCTTATCTCTCAATAATTCCAGCTTTTATGGAACGCGATACAAGCGCAAGCCCGCCATAAGCGGAACCGGTTAATCCAGGAATGGAAACCCTGTACGGCGGCCAGCGCTGGGCCGGACGTACAGGCTATTCTTATCAAAATACGGTGAAGCGGCCGTTAATCAAGGGCCTTGAAGTTGTATACGGGCTTGAGCCGCTGTTCTACCACAACCGTTTCCTCAAGATACTCAAGAATGTCCCGGGCCTTTTTATAGGCCATGGGGCTTTCTTCCAGCGTTTCCTTGCCGACGACGCTTGACCAGACCCCCCGCATCTCTTTCCGGTACGCATCAAGGGAAAGGCCCCGCGCGACGGAGCGGCTCCGCTTCCTTCCCGCGCCGTGGGGGGCTGAATAGTTCCAGGCGGCCTTTCCCTTGCCCCGGCCAAGGACGGCTCCTTCGGACATGGAAAAGGGAATGACCACCGGCTCGTTTTGCTTTGCGGAAATAGCCCCCTTACGGATGATTCCAGCGGCGGCGTCAATATAGTTGTGAACGCAGTCACGGTATTCCGCCTCCCGTATGTCCGTCTTAAAAAAACCTTTGGCAATGGTTTGGGCTATCAAGGCGCGGTTTACCTGGGCGTAATACTGGAGCGCCCCCAGATCCGCCAGGTAGTCTCCGGCGCGGGCCCCCTCAAGATACTTGATGGGGCTTTCCGCGCTGGTCTCCCGCAGGGCGATGATTTCATGGTATTCCGCTGTATGGGCGCCTAAGATGCGGGAGCCCGTATGGATCAGCAGCCAGCGATTCTGATTTTCATCCATGCCGATTTCAATAAAATGATTCCCCCCGCCGAGGGTTCCCAAGGACGCGAATACCCGTTCCACCCCCTGCTTCTGTTTTTCGCAGAGCGCCCGGATGCCGCGCTTGAATTGCTCAATGCTGAGGTCTAGGCCGGCCCGCCCGGCCGCAAAGACGTGGATGTCCGCGAGGTCTTCAGGGAGGGAGGATCGCACGGCCTGGCCCGCAGGGATATGCTTGCGGATAAACCCGTCGAGTTTATCAAAATGCGCTTTCCCCCGGCCAAGGTTGCAGGCGCATACCCCGCAGCCCATATCAAGGCCGATTACCGAAGGGATGATCCGCGAAGCGTAGGTGGCGGTCCAGCCTATCACCGCGCCTTTTCCCAGATGCACGTCGGGCATTACCCGTACCGTGGTATCCGCAAAGGCCGGGTGATCCAGATATTGCCGTATCTTATCCTCGCAGGCCGATTCCAGGGTCTTGACATAGACCTGGGCCTCGTTGTGTTTTCCCCGCACCGTAATTGGGGCAATGGGCCTTCCGCTCATAGGCCGCCGCTCCCAGTCCCAACATACTCCCCAAGCAGGCGAAGGGTCTCCCCGTCATAGACCCGGATAGGATTCCCCCGCTCAAGCTCCCAATGGTTATGCCGCCGGGCGGAACAGGACCGTTTTTCAGCCTCCGCCTGTTCTTTTGCAAAGGCCGACGCAAGCCGGGCAAGGGCAAGGCGTTTATTCAGCATCTGGGAACGTTCCTCCCGGGCGGCGGCGCTTTTCCCCGTAGGAATATGCACCGCCCGAACCGCGGTTTCGGTTTTGTTCACATGCTGGCCGCCGGGCCCGCTGGAGCGGGCGGTTTCAAACCGCACATCCGCAGGGGAGAAGGCCGGTCCGCTTAGGCTTTCCCGATAGGGCGTTACCGAAACAAACCAATTTTTCCGCCGATGGCCGGGCCGGTAGGCGCTTTTCCAAATCCACTGAATGACCCCGGTCCACGAAGCGGCATAGGCCGCGGCGTCTTCCCCCGCCAAGGCAAGCAGGGCGGACCGGATATTCCCTGGTATCCGGGAAGGCGCGGTTTCAATAAGCCGTACCGCAATGCCGTTCCCGGGGCGGCTTTGCAAGTCCCGCAGCAAAACCCTCACCGTAAGGGCCGCGGCCCGGGCGCATTCCTCAGGACCGCTCCCCGCGGATATACTTAACCAAATCGTATCCAACGATAACCTCTTTTGATAAACCATGGGCCGTCCGCCGTAACAGCCACGGACAGACAGCGTACCAGCCGTTTTCATTCCCGCGGTGGAATCAATACCCCTCTCTGCGCTCACACGCACACTTCAGGGCGGGGTTGTTGAAAACGGCCTCATAATAAAAGAGCCTTTCGGATGGAATGGATGAACATTATACCAGTTTTAGACGCGCTGTTTTCCACCGGAGGCTTTGGACCTCTTGAGTTGTTTTTTCGGTAATGTCCGTACCATCATAACGGCGCCTCCTCTTAGGGGAATAGGCTTATAGTACCCGAATGGAAAATAAGGTCAAGGGGGGAAATCCGTCCGCCACAGGGCAAGTACCAGAGGATGGGGGACAGAGAATGAGGGACAGAGAATGAGGGACAGAGACTGGGGGACAGAGACTGAGGGACGAGAATGGTAGACAGAGAATGAGGGACGAGAATGGTGGACAGAGAATGAGGGACAGAGAATAAGGGACAGAGAATAAGGGACGAGAATGGTGGACAGAGCAAGCGCGAGCGGAAAACAGACGACAGTGCGATATGGGACGAGGCCAGGGTAAACACGATCAACAGGGGGCAGCGGCGCAAAAGGGAATAACAAACAGCGGCCAGGGGATAGGGACAGAGCAAGTACGGAGCAAGTACGTCAGGCAACCGGCGATAGCGGGATAGAGCCGGGGGACAGAGCAAACAGGGAGCAAACAGGAGGCTTTTTACCGCTTACCAGGAAAGCGTCTGGAGCGGCTTTGTTCCCTGTCAAATCTCTGCGGTATGGTTTGTACTCAGTTATCTGTTTAACAGGTCCGCAGTTCAGCCCGGAATGCCGGGCGGCCGTCCGCATAGCGGCCTTCCAGGGCGGTAAGGCTGTGCCAGGGTTCCAGGCCGCTTTCGCCAGCCTTTGCCGGCTCCGGCGGCAAAGGGGCGGCCCAAAGCCGGATACTATCTCCGCCCCTAACTTCCCGCAGATAGTTAATATCCAAACGCATCCCGCTGGCCTGAATCAAACGCCCGGGGTCCAGGCTGTCCTGTATCCATTGGACATAGCGGGCGTTATTAACATGGCCGTTATAATCAATATCCGAATAAACAGCCCGGCGTTCTCCCATAAGCGAAAGACCGTTCCGGGCTTCCAATCCCGGAGGGATCCCTGGCAGGGCATCCAGTCCCTCATTGCGGGGCAGCCCTTCCATAAAAGCTTGGCTGCGCAGGGGCCGGCGTTTTTCCCGGTCCAGAACCAGCCAGCCGCTCCGTCCCAGAACCAGGGGGATGCCTTCCGCGTCCCGCAGATCGTAATCCCGCAGGGCTAACAGTTTCTCTGTCCCCCGGGGCCAGGAACGGAGCGTAAGGGTTTCGGTCCACCGGGGACGCCGGAGGATGAGTACGGACATCCGGGAAAGCACCCATACCTGGCCGGTCCGGGCCATAGCCTCCCGCCCAACCCCCAGGTGTTCCGCGTGGCTGATGGCCGCTTCCTGGAAGAAATCAAAGACCGCCGCCAAGGTCATACGATCCGAACTATCGATATTCCCAAACCGGACCGGCAGGGTTTCTTGCCATATATTTATCCTATTCATTCGTAGTTTAATTATAAGCAAATGATGGTTCTTTCACTATACTCCTACAAGGGAAGCTGATAAGCGGCGAGGGCCGCGGCCAGCGCGTTACAGGAGTTATCCATGAAGATTGGAAAAAAACTGCTTATTTTTATTATCGCCCTCAATGTAATGGGGACTGGAATACTTTTGACCTCCCTCCTCGCGCTGTTCTCCGCGGAGAAAAGCCGCTTGGAGGAACAGGAAATCTCCAATTTAGCCGCCCTCCACGGCAAGATAATGCAGGTTTGGCTGGAAATCTATATGGACGCGGCCCGGACTGCCGGGCAAATAATGGAAGAATACCAGAACATTGAAGCAAGCCTCCGGCGGGACTTCTTTGCCACGATCAGCCGGACGCTGGTGGAGAAAAACATTGAAATCGCCGGGGCCGCAAGCATCTGGGAACCCGGCATTTTGGACGGCCCGGCGGACAGCGATACCAGCGGCGAGGCGGACCGGTTCATGCCCTACTGGTACCGGAGTAAAAACGGAATAGTCCCGGGACGCCTTGAAGACCATGTGGTTATTGGAACCGAAGCTTACTATCAAGACGTTAAACGGATCAGAGGGGAAATGATCATGGACCCCTACTATTACCCCATCGACGGGGTGGATACGCTCATCACCACCCTGGCGGTACCCATGTATGAAGCGGACCGTTTTATTGGGGCTGTAACGGTCAACCTTGAACTTGAGCATATTCAGCGGGAGGCGCGGAACATCCAGCCCTACGAGGGAACCGTAACGGCGCTCTACAGCAACAACGGCGTCATCATCGCCCATTTTGATGAAAACCGCATCGGGCAATCCATACACGGTGAAGGGGATATTGCCGGCTCCCATTTGGCGCAACTCACCGGGGCAATAAAAACAGGCCGGGCCTTGCGTTTTACCAATTATGTGGGGAGTTTGGGGGAAACCATAGTTTTTATCTCTGTCCCCTTTACCATAGGCCGCGCCGACGCCCCCTGGACCTTAATGATCGGCATCCCCCAGCGTATCTTCCTCAAAGAAATCCGCCGCATGACCCTTATCGGTATGGGCATCGGTATTACCACCTTCCTCCTTACCGCGTCGGCGGCCTTCTTCATAGCCCGTTCCATCGCAAGCCCCCTCAAAAACATGATCCGCCTCTGCGCAGATATAGGCCAGGGGGACCTTACGAAGCTCATCACGGTCCGGCGGAATGATGAAATCGGGGAGATGACCCATTCCTTCAATGGAACCGTGGAGAATATCCGGTCCCTGATCCGGGTGATCAAGGACAAGGCGGTCGCCCTCTCAACCATTGGGGCTGAACTGCAATCCCATACAAACCAGACCGCCGGGGCGGTCGCCGAGATCGCCGGCTCCCTGAAGAATATGAAAACCCAGGCGGCAAACCAAAGCGCAAGCGTGGAAGACACGGTTCAGAATATAGAAAAGATCACCCAGGCCATTGAGGAGCAGAACGCCCACATCGACCGGCAAGCGGCGAGTGTTTCCCAATCATCCGCGGCCATTGAAGAGATGCTGGCCTCTATCCAATCGGTTACCCAAAGGCTGATTAACAATACGAGCAACATGAACTTCCTGACCGAAGCCTCTGAAAGCGGGCGGCTTGCGTTGCAGGCGGTTTCCGCGGACATTGAAAAGATATCCCGGGATTCCGAGGGCCTTGTGGCGATCAACGCGGTGATAGAAAACATCGCCGGCCAGACCAACCTGCTTGCCATGAACGCCGCCATTGAAGCGGCCCACGCGGGGGAAGCGGGAAAGGGTTTTGCGGTGGTGTCTGAGGAGATTCGCAAGCTCGCCGAATCCTCAGCGGAACAGTCCAAAACCATCTCGGAGGTCCTAAAACAGATAACAATTTCCATCGATACAATCGGCAAGTCCGCCGCCATAGTCCGCGGCCGTTTTGAGGGGATAGAAGCCGGCGTTCAGACCGTGGCCCAGCAGGAAGAGCATATCCGAAATTCCATGGAGGAACAGGGGGAAGGGAGCAAGCAGATTCTGGACGCGGTGGAAGGACTCAACGGCATAACCGCGTCTGTTAAGGCCGGTTCTTCACAGATGCTTGCCAGCGCCCAGGAAGTCATTGCCGAAAGTCAGGTGCTAGGGGCCGTCAGCCGGGACCTCTCCCAGGAGATGCGGGATATGGCCGCCAACGCGGAGCGGATCAACGGGGCGGTAGACCGGATATTTGAAATTACCACGCTGAATAAGGACCATATCGGCGGCCTGTTAGAGGCCGTCGCCCGGTTTACCGTTGAGGCATAGCCTATGCGGAAAAGCCCCTACGGGACCGCCGCCTTCCGCAGCGCCCCGGCCGGGACCTTTGTATAGAGCGCGTCTTTCCAAAAAATATTTCGAGAGGCTGTAATTTTTCCCATAGTTATGAGGGTTTGCAGAAGGACGCGCCCTTCCCCCTCGCCGCAGCCGATGGCGGGGTCCCCGGCGATCAACGCGGCGGCTTGGTTCAAACAGTAGGACCGCCGGTTGCGCCGGATAAAATCCAAGACCGGCGCTTCTTCCCGGCAGGCGTCCCGGGCTTCTCCCGCGCAAACATCACAGCAGCGGCCCGGCTCAACAGCGCCTACGGCTCCGTCCCCCTCATATTGAAGGAGCCGCAGGAGTTCCCTCCTCCGGCAAACGCGAATATTCCGGGCATAGTCAAGAAGAAACCGCTGGCGCTCCGCCGGCGTCTTTCTTCCGGCCGCCGCGTCATCGGGACCCCAGAGGAGTATCCCCCGGGCAGGAAGCGCGTCCCTCCCCGCCCGCCCCGATTCCTGAAGATAGGCTTCTACCGACGGCGGGCAATCCCGGTGTATCACCGTGCGGATATTTGGCTTGTCCACCCCCATACCATAGGCGCAGGTGGCGACTAAAACCCCGTTGGAAGCGGTAAAAAACCAGTCCTCCAAAGCCTTTTTTTCTTCCCGGCTTAATCCGGCATGGTAGAACCGGATTTCCGCAGCCGCGCTGGCCCTTCCCGCCGCTTCAGCTTCATACCGCAGATACCGGGCAAGCTGTTCCGTTCCCCAACGGGAAGCGCAAAATACTAGGGCCGGAAGCCGGTGGGTCCGCAGGAGGTCCCGAACCGCCAGGTCCCGGAGTATCGCGCCCTGGGCGGCGTAGCGGATATTGTTCCGGTCCGGGTTTCCGGTAATCCGGCGCGGCGCGCTGCCGGGTCCGAATATGTAGCGCTCGATCTTTTCCAGGACCGGCGGGGAAGCGGTGGCGGTAAAGGCCGTTATCAAAAGTTCTGGAGCGCCAGGCGGGGCAAGGGCTTCCCGTATCTTCCCCAGTTCCTGGTAGGCGGGCCTGAAGGTTTCTCCCCATTCGCTTACACAGTGGGCCTCGTCAATCACGAGATGCGCGATCCCCAAGGTTCCCAGTATGGAGAGCGTCGCGGGACGCAGCAGCGTTTCGGGGTTGGCGATAATGATCTTCGATTTCCCGGAGCGCAGGTTGTGCCAAATGGTTTCCCGTTCCTCCCGGCTCTGTCCCCCGCGAAGGAGCGCCGGGACAAAGCCCTTTTCCCGAAGCCGCCGTTCCTGGTCCGCCATGAGGGAGAGGAGCGGACAGATAAGCAGGGTGATCCCCCCCAAAACCATGGCGGGAAGCTGGAAACAGAGGGACTTCCCCGCGCCGGTGGGGAGGATCACGAGCTGCCGCCCTGTGTCAGCGCGGTCTTCCCCGGCATCCGGCGCTTCCGTTGGCCCTAGGCCGGGCCAATGGATGGGGATGCCCGATGCCGGCGCCGCTTCAAGCAGGTTGGCGATTACCAGCCGCTGATAGGGGTATAGATAGGGAAGGCTGAAAAAATAGTTCAGTGCCCGGTTAAGCGGATCAGCGTCCATACAACACCTCGGCCGAAGGCGGCGCGTTTTTCACCGGCGAGCTTGGCCAGCGCATCGGCCCGCCCCCCATCAAAGTTGACGTTTGTTCTCATTGTTATAACGGCCTCCCAACAATGAGCCTATAAGACCTCATGGCCGCGGAACAGGCTTTGATAGAGCGCTTCCATACAAATAGTCCGGTCAAGTATTGACCGGCTCCCCCGTATAAAATGCCATAGGCCGCCGAATTCCCATTCTTCAGCCTTTTCTACCAGGGAGGCTTTTACCGGATTCAGGCTTACATACCTAAAGGCATGGAGAAACCCGAACAGGCTGTCAAGAACTTTAGAAAAGAAGCGGTCTCCCCAGACATGTCCTTTGACGCCATGCTTCTTATTCCAGGCCCGGTCAAACATACTGAGCATCCACTGCATGATCCGGGAGAGCGATCCTTTAGGGCCTGGACGGATAAGCAGGTGGATATGGTTTCCCATCACGCAGAAGTTATGAATGACGAACCCATATTTCTTTTTAGCCCGCTCCAGGAGGTTAAGAAAGAGCTTGCGCATGGCGGGACAGAAGAGCGCCATTTCTCCCCGGTTGGTCCTGGCGGTAACATGATAGGCCGCATCCTGTTTGATCAGTCTTGGTTTACGCATACCCATACTATGGAGAAGAAGCGCGGTTTTGCTTTAATTACCGTCTTATTATTTTAGTGTTTTTTCTGCTTCCTTTTTTTTGGCTCTGTCCCCCTTCCCTTTTGCTCTATCCCCTTTGGGGGAAGCGCTTCTTTACTGGGAATCCTAGTCTAAGGGGGACATATCCCATATACGGAACCCATATGCGCTTGCTTAAGAATTTTCGGTCAAATTCGATGTAGAAAATATGAGTCTTTTATCCTTGTTTTAAAGTTTTTCGGGTATTCTCTGTTAATTCTTGTACCGCCTTGTTCGTTAAGTATACGCATATAAGTAGCATATGGGGACAGAGCCCCCTACAACCGGTACAATCTGGCGCGGGAATACCGGCGAAACCTGGTAGAATCCGCCTGCCGCCTATAAAACCCATAGAACCGTATAAGGCGTTTGAAGCGGTTTGCTTATATGCCGCGTATCGGAATATCATGAAAGTCGTTACCCGCTTCTTTCAACGCATCAAGCTCTGTATACTGCTATTTCCAGTTTTGGCATGAAGGGGGTTCAGTCGCTCTGGGCAACCGGACTAGCGAAATACGGCGAAGGCAAAAATATATAAAGACTAGACCTGTAAAGGACTGCTTACGATGACGTGCGCTTTTATCGCTTTTCGTAAAACCATAGTTATTTAGGGATACATTCCTATTAGCGTTACCTAGGGAAGCGCTGATTAACTTGACGCTAATCAGCGTTACCCTCTGCATTTGCTCATTTCATTACGCAAATGCGGGTAAGATACACTGATTAAATCCTCGATTGGATTTAATCAGTGTTTCCCTAGAGGTTGAGCGCTAAATCGCCGTCACGGATCCAGCCCGTCCGGCGAAGCGGCAAGGCGATGAGCGGCGTGAGCAGGGCGGGGAGCGCGAAACAAATCAGGCCCAGGCCCAGCCAATCAAAGGCGGCGATTCCTGGCTTTAGGCCCTGGGAAACATCGTTTACCCAGCCGGTATAAACGCCGATTTGCCCGACCAGACCGCAGGTCCCCATGCCCGATGCGATGGCGGCGCCGTTCATTTGCAGTTTGAATAGGCAGGTCGCCAAAGGTCCCGTAATTGCCGCCGCAACGGTGGGCGGAATCCAGATTCTCGGGTTGCGTATGATATTTCCCATCTGGAGCATCGAAGTTCCAATCCCTTGAGCCAAAAGGCCGCCGAAACGGTTTTCTTTGAAGCTCATCACCGCAAAGCCGATCATCTGGGCGCAGCAACCGGCTACCGCCGCGCCGCCGGCAAGCCCCATAAGGTTCAATGCCGCGCAGATCGCCGCGCTCGAAACCGGCAGGGTAAGCATCATCCCCACAATAACTGAAATCCCCACGCCCATAAGAAAAGGCTGGAGTTCCGTGGCCCACATAATAGCTTGGCCGGTGGCGCTTGCCGCCGCGCCAATCCAGGGCGCCGCAAACAGGGAAAAAAGCGCGCCGGCGGCTATGGTTACAAAGGGCGTAATTATAATATCAATTTTCGTTTCTTTTGAAACCAGCTTTCCCGCTTCAGCCGCCGCGATGGCCGCAAAGTATACCGCCAGAGGGCCTCCGGCCCCGCCCAAGCTGTTCGCCGCCTGCCCCACGGCGATAAGCGAGAACAGCACAAGAAACGGACTTTTGAGCGCCCAGCCAATGGCCACCGCCATAGACGGCCCGGTGGCGGCCTTGGCGTAATTTCCGATGCTTACCAGTATCTCCACATGAAGCTGCTCGCCCAGAGTACCAATGATTGTTCCAATCAAAAGCGATGCGAACAGCCCTTGGGCCATCGCTCCCAGCGCGTCAATTCCGTAACGTTTTACCGAAATTTCGATTTCCTTCCGCGCAAGAAAACCTTTAATCCGCATGGTCATAGGGACACCTGCCTTATGCCAATTCTTTACAAAGACCGGAATATTGTCAATACTAATTGTTAATATTAATATCTAAGGAGGCTTTCAGACTGAAAAGCCTCCAGACCCTGGAATAGTTATAGGAGGTTTTTACATGAAAATCGCAATTATTGGCAATCGGGACCGGTATGAAAAATTTTCTTCCCAAGCCCTGTCCAATCCGGACTATGACCTTGTTTTTTTACCCCGGGATACGGGATACGCGGAGGCGCTTACCCATGCGTCGGACGCGGAAGTTATCGTGGCGGACGCCATCGCGGTGGTAAGCCGTAATCTCATCCAGGGGATGCCTCGTTTGCGGATGATCCATTCCGAAGGGGTTGCCTATGACAAAATCGACCGCGCAGCCGCGGCTGAACGGGGGATTTATGTCTGTAACAATAAGGGCTGTAACGCCGCCGCGGTGTCCGAACAGGCGGTACTCCTTATGCTGGCCTGGCTGCGCCGCCTGGTTGCGGGAGATCGGGAAGTTCGGGCGGGACGCCAGATTGAGATGAAGGAACGCCTGATGGTTGAAGGGATTGTCGAGCTTGGGGACTGCGCGGTGGGCCTGGTTGGATTTGGGGACATAGCCAAAGCTACGGCCCTCCGGCTACGGGCCTTTGGCTGTCCGATCTATTACTATGTCCCCCGCCGGAAGCCTCATGAGGAAGAGGAACGCTATCACGTCCACTATGCGGAACTCGCCGATCTGGCGGCAATATCAGATATTGTATCAATCCATACGGCGGTTACCCCAGAAACAACGGGCATGATCAACGCATCCTTTATCCAGAAGATGAAACCCTCCTCCTGTATTGTTAACACCGCCCGGGGGGAGATTGTGGATAACACCGCGCTCCGTTCCGCGTTGATCAACGGCGCCATTGCCGGCGCGGCCTTTGACACCCTCTTCCCCGAACCCACCCCAAAGGATCATCCTCTGGTTGATCTACCAGAGCATTGTAAAGACCGGGTGGTGTACGCCCCCCATCTGGGCGGGATTAGCGCCGGCAGTTTTAAACGAGCCCATCACACGATCTGGGAAAACATTGCCCGGATTGCGGCAGGAAAAACACCGGTAAACATTGTAAGTCCCCCATGAGCAGCGCCTATACCACTACTACCCCCTCCCGATAACTCTCCGCCAGAGGGCCTCTGTCTCTTTCCCTGGCAACTCTCCGCTGGAATGTTTCTGTCCCCTTCCCCAATAACTCCCCTCCGAGGGTCTCTGTCCCTTTCCCTGGCAGTTCCTGTGAAGAACCTCTGTCCCCCTTTCCTGGCAGTTCCCCCGCTGGAATGCCTCTGTTCACCTTTCCCCGATAACTCTCCGCCAGAGGACCTCTGTCCCTTTCCCCGGCAACTCCCTCACTCGCCGAAGGTCTCTGTCCCTTTCCCTGGCAACTCCCCCGCTGGAATGCCTCTGTCCCCCTCCCCTGATAACTCTCCGCCAGAGGGCCTCTGACCCCTTCCCGTCCCCTTCCCTGTTAACCCCGCATTGAACTATAGTAGCTTCTAGTATGTACGCACTTATCAAACCCCATCCCTTTTACGGGACACTGCGGGTTCCCGCGTCTAAGTCCCATACCATCCGGCGGCTCCTCATAGCATCAATGGGCAAAGGAACCTCAAGTATTGACTATCCCTTGGATTCTCTCGATGCCCGGTCCTGTGTTTCCGTATGCCGGGCACTAGGAGCCTCTATTGAAGAGCGGGCAAGCGCCGGCAGCGCTTGCCCAAACCCTCCCAATGAACAAGGCGGGCGGCTTGTCCGCTGGACTGTAACAGGCATCGCCGGAAACCTTGATGCTTCGATAAAACCGGACCGGCCTTTAGATGTGGGGAATTCTGGTACAACCCTGTTTTTATCCCTTGCCCTCGCGTCCCTGGGAAAAAAGCCGGTAACTTTTACCGGGGACAGCCAGATAGCCAGGCGCGGAGCGCTTCCCCTGGTGGAAGCCCTCAGGGGCATGGGTGTTCAGGTAAAAAGCGGCGCGGACGGCTGCATCCCTATCACAGTCCAAGGTCCCTGGCAAGGAGGCCGGGTACGGCTTCCCTGCCCAACCAGCCAGTATCTGTCCGCCCTGCTCCTGGCGGCGCCGCTGGCCCCGGCGGGAGGGATAACGGAAATCGAGGTGCCCTTGTTAAACGAAAAGCCCTACATCGCCTTGACCCTCTCATACCTGGATGCCCAGGGCATTCCCTATGAAGCGGCGCCGGACTTTTCCTGGTTCCGTATTCCCGGCGGCGCGGCATACAGCCCCATAAACGGGCCGGTTCCTGGGGATTTCTCCTCCGCCGCCTTCCCAGCCTGCGCCGCCGCGGTTGCGGCGCAAGAAACCCTTCCAGCCCCCGGCCTGGACGTTCCGGTTCCTCCGGGGGAGCTTATCCTATTGGGGCTTGATCCCCATGACATGCAGGGGGACAAGGCTTTTTTTACTATGTTGGCCCGTATGGGCTGTAAAGTTCGCTGGGACCGGCAGGACGCCAATGCATCGCCGGCTTCATGGCGGCTTACGCTCGCCCGGAACGGGCCGCTCAAAGGCGGGACTTTTGACCTTAACGCTACGCCGGACCTCTTACCAGTGATGGCTGTTTTGGGGGCCTATGCCCAGGGAGAAACCCGTCTTACCAACGCGGCCCATGCGCGGATTAAAGAAACCGACCGGATTGCGGTGATGGCCCAGGAATTGGGCAAACTGGGAGCGGCGGTTGAGGAACGGCCTGATGGTCTTATCATCCAGGGCCGGAATATACACGGGGGAAGGGTGGACGGACGGGGGGATCACCGGGTGGTTATGGCCCTGGCGGCGGCGGCCCTGGGCGCGTCAGGGCCAATAGAAATCCAAGGGGCGGAGAGCGCCGCGATTACCTATCCAGGATTTCTCGACCTCTTAGGGAAGCGCTGATGGATGGGCCGCTGAACCAAGGGCCGTCAGCGGCAAAACCGCCCTTATACCAGCGCCTTATTCAGCGGCGCCGGAGTATTCCCAAGCCGCTTTAATATCCTGTAAAGCCCGGGCTATTTGATCCCCAACGCGTGCCCAATGCACCGGAAGCCGGTCCGTATGGGCCGCGATAATGGTATGTTCCAGCGCGGCGTTCACCAAAAGCCCCGCCAGGCGTATCTGTTCCTCCATCAGATCAAGACCCCGGGGCTGGGGAGAGCCAAAGGCGGCCAGAAACAGGGCGGGCTTATGTTTTTCAATGGGATTCGGTATTCCCAAGGAACGCTTGGCCTCAAAATACTGTTGGGTGCGATCAAAAACGGCCTTTAAGGGCGCGGGAAAGCCCAGCCCGTATACCGGGGAGGCGATAACCAGGAGGTCCGCTTTCCGCAAGGACCGGTCGATAGGCTCAAAATCCTGGTATACGCAGCCCCGGTTCTGTTTACAGTACCCGCAGTGGATGCAGGGCTTGAGCGCCGGCTGGTAGGCGTTGATCACGGTAACGTCCTCCCGGCCCCCGCCGCGGGTTTCCCACTGGTCCATAAAACAACGCAACAACCCCATGGTGGCCCCGTTTTTCCGGGGGGACCCTATTAGGGCCAAGGCTTTTTTCCCCTTCAAACTATTTTACCGTTCCTATTAAAGCATTTTCCTTGGATGAGCCCATAGCCCTGGTATAAGGAGGCATTATGGGTACCCGTAACCAGTATCAATCCCGGTTTTACCTGATCCCGCTATGCATCGCGGCGCTGGCGGGCGGCTGCTCTGGCGGACCGTCCGCGCAGCCGGAGCAACCGCCCACAGCCTTCCCGGTGAAGCGCTTTGAGGGAACCGGGCAGGGCTTCCGGGGGCCTATCCGGGTGGCGGTAGAAACCGGCGGGGGGATCATCCTGGGCATCGAGATTTTAGACCACGAGGATGATCCCCTGGTAGGCGGCGCGGCGATGGAGGAACTCCGGGAACAGGTATTGGATGAAAATACCACCAGCCTGGATGCCCTGTCCGGGGCAAGCGAATCGAGCGCGGGCTTTCTACAGGCTGTGGAAAACGCCCTGGAAAAGGCCGGGCATAGCCGCCGGCGCTTCCCTAAGAAGTAACCATTCAGCCTGGGGGCCAGGCTAGGGGCCTGCCGCCCAGGACATGGATATGGAGGTGATCCACCGTCTGCCCCCCGTCGGCCTTGCAGTTCACCACAAACCTCGCGCCCTTTTCTCCGCACCCCAATTCCACCGCCAGGGCTTGGGCCTTATACAGCAACGCGCCCAACAGGGCGTCATCCCCGCCTTCGATCTCCATGATATTCCGAATGTGCCGTTTAGGAATGAGGAGAAAGTGAAGCGGCGCTTGGGGCGCAATGTCATGGAAGGCCAAAAACGCATCATCCTCATAGATTTTGCTACAGGGGATTTCCCCCGCGGCGATTTTACAAAAAATACAATCCTTCATGAGTTCAGCCTACCATGCCCCGCCGGGATATTTGAAGCCCTCCCTTTTAACGGTTAAGGGGGGAAATCGCGGATTGCTTCGCAATCCGGCCCCTACGTCGCGCTTCGTTGCGCCGTATCCACTCAACGGGGGATATGCCCCGGTAACGCCCCTAGCTTAAGAGATTCGTGGGGGGCAAGCCCCCCTCACTCCGAACCCTCCGGGTTCTCCGCTACCCCCCATGCGGGGGTTCTACCCCCGCAACGCCCCCGCCGGGGGGCCGAAAGGCCCCCCGGTCCCCCCGCCCTATACCTCATAGCCCGCCTCAAGGACCGCGTTCTTGAGGGCGTCAAGGCTTACCGGATCGGCGTGTTCTACCAGGGCGGATTTATCCTTGAGGTTGACCGACACGGCGGATACCCCCGCCACATCCTTGAGCGCCTGGGTAACATGGCGGACACAATGTTCACAGGACATCCCTTCAATTTTTAAGGTAGTTTTCATAGATTGCTCCTTGAGCGGAACGGGCCGCTACAACAGAATATAGTCCAGCGTTTTCATTAGGTATAGCGCCAATTGCGGGGGTTTGGAGGGCCGGGGGTGAACCCCTCACGCCGGCCTAGCCGCTAACATACACTTCCAGGTCAAACCCGTTCCGGGCAAGGACCTTGGCGCTGGCAAAACTTCCCAGCGTAAGGGCTTGGTCCGCAAGGATCACCGCCGAGCCGTCCACCTCCGGCGCATGGCAGGCCAAGCGGCCTAGGTACAGCCCGTCCTCCCCAACAATCCGTTCCTCCGCCAATACGGTAAGGGTCCGGCCCACCAAGCGGTCCATCCGTTCCTCGGTGATAGGAACCTGCCGTTCCTCAAAAAGTTCCCTTCGTTTGCGGGCAAGCCCCTTGGGAACCCGGCCTTTTAAGGCATAAGCCGCCGTGCCTTCTTCCCGGGAATACACAAAAACCCCCGCCCAATCAAGCCGGGCGCGGTCCTGAAAATCCAGCAGCGCCTGGAAATCCTCATCAGTCTCCCCAGGAAAGCCGGTCATAAAGGTAGACCGGATAACCCCGCCGGGCAGCAGCCGCCGTATAGTTTCGATGAGTTCAAGGTAGGCTTGGGGATTTCCCCGGCGGCCCATGGCCCGGAGTATCCGCGGTGACCCGTGCTGAAAGGGAATATCGAAATAGGGAAGAAACCGCGGATCCCGCTGAAAAAGCGGGAGGAGTTCCAAGGGAAAATGATCCGGGTGGATATAGAGCAGGCGTACCCAAAAATCTCCCGGCAAGGTTTCCAGCCCTTCCAGGAGTTCCCGCAGACCGCCGGCGCCGCGGTCTGAGCCAAAGGCCCCCAGGTCCTGGCCGATAAGACAGAGTTCCCGGACGCCCCGGTCCAGAAGCCGCCGGCATTCTTCCCGGATATCCAGGACGGCGCGGCTCTTGAGGCTCCCCCGGATCAGCGGGATGGCGCAGAAGGAGCACCGGTTATTACAGCCCTCGGCAATCTTAACGTATGCGGAACCCGGCGGGGAAAGGAGTGGCCGCTCACCAGGAATAACGGGCATGGCTTGAACCGGCCGTTCCCCCAGCATCTCCGCGGCGATCCGGGTAATCGCCGCGAGATCGGCGTTTCCCAAAAATCCATCCGCCTCTACCAGGGATTGGGACAGTTCGTTCCCGTACCGTTGGGCAAGACAGCCCGCCAGGAGTATCTTTTTATGGGGATAGGCTTTCCGGTATGAGAGGACCGCGTTAATTGATTCCTGTTTAGCGCTTTCAATAAAACCGCAGGAGTTAATGATGAGGAGATCCGCCTCCGCGGCATCCCCTGCCGGCCGCCATCCCGCTTGGGCAAGCAGAGCCATGAGGGTTTCCGCGTCAACTTGATTTTTTACACAGCCAAAGGGGTCAAGGAAATAACGCGGCCCCTGGTTTGCGTCACTCAAGCCTGAAAAGGCCGAGGCGGTAGCGCCCGTCGTCATTGCGGACCCAGCGGACATCCGCCACCACCACTTCCCCCACGCCCCCGATTTCCAAGGGAACCGTCCGGCCCGCGCCGAGGGCATGCATCTTGACCGCCGTGGCATTGGAAATCCACAAACGGATTCCGTTTTGCGCTGGAATATTGATCTCGTCCGACTTTTGAAAGTACCGCTCATTCCGTCCCCGGCGATCCCGTTCCGCCAGTACCTCCCAACGGAACATACAGTACCCTTGGAACAGGGCCTGTAAGGTAAAGGGATAGGCGTTAGGGGAGGTAAAGATCACCTGTATGGGGGCATTCGCCGCCGGACGGGGGGCGGCGGGCGGGGTCTGGACAGCCGGGGCCGCGGCGCCGCTTGTTGCGCCCGTGGCCCCGGGGGTTACGCCCCCGGCCCCGCTCTCAAGGGGAAGCGCCGTTTCCAGCGGCTCCAGGGGGGCGGCCTGTTTCTGTTCAATCCGGAGCAGGGCACCGGCGGCGGGCTGATTCTTATCAAAATCCCCCACGGTTATCC
The DNA here is from genome assembly GCA_031279975.1 of Treponema sp. Lineage (GTDB taxonomy): Bacteria > Spirochaetota > Spirochaetia > Treponematales > Breznakiellaceae > JAITHL01. Next base: position 7,272 of record JAITHL010000110.1, on the reverse strand, counting down.
GTAAATCGTCAACGCCGTCGTCGTTCAGATCAAGCGTCCCGTCTTGGCTTAAATCCAGAATCATCGGTCCCGACGGGTGATCGAGGGCAACCGTTTCTCCAATCGTATTGAGCACTACCTTATAGAGACTCGTATTAATGGTTATGAGTATAGAGTCGCCCTGATAAAAGCGGCGTTCCATAAGCGGTTCTTCCATTTTATATTCAACGGGAGAACGGCTTTCCACGGGTTTAACCGGTTCATTGCGGGGGCGGTTCATGAAGAAATAGACCCCTCCCCCGCCCGCGGCGGCAATCAGGATGACTAAAAACACATTGAAGAGGATTTTCGGCGCGCGGGAAGGGGGCTCTAAAAGCTGTTCCACCGGGGTCGGCAGTTCCTGGAGCTTTAAATTCCGGTAATGGGCAAGCAGTTCCTGGGAATCAAGGCCCAGGTATTCCCCATAGTTCTTCAAAAACCCCAACAGATAGGCTTCCGCGGGAAATTTGGAAAAATCCTCCCTTTCCATAGCTTCAATATATCTGCTTGCGATATTTGTATCCCGGCTTACTTGATCGTAACTATATCCCTTGCTTTCGCGCGCGCCTTTTAATTTTTCTCCCAGGGATTCCACCGCATTCCTCCATAATCAAAGGCTGTCCCAACCTTGGGGACAGCCGTTCCTTTCTCAACCTTTTCCCAGAGGCCCCAGGATTTCCCGGGACCCTAGGAGTTTGTGGCGCTTTGCGCCATCCAACCCCAGAAAACGCGCAAAAGCGCGTTTTTTACCCTGAAAACTCCCCAAAGGAGCCCATAAATCGGGATTTTTGCGGCTACTTTGACGCAAAAATCCACAAATGCCACAGGCTCCTAGGGTAACGCTGATTAACTTGACGTTAATCAGCGTTACCCTCTGCATTTGCTCATTTCATTACGCAAATGCGGGTAAGATACACTGATTAAATCCTCGATTGGATTTAATCAGTGTTTCCCTAGTGGTACAACAATGATTACGCCTAGAGTAGCAATCAAACAAAATAATGATATACGATTGGCACAGTTCCCAACATTGCGTCAATTGGTTGATATTCAAAGATCGCCATGGATTGCCCGTGCGAGGATCGGCCAGGTTGCGCACGCGCGTATGATATAATCGCCGCGCTTTGCTTGTGATACAAAACCCCTCTAACGAGGGGTTGCGAATATATCGCGGGCCGTAAAATCGGCCCGGATTTTCACGGAATTGTAAAAACCCGCGCCTCCGCCCCGCGGCGGGCCGTATGCCCGCCCTACCGGATAAAGTTAGTCATAATAGTCTTTTCCTGCTGGGCTTGAACCCCCGCGGTTCCTTCTTTGGCAATAGCCTGGAGCATCCAGGCCATGTTCTTCCCCAGGGCGCGCATGATCTGCATACCCTCGCTATCCTGTAGAACCTCTTCGGGGGTAAAGCCGTGGGAGGCGTTCCAATACTGGGACGAAACCACGGGCATACGGGAAATGGTGAAGTATTTGTTGAGCCGGTCAAAGGCTGAGGACGCGCCCCCCCGCCTGCAGTTGACCACCGCCGCCGCGGGTTTGTAGGCATAGAGCTTCGATTTGTTGAAGAAGAGCCGGTCCAGGAAGGCGCAGAGCGCGCCGTTGGGCCCCGCGTAGTACACCGGGGACCCGACCACCAGCCCGTCGGCCTGGCAAAGCCGTTCCACGCAGGCGTTCACCCCGTCGTCCGTATAGACGCAGCGGGCGGTCTTCCCGCAGCCCCGGCAGCCGGTACAGCCCCGTATGGGCCCGTCCCCAATATGGAACCATTCGGCCTCAATGCCGGCGGCTTCAAGCGGACGCGCCACCTCCGAGAGTATGGTAAAGGTACAGCCCCGCGCATGGGGGCTTCCGTTGATCAAGAGTACGCGCATAGTTGCCTCGTTTTGGGGGAGCGCGGCGCGGCCAAGCCGCGGGCGGCTCCCTGGTATACCGGACCTCCTGCTAAGGTCCGGGCCGGGGTCCGCTGAGGGGCAATTTTTTTACCGTTTGCCCGTTTTTTTACTTGCCATCCCCGGCATTTTATAGTAGTATAGTATAAATTTCTCAAGAGAGGTAGAAGTATGGCCTACAAGATCAGTGAAGAATGTGTTAATTGCGGAACCTGCGACGACGAATGTGAAGAAAAAGCGATTTCCGAAAAAGACGGGTTCCGGTGGATCGATCCCGCGAAATGCAAGGATTGCGGTAATTGCGCCGATGCCTGTCCCACGGAGGCAATCGCCAAGGCGTAACCGCCGTACCGGTTCCCCAAGGCCGTTCATGCCCGGCAAGCGTCGCTTGCGGGGATGGCGGCCTTTTTTTACGGGGAGGGGGCAGCCGCGTACCCCCTGGGGTACAACCCCTGCGGGCGCTGCGCGGCAGCGGACGGGGGGCCGAAACAGGATGCGGAGGGTTGCAGCCCGCCCCCGGTCCTCCTCCGGCGTATGGGGCTGTTTTTTGCCGATAGGGTAATAATGAGGCAATTCCTTGTTTGTTTGCTTGCCGCAACCTTGGTCCGCGCGCTTCCCGCTGAAGCCGGGTTGCCCGCCATTACCCGCCTGGACCCTAATGATACCCTTTTCAGGCAATACCAGGCGGATGTGGAATACGCCCGGCGCCATTTGTATAACCAGCAAACCCAACAGAGGGCTTCCCCAAAAGAAGGAGCGAGCGTCCCCGCTGAACAGCTCGCCGGGTTAACCGTATATACCTATACGCCAGGTCCGGGGGAGGACCTATTGGCCCTGGCGGCCCGGTGCAACATCCCCTACGCGGCCCTGGCTACCCTGAACCGCCTGGCCAACCCGGCGGGGATGGCCCAGGCCGGCGTTCTGTTGCTGCCTTCCGTGCCCGGGCTTTTTATCCCTGAACGGGCGGATACGGATATGGAGCGGCTCTTGCAGGCCGCCCGCGGGCAGGAACCGGGGGTGCGGGTAACCATACGGCAGCCCCATAAAACCGAACAGTTCCATTTTATTCCCGGAGCTGATTTTTCCCCCACGGAACGGAGTTTTTTTCTGAACCGGGGATTTTATTTTCCCCTCAAGAACTACCGCCTTACCAGCGGCTTCGGCCCCCGGATAAGCCCCATTACCGGAACCCTCAAGTTTCATCCCGGCTTGGACCTGGCCGCCCCCCTTGGAACGGAAATCTATGCCGTCCGGGAAGGGGTGGTGGTTGATCAGGGAAGAAACGCCGTGTATGGGAATTATATTATCATCCGCCATGAGGATAATTGGGCGAGCCTGTACGGTCATTTGCAGCAGATACATACGTCTTTGCATATGCGGGTCCAATCCGGCAGCGTTATAGGAAGGGTCGGGTCCACCGGATTATCCACCGGCCCGCACCTCCACTTTGAATTGCGGCAGTTCGGCAAGGCCCAGGACCCCAGTAAATATTTATTGAATCCGCCGTAAAACCCCTGTCTTTAGGCATAAGAAGGATGGCGCGGCGGGGGAGGGGGCATGAGGCCGCTGTCAACAACTTAAGAGTTTAGCGGGGGGCAAGCCCCTCGCGCTCCGAACCCTCCGGGGGGCCGCAGGCCCCCGGTCCCCCCTTAAGTTGTTGACAATGGGAGACTTCCCCCCGTTTGTTTTTTTACGGTAATGTGCCGGTCCATAGGGGAGCATGTATCCGCGAATTGGAGAAAATGATTAAGCGGCCCTAAAGATTTTGAGGACCCTCCCGATAATATAAATGCCGGATCTATAGTTCCCCTCCCAAATCACTATATTTCCGGTAGCCTCAAGGGCAGGGCCGGTATCCAACATAATGTAGGTGCCGGCCTTTTTTATTATTATGCGGTCCGGCTGGCGGGCTTCTTGTAGACCCTATTCCGCGGCGTCCGCGGGCGGCGTTTCCATCCCGCCCCCCAAGAGCGCGGCGAGCTTTGCTTCTTCCCCGGCGGAGAGGATGCGGGGGATGATCAGGGGCTGTTGGGGATGGGGGGGCAGCAAGAATCCCGCTTGCAAAAAATAGTTCCACCATGGGGCGTACGCCCCGCCGCCGCTCAAGGCAGGGGCGTACAGGTAGACGCTCCGCCTGCGCCAGATGCTTTGGGAAAGGGCCCGGTTTATCCGGGGAAAGGGAAGGGTCCGCTGTTCCAGCGGCAGGGCGAGCAGATTGCAAAGCCCCCGGAGCGCCGCCGCCAGGAGTACCGGCGGGAAGAGCGCCGATGGGGGGAACCGCGCTTCCAAAGAAGGGTCCAGAACCAGGGCCTGGACCTGGGGCGGCATGGGGAGCCGGGGAACCAGGAGGGGGGGAGGGCGGCCTTTTAGGGGTCCCAAAAAAGGCCGCCAAATGACCGCTTGATTTTCATCCAGCGCGCCGCCCGGCGGGGGCGGGGATTGCAGGGCCGGGTCGGGAAAGGGGCCTGAGTATAGGCCCCCCGCGGCGGCAAGGGCCTCCTGGAGGCCGGACGCCCCGGCATACAAGCGGAAGGCCCGGCTGGGAAACAGCGATCCCAGGGCCTTGATAAGCCGGCCTTCCCAAGGGCTGGGAAGGCTGGTAAACAATCCCCGGTTTGCGGTATTCTTGAGTTCCCGCAGGACCCCCGCGGGCGTATGCCCCAGGACGGCCCGCCCGTCGTCCTGCCAAAGGTCTACCAGCCGCCGCCCGTCCTGGGTATAAAGATGAAAGTCCCGGGCCCGCCGTATAGGCGGCGCCAAACGGAGCAGCCCGTCCCCCGTAAGTTCCCGTATCCCTTCCACGGTCAATCCTCTCCAAGTTTGATATATCCGCCGCTCTGATAGCGGCTGAGAAAACGCAGTTCCCGTGAGGTTTCAAAGCGGACCCGGATAAGCGGGCCATCCTCCGGGTCTTCCTGTATGCCGGTTACCTGGCCGTAGCCGTGATCGTCATGAAAAACCCTATCCCCCACCCGCCAGCGCTTATCCGAGGAAACCTTGAGGGCCTGGCGGGGATGGGCCGGCGCTTGCTTCGGCGCCGCGCCATGGGATAGGGCCGGGTTCCCAACAGCGGGGGGCCTATCGGAGCCGCCGCCGACAAACCCAGGGGGGGCCTCGCCCAGGACCCGCAGATATCGGCGGTCCGCCTCGAAAAGAAACAGGGAAGGCTCGGTCAAGGCGGTCCGTCCGTACATGCGGCGCATGGCGCAGGAGGTAAGGTAGAGTTCATCCATGGCCCGGGTAACCCCCACATAGAAGAGCCGCCGCTCCTCCTCCAGTTCCTGATCCTTTTTGTCGTGCCGGGGAAAGACCCCCTGTTCATTGCCGGTGATGATAACCCGCTTGAATTCCAAGCCCTTGGTATTATGCAGGGTGATAAGGGTTACCGCGTCGCCCCCGTCCTCCCCGGTTTCTATGGCCCTGTCCAGTTCAATGTGTTCCAGAAATTGCAGGAGGCCCTGCCGGTCCGCCGGATACAGGCTCGCCGCGTTGATCAGTTCCTGGAGGTTGGCAATCCGCTGGGTTCCTTCTATTTCGTCTCCCTCGCCGTGGAGCTCCGCAAGCCCGGATTTTTGGATCAGCGCCGCCGCGCAGACCGAAAGCCCCTCGGCGGCCTGAAGCCCGTTCCGGCGGGGCGTAAGGGCCGGAGCATCCGCCGGAGGCGCGCCCGCCGCCGCCGCGCCGTCCGGGCTTTCCCCCGGGGGGGCGCGGCCCCCGTCCAGGAGGGCGTTTCCCAAGGCCGTAAGATCCAGAAAAGCCGCGAGTCCCCGCCGGGCTTTGGGGGCAAGCGCGGGGGCCAGCTCCGCCGCGGCCTGGGCCAGGTCTCCCCGAAAGCCCCCCGCGGCTTCCACAATCCGGTTCACCGTAACCGCCCCAAGCCCCCGGCTGGGCTTGTTGATCACCCGGCGGAAGGCAACCTCGTCCCGGGGATTTACCAGGAAGGAGAGCAGCCCCAGAGCGTCCTTGATCTCCTCCCGCTCATAGAATTTCAGGGACCCCACCACCCGGTAGGGAATGCGCCGGCGGAGCAATTCGGTTTCAAAGCCCAGGGATTGGGCGTTGGTCCGGTAGAGTATGGCCCAGTCCGCGTAGGCCGCGGAGCGCTCGATAAGCTCCGCGCAGAAGGCGAGCTCCGCGTCCTGATCGGGCAGAAAAGCCAGGACCGGCGCCTTGCCCGGCCCCCGCTCGGAACGGAGGGTCTTTCCCAAGCGGTCCTGGTTATGCCCTACCACCGAGGAAGCCAGCGCCAGAATCGGCGCGGTGGACCGGTAATTCCGTTCCAGCCGGATAATAGTGGTATGGGGAAAACGTTCCGGGAATTCCAGGATATTCCGTACCTCCGCCCCCCGGAAGCGGTAAATGGACTGATCATCGTCCCCCACCACGCAAACATAGGTTTCCCCGCCGCACAGTTCCTTGAGCAGGGCGAACTGGGCGGTATTCGCGTCCTGGTACTCATCCACCAGCACCACCCGGAACCGGTTGTGGAACTTTTGGGCCAGTTCCGGCTGGGACCGCAGTATTTCCACGGGCTTTTTGATCAGGTCCCCAAAGTCCACATTGCCGGTTTGCCGCATCCGGTCCTCGTACCGCTCGTACAGGTCCCTGAATTCCTGGTGATAATCAATACGGTCCAATTCAGGATCCCCGGGATTCAGAAAATAATCCTTGGCCCGGGCGATATTCCGGGCCATCCCCTTGAGACTGGCCCGGGGGAGCTTATCCGTCAGGCCGCTGAGCAAGGCGAGGGCGTCGCCGTCGTCGTAGATGATGAAGTTCGAGGGAAGCCCGGCGTATTCCCCGTTGCGCCGGAGAAACCAGGCCCCGAAGGAATGGAAGGTCCGCAGCATGGCCCCGGCGGCCCGGGGCTCGATCTGCCGGGCCCGCTCGCCCATCTCCCGGGCGGCCCGGTTGGTAAAGGTAACCGCCAGGATGGACCGGGGGTCCATCCCCTGTTCCCGGATCAGATAGGCTATCTTCGTGGTGATCACCCGTGTTTTGCCGGACCCGGCCCCCGCCAGGATGAGCAGCGGGTTTTCCCCGTGGAGGACCGCCGCCCGCTGTTCCGGGTTCAAAAGCGCCAGATAGGGCGGGCTTTGTTCCGCCCCGCGCTCCCCAAGATTCGTCATAGGCCCAGTATACACCCCCCGGCATACCTGGTGAAGCGCCGGGCAAGCCTCCGGCCCCCGCTCCTTAGCGCCGTTCATCATATTGAAATAATTCGATATGAAGTATACCATCCTAGGGCAACACTGATTAACTTGACGCTAATCAGCGTTACCCTCTGCATTTGCTCATTTCATTACGCAAATGCGGGTAAGAAACACTGATTAAATCCTCGATTGGATTTAATCAGTGTTTCCCT
>JAITHL010000044.1 GCA_031279975.1 Treponema sp. | reverse complement strand
GTGACGTAAGGGAGAGGTGTGCCCAAAAGCCCGGATCGGGGGGGCATGGAGCGGGCATAACGCCCGGAATGATGCCGGAGGAGGGCCGGAGACGGGCGGGTTGCCGCTTTTCAGCCGGTACTCCCCCCGCAAAAAATACAGCCCCGCTGAAAATCCCATTTAATCAGTGCTTCCCTAAAGTTATTGACAGTGGGCCTTGCCCGCAGCCCTCAGCCGTCTTTTCCTCCCCTTGGCCAGCGCGGACTGCGGCAAAAAGGCTGCGCCTTTTTGCCCCCGCTTAACCAGTTTTATGCTTGGGCAGGCTGGAATCCGCCAAAGTCCACATTAAAACGGTCTTTTTGCTGGGAAACGGTAAAATACTCAGGGAATTTTTCCCGCAGCAGGGTTTCTTCCATATCTAGTTCATGGAGATGCGCGGAAAGTATGGTTTGGGAAACAGGTAAATCCCCGTTTTTCAGGGCCGCAAGGAGTTTCCGGTGCTGGGCGATGATATTTTTCGCTATCTCCGTAAGCCATACGGACAGCAGGCGTATCCGATGGTAGTGGCCGCTCATGTTTTCCAGTATTTGCCAAGCCAGGTTCCGATCAATGGCGTCGAAGAAGGTCTGATGAAACCGGTTGTCGTAATCAACAAAATTGATAAAGTCGCTGGCATTGAACAGCTCAACCTGTTTTTCCAGATACTGTTCCAGCAGCCGGTAATGTTCAGCACGGCCCTGTTGAATAAAGGGTTCCAGCACGGCCATTTCCAGACTTTCCCGGAGAAAGCGTTCCTGTTCAACCCGGTCAAAATCAATGCGGGACACCAGGGTTTTCTTTTGGGGGATTACCTTGACCAGCGCTTCTTTGGAAAGGCGGATAAACGCTTCCCGGACCGGGGTGCGGCTCACCTCATAGCGGAAGGCGATTTCCTTTTCACTGATTACCGTGCCGGGAAGTAAATTTAAATTGATAATACTTTTGCGGAGGGCCATATAAACCGAATCTTGAACGCTCAACCCATGCATATACTATTCCCCCGGACCCTGTACACTCCTCCTACTTTAGAGAAAACCAGCCCCCCTGTCAAGGGGAAACAAACCGTTTTTCCAGCGCGCCGCGCCGCGGGGCATACTTCCCACTGTCAACAACTTAAGGGGGGACCGGCAGGGCCAGCGCATATAAACTTTTTATGGGGGGGCTGGGGGGCCTTTCGGCCTCCCAGCGGGGGTTCGGGGGCGGAGCCCCCGTCCCGCGCAAGGGATAGAAGCGGAAATCCCGCAGAAAAGCCGAAGGTTTTTTGAGGAATTGGAGCGGATAGCCCGGTTTTTTGCCGCGTAGCGGCAAAAAATGCGCCCCAAAAGTTTATATGCGCTCGCCCTGGCCCCGGCGCTCTTTACTTTTTTGAAAAAGTATAGCTATGATTACATGAGGGGATGTCTATAAGCCCGGAGGGGGCATGAGGTCCGCCCTTCGGAAGAAATATTTTTTAAGGAGTCTGGACATGGGAGCGATTGACCTGCCGAAAAGCCCGAACGTATTCCACCCCGAAAAACCGAGCGCTGTGGGATCGCGGAATTCTCTAGCGCAAGAGTACCGGGATCAACAAAACGAAGTTAATCAGCTTCTGGAGGAAGAAGCCAATAAGGTGCTGCATCATCTTAACACTAAATTGCCCAAGGATGTACTGGAACGCCTGGATGTTATGGGCGGCCTGAAAGAGAAGCTCTATAATTATTTCAACCAAAATTACCAGAACATGTTTAACCGGTACATGGTAACCACCGAAGATGAGATGGTAAAAAAGGTCCGAAATTATATTGACAAAGAAGAGACCAAGATACTTTCCCGCTATGCTCCCAAGGAGGTGGCGGCCCTGCTGGATCAGGTGGGCGGTCCAGACAAGTTCAATACCGGCGAAATTGAAAAATCCCTGGTGAATATGTACGGCCATTTACAGGGGCATATACAGCGGGGGGTTAATGACCTGGAAAACATGACCAACAGCCTCCTGCGGCAGAAGACCGATACGGGGGCTTTTATCCGGGGGGAGAACGCCTATTCCATTGTCAAGTGCGCCTTTAAGGACAACCTCCAAAAGCCGAAGACCGTGACGGATGTGAAACTTTCGGTGAACATCCTGGATTCCGAACTGATAAGCCCCATATTCCATTACCAGGTAACGGTGGAATACCTTATCAAGGACCTGCTGGCCAAGCATATCATCGATAACATCGATAAGGAAATTGAAAAACTCAAAGATGACCGGATCGATCAGGGGCTTGAGGAGCTTTCGGATAGCGAGATCATCTTTAGCAAACTCAGCAAGGTGGAGAACTATACGGATGATAAGAACGATGATCCCAAATCCAAGCGGTACAACCTTATCGCCAAGTCCATATTTGAAAAGCTCTCGGATCTGCGGGCGGAAATCGATCCGGCCAATTTCGATCAGCAGAATATCCGGGAAAACCTCAAGAATATCGTTGATATTGAAAACATCCGCAGCCGGGGGTTTAACACCGCTATCAATTCGATTACCTCGATCCTCGATACGTCCAAGATGGGATACCAGTTTATTGAAAATTTGAAAAACGCCCGGGAGCTCTTAATCCGGGAATATGAGGATACGGATATCGAAAGCCTGCCTGACGAGCGGTATCAGGTGCGGATGCGCTATTACGATCACGCCCAATTGATTGAGGAACGGAAGCAGTACGATAAACAAATGAAGAGTTTTGAAAACGAGATACTGCACCTGTGGGATGTTATTACCGTGATCTATGAAAACGCGAAAAAGTTTTTCAGGGTTGCCGATTTTAACGATCTGGCCAAGAAAAACCGGAGCCGGATTCAGAAGAAGATTAAAGATAAATCCAATGAACCCATGTATGAGAACATCGCAAAGGTCTGGGATGAGATTTCCTTTGTCAGGCCCGGGGAGACGGATGTGGAAAAGATGAACCGTACCTATATCTATGAAAAGGATAAGATACGGCAGAAGCTCATCCTGATGCGGGAAAAGCTCAAGGAGATGTATACCTATCAATACCCCATTGAGCGGCGGGTGTTGGAAGACCGGCTGAATTTTCTGGAGCACGAATATTACCGCTTTGAGCACATGATCAACCCCTATCATATCCAGCCCGGCCTGCTCTTGGATGTGGATATTACCTCGATTAAGCGGAAAAAGGCCACCCTGGACGCCATGGGGAACGTGCTGAACGAATTTCTCCACGGGGTTTCTAAGGGCTTCCAGGACGCGGCTTTTGCCTCCTTTAACCGCCGGAGGTCCACCGTGCGGGAAGATATTAGCCAGACCTTTACCGAAGCCGGTCCGGGCCCTTCGGTTGCGCCGGGACAAGCCTATCTGGATATGCTCAGTACGCCGGGCGGCCCCATCAGTCTTGATGAGGAGGTTCCGGCCCTTACGCCGCCTCCCCCGCCCGCGCCGGTCCCCGCAAAGAAAACCAAGGCCAAGGCCGGGGTGGTGGACGCAAAATCCGCTAAACGGACTACCACTGCCAGCCGAAGCCGCCGTTCCGGCGGAACCCTCAAGGAAGTATAGGGCGGCGCTGGTTAATACTCGCAAAAGGGTCCATGGAGCGCGAATTTTTAGTTCGGTCCGGATTGTAAGATACTAGCATCCGTGGACCTTGTTACAAAGTCTGCTGTAATCAGGGCCTCCGGCGGTCTTGTAAAAACGCTCCCGCATTGGGGGCGTTTTTTCTCGGTTTAACGGGGGGCGCATCCATGAAGCGGGTCTGGGGATACCGCTCCGCGGCGTTGGTTTGGGAGGGGTATGGAAAGCGCTGCCAACAACTTAAGGGGGGACCGGGGGCCTGCGGCCCCCGCATGGGGGGTAGCGGAAGGCCGTAGGGCTGGAGCGAGGGGGCTTGCCCCCCATTATCCGCTTAAGTTGTTGACCGCGGTAGGGAAAGGGGTATGGTGAATTTAGAAGTCCTTGCCACCAGGTCCGGGTTTAACGCGGCGGTACGGCATATCAAGAAGACCTTGAGCATCCTTGATAGTCTGGAGGAAAAAAACAACCTGGGGGACCTGCGCTCTGAACTGGATGATGCGGAGCTGGCCGGGGAACAGGCCGCCCTGTTGTTGCGGATGATTGTTACTGATAAATGGGGCTATAAAACCGCTTCTTCCAATCTGCCCACGGTACGGGAAGCCCCCGCTTCCCTCGCCGGGGAATTCAAGCGCTGGAAAGCCGTGGATTTACTGGCCGCCTATCATCACCCGGACCTCGGCGTGTTGTTGGCCAATCCCAAGAGCGCCGGGGAACTGACCCGTTTAGGGCCCATGGGCAAACGGGAACTTCTGGTGATCTATGCCGGCAAGGGGGATGTACCGGGGGATGATCTGTGCCTCTGCGCAGCCCGGCTGGCCGCCGCGCTTTTTGAGGGGGGCGGGCCGGAGATACCTGGGGAACTCTACCAAGGGGCTTTTACGGCGGCGGACCAAGGAAGCGCGGACCTAAGCCCGCCGCCTGGCGGAACGGCCTGGATAACGCCCCGGTATTCGGTGGCCGTGGGGAATGAGCTGTTTCACAACGGCAATGTGGAAGCCTGGAAACGGATCATTGCCAGCTACCGCGCCGCATATCCAGACCTCCAGGTCTCTATCTACTATGAAGGGGAGCGGATCGCTGATATCAACGCGCTTTTTAAGTGGGGCAAGGTTAAACATGGCCGTTCCATTCAATTTGCCGTGGCGGGCCGGAATATCAAAGACGCGGCCAAGCTGCGGCGGTATTTGCGCCAGGGGGCAAGCCCGTACTTTGAGCCCTTTCTCCAGGGACCCGCCGGCACGACCCTCCCGCTATTTTAAGCATGATGCATAGGGGCGTTCATTTTTTTAGCCAAGAGGGGGCTATCCCCCCCCCCGCCGGGGACGGGCTGCTAGGGATTCCGGGAAGGCGGGCCGCCGCGCTGTCCGGCTGGGGCTTTCCGGTTCTGCCGGGCATTATTTTGGATACGGGCATCGCGGCGGAACTGGGAACGGCCTCCCCCCGGGAGGCGGCGGAGATCGGGCGGACCATTAAGGCCCATCTGGATGCTTGCGCCCGGATCATGGGAAAACGCTGTGAGGACCGGGAAAACCCCCTGCTCCTCAAGATCGAGGCGTCTTCTAACCTGGCGGTTTCCCAGTATCCATCCCTGCGTAATGTGGGGCTGGCGCGGTCCGGGTATGCCGGGCTTGCCGGGCGGGCCGGGGAAGCCTTTGCGGACCGGGCCCTGGCGGTTTTAACCCAGGGGATGCTGGCCCTTGAAGCGCGGATTCAGGAACTGGAAGGGAATGAGCGCGCACGGAAAAGGCTTGAAGCCCTGCGGGCCGCCCTGGGCCGCTATAAGCCCGGCGCCCTCAAACCGGGGACGGACCCTATGGATGCCTGCGCGGGATATGTTCCCGAAGGCTTTTTCGCTGGGCCCGATGAGCAGCTTATGGCGGCCCTGCGGTCCTTTTCCCGGCTGCTTGCCCTGGACGATCAGAATGACCGGGATACGGCCCTGCTGATCCGGCCGCTAGTCTATGGCGGTTACGGGGATGATTCCTATGCTGGCGTTTGCTTTAGCCGTAATCCCATAAGCGGGGAAAAGCGCCTGGAGGGGGAATGCCGCCGGATAAGCCCGGAGGGGCTTGAGAGGGAAGGAGGGGCTGCCGCAAAGATACCGCCGCGTTACCGCAAAACGTTACAGCGCATAGCTTCTACCCTGGAGCATGCCTGCCGGGATATCCGGCGCATCGTTTTTGCCGTGGAACAGGGCCGCCTGTGGATCATAGAACAGGGGCCCGTGGAGCGGCGGTCCGTCCAGGCCGATATTGCGCTGCTGTTGGACCTTGTCCGCCAGCGCGTCATCGATACGGCTACGGCGGTAAAGGCCGTCGAACCCCTGCGGCTCAACGAAATTCTCCATCCCCTTATCAATCCCCAAAGCGCCGCCGCCCTGCCAAGCTGGAAGGGCGGCATTGCCGGCGCGCCGGGCGCGGCTATCGGGCGGGTCTGTTTTAGTACCAATGCTTTGCTTGAGGCCCGTAAACGCGCCCAGCGGAAGGGGGAGGATTGCCGGTTTATCCTGGTCCTGACCGCTTCCTTTGCCGGGGATGTGAAGGCCATCGAGGCGTCCGCCGGCGTCTTGACCGCCGAAGGGGGCTATGCGGCCCATGCGTCGGTGGTGGCCCGGCAGTACGGCAAGGTATCGCTGGTCGCCCCGGCCCTGCGCTTCCAGGACCAAGCCGCGTTTCTTGGGGGGCTGCGCTTTGCCCAGGGGGACTATATCACCCTGGACGCGCCCTTTTATGGGGAATCGTCGGTGTACCAGGGGAAGGCGGAACTCATCGAGCCCAATCCCGTGGAAACCGGGCTTTTTGATTTTATCGCCCTGTGCCGGGAATGTTTACGGGGCTTTCAGGTCCGCGCCAATGCGGAAACCCCCCAGGACGCCCGGCTGGCCCTGTCCTTCGGCGCGGAGGGCATAGGGCTGTGCCGCACGGAACACATGTTCCTCGGGGCGGAGCGGATCAATGTATTCCGGGAGCTGATCCTGGCGGCCTCGGCGGAGGAACGGAAGAAGGCTCTGCGGAAGCTCCAGCGTATGCAGCGGGGGGATTTTTACGCCATATTGAAAATTATGGCTGGCAAGGAGGTGGCGGTACGCCTGCTGGACGCCCCGCTGCATGAATTTCTGCCCCATAACGAGCAGGAATTCAGCGGTTTTCTTGCCCATCTGGAAAAGGGGGCGAAAAACAAGGCGGACAGAGCCGCCCTTGCCGCCCGTTTTGCGTCCCTGGAGGAATGCAACCCCATGCTGGGGCGGCGGGGCTGCCGCATCGCCGTATCCTACCCGGAAATTTACGCCATGCAAATACAGGCGGTGTTCGAGGCGGCCTATGCCCTGTGGGATGAACAGGTGGATGCGCGTCCGGATATTCTTATTCCCCTGGTGATGAACGCTTCGGAACTCAAGCTCATCGCCTACGGCAAGAAAATCGAGGGCGCGCGCTATGCGGGGATAGTGGAGGTGGAAGAAGCCCTGCGGGAAGCGAAGCGGGGAAAATCCAGGGGGCCGGGGCGCCTTCCCCCCTATGGGATAGGCGTTATGATTGAGCTTCCCGCCGCCGCCTTGGGCGCCGCCGAACTGGCCAAATACGCCCGGTTTTTTAGTTTCGGCACCAACGATCTCACCCAAACCGTTTTAGGCGTTTCCCGGGACGACTGCGCCGCTTTCATGCCCGATTATACCCGCTTTGATCTGATCGACGGGGATCCTTTCAGCACCCTGGACCCCCGGGTTAAGGAACTTATCGCCCTGGCGGTGGAACGGGGCCGGCTGACCCGGCCCGATCTGGTCTGCGGCCTCTGCGGCGAACACGGGGCCAACCCCGCCAATATCCGTTTCTGCCTGGACGCGGGGGTCGACTATGTATCCTGTTCCCCCTATTCGGTACCCATCGCGCTGCTTGCGGCTGCCCAAGCGGAACTGGACCGGACGGCGGGCGGATACCAGAGACCTGTTGAATATTAGAGCTGTTCTGAAACTTCAGTTTCAGAACAGCTTCCGCTTAAAAACGTGGTTTCATAAGGCTTTAGCCTGAGAAACCGCAGGACGTGTTCCGAAACCAACCGGGTTTTGGAACACGTCTA
>JAITHL010000226.1 GCA_031279975.1 Treponema sp. | reverse complement strand
CCGTATCCCCCCCCCCCCCCCCCCATAATTTAAATTTACCGGGGGTGCCCACAATGAGCGAGGCGGGTACTCCGGGGCTGACCCTCAAAAAAATCGTCAAAAACCGCTATTTATACCTTCTTTTTCTGCCGGTGTTCGTCTGGTACATCCTATTCTGCTATGTCCCCATGTACGGCGTCATCATCGCCTTTAAGAAATTTAATATCTTTACCGGCATCGCCCAAAGCCCCTGGGCCGGCTTTACCTACTTCGAGCAGTTTTTCAAATCGGTGTTTTTCTGGCGGCTTATCAAAAATACCCTCCTTATCAGCCTGTACGGGCTGATCTTCTGCTTTCCCGCCCCGATCCTCCTGGCCCTCCTGTTCAACGAGTTAAAAGACGGCCCCTTCAAACGGGCCGCGCAGACCATCAGCTATCTGCCGCACTTTGTTTCCACGGTGATCATCGTGTCGATGTTTGTTGAATTCCTCTCTCCCCGGGGCGGCCTGATCAATAACCTCATCGCCCTCTTCGGCGGGGAACGGGTCTATTTTCTGGGGAACCCCAAATATTTTCGTATGCTCTATACCCTCATGGATATTTGGCGGAGCGTCGGCTGGGGGACGATCATTTACCTTGCCGCGCTGACCGGCATTGATCCCGCGCTCTACGAGGCGGCGGTGCTTGACGGCTGCGGACGATTCCGGCAGGCGCTCAATGTAACGCTTCCCAGCATCGCCCCAACCATTGTCATCATGTTTATCTTCCGCGTGGGCCAACTGCTTTCCGTGGGTTCTGAATCGATCCTCCTTATGTACAACCCGGCGATCTACGAAACTGCGGATGTGATTTCAACCTACGTCTACCGGCGGGGGCTGGTGGATAACCAGTACAGTTTTGCCGCCGCCGTGGGCCTGTTTAACGCGGTGATCGGCATGGCGCTTATCAGCGTTACGAACGCCGTTTCCCGGCGCGTGTCGGAAACGAGCCTGTGGTAAGGGGGCAATGTATTATGGCAGGAAAAAGTAAATCCCGCTGGGTATTTGAAGTGTGCAACGGGCTGTTTATTACGGCGCTCTGCTGCGTCATGCTGTACCCCTTTCTCTTTGTGCTGGCCGCGTCGCTCTCGTCAAGTTCCGCCGTGGCCCGGGGCATGACCGGCGTCATTCCCCAGGGCTTAAACCTGAACGCATACCGGGAGGTAATCCGTTTTAAGAGCATCTGGATAGGCTACCGCAACACCATTCTTTACACGCTCTGCGGCACCATCCTGAATCTGCTGTTAACGGTCTGCGGCGCATATCCCCTGTCGCGGCGGCAGTTTTACGGCAAACGGCTGTTTACGATTTTTATCGCGGTAACCATGTTCTTTTCAGGCGGACTGATTCCCACCTACCTCGTGATGCGGGGCTACAAACTGCTCAACACCTTTTGGGTGATGATCCTGCCCGGCGCGATAAACACCTGGAATCTGATTATTATGCGCACGTTTTTTCAGGGCATCCCCGTGGAAATGGAAGAGTCGGCGATCCTTGACGGCTGCACCGACATACAGGCGCTTATCCGCATCATGCTGCCCCTTTCACTGGCGTCGATGATGACCATCGGCATGTTTTACGCGGTGGGGCACTGGAACGCCTGGTTCAACGCATTCATCTACCTCAAAGATTCGGGCAAATACCCGGTGCAGCTCTGGCTGCGGATGATCGTGCTCCAAAACCAGATAACCGATATATCGAACCTGCAGTCGGGGGTTGAAGGCGGCGTGGAAAATCAGATTTCGGACACGATTAAATACGCGGTTATCGTGGTGGCAGCCGCGCCCATTTTAAGCGTTTATCCCTTTATCCAGAAATATTTTGTCAAAGGCGTCATGGTTGGCTCCATTAAAGGCTGACTTGGGGCGCAGAGGAGGTTTGTATGATGATGAAAAAAACACCGTTACTGGCAGGAGTATTACTGCTGGCATCGATGCTTGGCGGCTGCGCGGGAAACAAAGACGGCGCGGACGGGGGAGTAAAGGGCGCGCTGGGAACGGGCGATCCGGTAACGATAGACTACTACTTTCCCATGCACCCCAGCGACAAGGCGGAACAGTTTACCGATGACGCGCCGGGCCTGGCACGGCTGCGGGAAAAAACCAGCGTTACGATTAAATGGCAGCTTGTACCGGGCGCCAGCCCGCAGCTCCAAATCGAGTCGTTTAACCTCCTGATGGCGTCGGGCAACCTGCCCGATGTGGTGTGCGGCAACCCCGTTACCATGCTCAAGCTCTACCCCGACGCATGGATTCCCTACGACCCGATCCTCCGGGCCAACCCGGAGCGCTATCCGAATTTGACCAAGTACATTCTGGAGGACCCCTATATCATGGCCTACCTCGCGGACAGCGACGGCCATATCCGCGTCATTCCTGAAATCGGCGCCCGCCGTATCGGGAACTGCTTTATGATCCGGGGCGATCTGCTGACCGCCTACGGCCTGGACGATCCGGTTACGCTGGAAGACTGGCATACCGCGCTTTTGCGGGCAAAGGAGGACGGCAAAATTCCGTGGCTGACCCGCGGGCAGCGGGGCGGAATCATCAGCCTCTTTACCGGGTACATGGACGGCGCGGCGGAAGACTTCTTCGAGGAGAACGGCCGTATCAAATACGGAGTATTCGATCCCCGTTTTAAGGAAGTCATTGCCATTGCGCGGCAGTGGTACGCCGAGGGGCTTATCGATCAGGAGTACCCCTCCACCGATACTACCCGCTGGTGGGAACGCCTTTTGCGGGGGGATGTTTTTGCCACGTTTGATAATCCGGCGCGAATTTCAATCGCCAACGTCGAGTTTATCCAAAACAAACGGCCCGCCCGCCTCAAAGGGCTGCTCCCCATGCAGAGCAAACGTACCGGCAAGCGTTACACCAAAGAACACTGGCCCAAGGTGCGGGACAAGTGCGCCGCGATCAGCGTCCAGGCGGAACATCCAGAACGCATCCTTGACATGTTTGAATACTGCTTCAGCGATGAGGGTTTTATCCTGATGAATTTCGGCATTGAAAATTATTCGTTTTCCTATGTGGACGGCGTTCCCCGTATTGATCCCGATTACATGGTCAAGGTACGGGACGGGGTGATCAAGAATCCGGTTACTACCAAGGATATGCCCAAGGTGCTGCGGGATGAACTGTACTACGACTACGCCACTGACCGGGAAGACCACCTCGCCGTACAGGAGATCCGGGATCAATTCGCCGCCGGGGATCATATTCAGGAAAACTGGATCGCGTCTTTGAGTTTTACCGGCGAAGAGCGGGAGGCGCTTGCGCCGTATCTTGCGGAACTGAACACCTACCGCAGCGAAATGCTGGACAAGTTCATTATGGGCATTGAACCGATGGACAAGTGGGACGCCTTTGCCGCGCAGCTTGAAAAAATGGGCGTGCGGAAAACGATGGAAATTTATCAGCAGGCCCTGGATCGCCTGCTTAAAAATGAGGGGGCGTTATAACCATGAAGCCGGTAAAAATTTGCTACATCGGGGGCGGTTCGCGCAACTGGGCCTGGGTCTTAATGCAGGATCTATGTTTTGAACAGGAACTTGCCGGAACCATCGAACTGTACGACATCGAACATGAGGACGCCCAAACCAACGAGGCTATCGGAAACGCGCTCATGGCGGCGTACAATCCGGGGCGCTGGCGCTTTCATGCCAATCCCTCGCTTGGCGGCGCGTTAGACGGCAGTGATTTTGTCTTTGTTTCGATTCTTCCCGGCGGCTTTGAGGAGATGGCCGTTGACGTGCATCTGCCGGAACAATACGGAATCTGCCAGTCTGTGGGCGATACCGCCGGGCCCGGCGGCCTTATCCGCGCCCTGCGGACCATCCCCCAGTTCCGCGAAATTGCCCGCGCCGTGCGGGAACACGCCCCCCAGGCATGGGTAGTCAACTACACCAATCCCATGACGATCTGCACCCGCGCCCTGTACCGGGAGTTCCCCGGGATAAAGGCTTTCGGCTGCTGCCACGAAGTGTTTGGCACACAAAAACTGTTGGCCGCAGCGCTGGAAACCGAAGGGCTTGCCCCGCAGGGCAGCGTTAGACGGGAGGAAATCACTACACGGGTATTGGGGATTAACCATTTTACCTGGATAGACCGGGCTTCGTGGCGGGACACCGATATTTTTCCCTGCTACGCCCGGTTTGCCGAACGGTACGCGCAGACGGGCTTTACCCCGCGTTCCGCCGCCGCTTCCGGGGAGCGTCCGCGGGACGAGGGGGAGGAGATAATCGAGCGGGAGCGCAAGAAATACTTTGGTTCAACCGGGCGGGTGCAGATGGACCTCTTCCGCCGGTACGGGCTGATTGCCGCTGCGGGCGACCGGCATCTGGCGGAATTCTGCCCGCATTCCTGGTATCTGGCTTCGCCGCAGCAGGCCGAAAGCTGGGGTTTTGCCCTGACGCCGGTGTCATGGCGCATTGCCAACCGCGAGCGGCTGATCCGGCTGGCGTGCGCCTACCGGGACGGTACGCAGACCATGACGCCGGTCCAGTCCGGCGAGGAGGGAATCCGCATTATCAAGGCGCTTTGGGGGCTGGGGAATCTGATTACCAACGTAAACGCGCCGAACCGGGGCCAAATGCCCGATCTGCCCCCCGGCGCGGTGGTGGAGACCAACGCCGCGTTCAGCCGGGACAGTCTTCAGCCGCTTATCAGCGGCGGTCTGCCGTCTGATGTCCGCGCCCTGGTGACGCCGCATGTACTGGCCCAGGAGGGCATTATCAGCGCGGTGTTTGAGAACGACCGGGAGAAGGCATTCCGGGTGTTCGCGCTGGATTCAGCCGTACAGCATTTGTCCCCTGCGGACGCCCGCGCCTTGTTTGACGCAATGTGCGCCAAAACCACCGGGAGCGCAAATTGACGAAGACGCGCCTGATTCTGGCAGGTGATTCTACCCTGCGCAATGGAGCGGGCAACGGGCAGTGGGGCTGGGGCGACTGCCTTGGCCCATACTTCGATGCGGTCCGAATTGAAGTGATTAACCGCGCCATGGGCGGCAGGAGCAGCCGTACGTTTATTTCCGGCGGCAACTGGGAAGAGGCCCTTGCATTGGTACGGTCCGGGGACTTTGTGTTTATCCAATTCGGGCACAATGACGCCGGTCCTATTAACGACGATTCCCGTGCACGGGGAACCCTGCCGGGGATTGGGGAAGAATGGGAAACGATTGATAACCTGCTCACCGGTCAGCGCGAAACGGTGTACAGCTTTGGTCACTACCTGCGCCAATATGTGCGGGACACCCGTACACGGGACGCAACGCCGGTATTGCTCTCGCCTGTGCCGCGTAAGCAATTCGGTGCGGATGGCCGCATTTTGCGGAATGAGGGCGGCTACGGCTTTTGGACGTGGCAGATTGCCCAGGCCGGGGATGCGCCCTTTATTCGCCTCAACGAACTGTCTGCCGATGCGCTGGACGAAATTGTCCGCGCTATGGGGCCGGAAGCGCTGGATGAATATTTCTGTGGCGATCATACCCACAGTTCCCGCAAGGGAGCGGAATTGAACGCCGCAATGACCGTGCGGGGGATTGGAGAACTTGAGCGGTGTTCGCTTAACAGCTATTTACGCAATTAATTCCGGTTTTAACCGGTTTTAATAAATCTAAGTAGAAGGAGAATTGTATGAAAAAAATCTGTGTTTTAGGCGTCCTTTTGGCGGTATGCCTTGGGACCGTATCCGCGCTTGATAATCTGGAGATTACCCTCGACGTTGTTACGTTACCGTATTACCAGAAGATCAACACCGGGGAGTTTGACGAGCAGGAGTCCAAGCCCAACCGGGTGTACGACTACGCCGCGGATAACGCGGTGAGTTTTTTCAACCTTAAACGGGAACTGTTTGACAACAGCGATCTGCGGGTGAAGTTTCACTATGACGCGGAAAACTACGGGGGGCTTTTGCGTTTTGCCGTAGACGGGAAAACCACCGGCAGTACCAGCGCGCTTTCGGTGAACGATCTTATTGATATTTATTTTGTGTGGCTGCGAATTCCCATTCTGGACAGCGGGGCTTTCATCAAACTGTGGACCGGTAATGACGTATACCGGGGCGCGGTAAACCGGCGTCTGGATGATTTTGATGACTTCCTGCCCGGTAAAACCGACAACTATGGCCCCTTTACGGTGGCGTTTGATAAAAACAAACTTAGTGTTGCCGCATCGGACATAACCAATATGCAGAAGGACGCTTCGGGGGCCAGCGCCAGCGCGATTATTCTGGACGCGGGCTATAAGCCGGTAACGGTTACCTTTGCGAACAGCGGTCTGTTTGATTCGCTGTGGAGCAAGGGCATCACCAACAGCGGGGACAAGCCCTACGAAACGCTCTCATCGAACTTCGGCGTCCGCGTTGAGGCGGAAAAACTTTTTGATATGCTGACGGTGGCCGGTCTGTACAAATACGCGAACAGCGACGTGAACTACGAGAACGAGGCGTGGGAAAAGGCGTACGGCGGCCTGGGCCTTACGCATCACCAATTCGGTCTGTTTGCTGAAGTTACGCCCTTTGCGTGGCTGGGCGTTACGGCGGGCTATTCGGGGTATATGAAAATCCACGAGGAGCGGGGAGACGGCGCGAGCTGGCAATACCCGTTCTACCACGGTATAGACCTGCGGGCCCGGTATACGGGCCTGGAAAAATTAAGCGTCAGCACCCACCACAACGTCAGCCTTGCGGCGATAAACGGAGACGATGATCCGCTTTCGGTTATCGAGGGCTTTCATTCGCTGGACGTTCAGGATTTTACCCATGAAAGCGCCCTGGCGCTGTACAACTCCCTTGCGGTCTCTTATCAGGTATTGCCGAATCTCAGCGCGCATATTCAGGCGGCCAACCGCCACGCCCGGATTCACAGCAGTTATGACGGGGCCGTGCGGTTTATCGATACCTATAACGCGCTGGGTTTGTACTGCGGCGTTAAGTGGGAACTGTACCCCAATGTTTCTTTACGGGGCGGCTTTGATATGAAGCTGGAACAATACACCGCCGCATCCAGCGCGCGGGAAGCCGAGGCGGGCATTATGTCTTTTGGCATACCCCTTGGAATCATGGTTGTATTTTAAGATGAGGAGGATCGTATGAAAAAAATGATCAAACCGGTATGGGGAATCTGCGCCGGCCTGCTGATAGCGGCGGGCCTTATCGCGGGCTGTGAGTTTTCCATAGATACCATGAAGGTCAAAAGCGTTAAGCTGCCGGCAGAATCGCTGGCGTTTCCAAAATACGGCGAGCGCGCCATCAGCGCGATCATCGTGCCGGAATTTGCCGAGAACCTGGGGGTAAGCTGGGCGTCTGACAATTTGGGTATTGTCGAAGTAACCCAAGGTGAAGGACTTGAGGCGACCCTCAAGGGAATAAGCGCCGGTCAAGCGGTCATTACCGTTACGACAGCGGACGGGAACAAAACGGCGTCCATCCAGGTAACGATTGAACAGCCGCCGGTACAGACCCTTATCGTCCGCAACATGAAGGCTGCTCCGGTTACCGGGGGAACAACCCAGGGCTCCTGCATTTACTTTTTACCACAGATAAAAACTGACAAAATCAGGAATTTGCAACCAGAAAGACGAAAAAGACAGACAAATGTTGACCTCAATATTACGTTTTTCCCTTCC
>JAITHL010000106.1 GCA_031279975.1 Treponema sp. | reverse complement strand
TTGGTACGGTTCGCCTGGGTAAAGGTAAAACCCAATTCCTCAAATTTGGTTAAGAGGTTCGGCAGGACCATATACTCAATCATATCGCCAAAACGGTTGGCAAGCTCCCCGAAGCGCTTGTTGAGATGCCGGTCGGTTTCCTTCATCTGCCGGTCGGTTGCTTCTTGCCTTTCTCGCATCTGCTGGGCGCTTTCTCTCATCTGCTGGGCGTTTTCCTTTATCTGCCGGTCGGTTGCTTCTTGCCTTTCCCGCATCTGCTGGGCGCTTTCTCTCATCTGCTGGGCGGTTTCCTTCATCTGCCGGTCGGTTGCTTCTTGTCTTTCCCGCATTTGCCGGGCGCTTTCTTCCTGGTATTTCCTCAATTCCCGCATACCAGCCATAAATTGCTCAAAAGTTACCAGCCCCTCGCCCGCGGCCTGTGTTTGCTCCATTTTCGGCTCCTTACTCCTACTCTACCGCTTTCCCGGCGCGCCCGCAACGCCCCTGGCAAATAGTCCAAAATCATCGCCGCTTAACCGTATTATGTGTAATAAAATGAGCAAAAACATCGAACCATAGGTTTGCGGGAACCACTGATCGCGGGCCGAAGGTCCGGCGTCAAGGTAATCAGTGATTCCCAGGGATTCATCTTCGGGCTTGCGGACCAATACCCCCGCATAGTATGGGGACCGGGCGTGTTAAGGGCCGCTTAGAGCTGGCCGAAATTCATCATCACCTGATAGAGCCGCTGTTCCAGCAGCTTGAAGGAAAAAAACCGGCGGCCCAGGGCAAAATTATAGGCGGCGATCACCTCCGGCGCGGCGGGATTGTTCAGGACGGACTGGACGGTTTTGATGGTTTCAGGGGTTACATAGTTCTCCATCATGACCACCTCAAAATTCAAGGGTTCAATGTCCTGCTGGAAAATGGAATACCGGTTTACCAGTATGGGTTTCTTAAACCACACCGCTTCCAGGAAGGCGTTTCCAAAGCCCTCGTAGGTCGAGGGATAGGTAACAAAATCCGCGTTCAAATAACAGTCCCACAGGCTGTACTTTTTTTCCCCGGATTCCGTGGTTCCCCGTTCAGCCCCGATGATGTCCGGGCGCACAATAACATCCACCCCCAGCAGATTCGCGTAATCCATGGTCCGGTTGTAATATTCCGAGCCCTCATCCCGCTCCTGATGGCTTATGAGGAGCTTGACCTTCCGGTCCTCCATCCGGCCAGCCAGTTCAATGGCGTGTTCTATCCCCTTGCGGGCGATAACCCGGGTAGGCTGGAGGAATAGGGCCTCATCATCCCCCACGCCCAGGTCCTTCCGCATGGTCCGGGCGTACTCGTCAAGCCGCGGGGGCTCTGTTTCAAAGTCGAACACATTGGGAATAACGGTTGAAGAAATGCCGCACCGGAACGAAAGCTGCTGCCGGGCTTCGGAGTTGATCACCACGTGGTTGATGGTATGCAGCCGGGGGGGGAAGGACATGGAGAGAAAGTCCCCCACGCAATTAACGGTAAAACGCTGCCGCTCCCAGGCAAAATCATGGTGATGGGCTATGGCAGGGATGCCGGTTTCCACGATTAATTCCGTCAAGGCCAGCCCCAGGGGGATATGCATGGGGATGGTCAGGGCGTTTTCGGTTATCAGCAGGTCAATGGCAAAGCGCTCCACAAAGGCATAGAGGGCCCGTTTGAGGCGGAAGCGGGCCTTCTGGATTTCCCCGGTAAGCGTCTTTTCCCGGACCGTCGTCCCAAAACAGCGGTCCTGTATGGACTGTATCACCGGATGGGCGAAAAACGCCTCTTCCACCACCATGGATTTATCCGCGTCCCAATCGGAAAGCCCGGAAAAGAAAAAGCACTCATAGCCCATCTTTTCCAAGACCTGCCGCCATTTAGCGGTCTCCAGGGACACGCCGTCGGTCCCCTTAAACCGGGTGGACACAAAACCGATACGATGTATATTAGATGACTTGGTAAGGTACATGCCTATTCTTCCGGGCCGCTTTTGAAAAATACCATCAATGCCAGCAGGGTTTGAAACTTTTCGTTGAGTCCGCCAATCTGCTGGGCGATAGGCAGTTTAGAAGCGCTTCCCAATTCCCGCCAATTGAGGATGCGGGAAGGGGCCTTTTTTTGAATATCCCCGGCCAGGTCTTTCAGGTGCTTTCCCAGAGCCTCAACCGCCGGCATGGCGGCGTCGATAAGCTCCTGGGCTTCCTCATTGATCCCGTTGAGCACCGTGTTGAGGTAGCGTATCTGGCTTTTTTCCCGTTCCATGCGGCTCAGGGCGGATTTCACCCGCATCCCGTCCTTCCCGCTTTCCGACAGGGCATCGTCAAAGGCGTTAATCTCGGCGATCTTATCCTTGAGCTGATAGTAGGCGTCGGACAAATTCCGGGAATCATGCAGCACGGCCCAATGCCCCCGTATGAGGAGGAGTTCAAAGAGGTCTTGGGTTTCCTGGTTCACATAATCCTGGCAAAAGGCCGCCAGGTAGTTGATCTCCGCCGCCAGGGTAAAACCGATAAGGTCCCGTTCCACCAGGGATTCATGAATTTTTATGGTATAGTTGGCCAGCCGGGACACCCGGCATGTTCCAAACAGGGAGGATGCCAGGGATTCTATGGTGTTTTTCCGTTCCCGGTGGACTTTCTGTTCGATTATCCGGCGGATTTCCTTTTTTTTTGCCTCAAGCCAGACTTCCCCCAGCCGTTCCTCCAGGGTAAGGGGCGTGCCCTGCCAGATAGGGTCCTGCATGGTGTACTGCACAATGTACTCCAATACCTTGGAAGAGTACACGTCCCAAATCTCCCGCAGTTTGGCGATCCACTGATCCAGCGGAACCGGCTCCGCGCCGTTAAAACATATCTTGAGGAGCTTAAACGCGTTGGCCCAATCCCTACCGGGATTCAGGTAGGGGAAGATGCCCAACAGGGCGCTCAATGCCGCTACCAGACCGTCCGCCGCCGCGCCGCTGAATTTAGGCTGGTACCCAAAGGCGTCCCGGAAGCTGGGATCAAAGCGCTTGAGCAACGCCGGATAGTCAAAACGGGCCGCCTGCACAAAACTTGTGGCAAGAACATAGCCCTCGTTGACCCCCGCCCGTTTGGCCTCGTCGAATTGGGATACCAGGGCGTTCAGGTCCTCCTCCAATTGCAGGGCTAGTATCTGGCTGCTCGTGTCCTTTTCCCGTTCCGCAATCGCCTTACTGTTAAGCCGGCGGGCTATCTCCAGGGCCGGGGGGGGCATAAACGCCTCAAGCGCAATGGACTTTAACTGGGCCAGGCGGGAAGAATCCCGGACCAGCACGATGGCCGGAGCAATGACTTTGTAGAAATCATAGATGCATTGGGCAAACGCCGGCTCCAATTCCTCGGACCGGATTTTATAGAATTTAAGATACCGGTTTTGGGAGAGATTGCGAAAAATTTGTTTTAGGATGATTTCTTTTTTCGAATCCGGTTCCTTGTCTCCGGAAATTAAGGAAAAAACCTTGCCAAAAATATCCTCTGCCATAGTACCGCTAGTATAGGGCTGTTTTTCAGTCTTGGCAAGTCATTTTTTGGGGCGGAACCAGGGCGGGGCCGGTTCATGGGGCTTGTTCAAAAAATGAAGTTTCTGAACAAGTCCATGAACCGCCAAAAAACCACGGAATTGAGCGCTCTTTAATAATCCGTGGACTTTGTTAAAAACCCGCCGCCGGCGGTCCGCATCCTCGATTGCATTCGGACCGAAGGCCCGCAATCAGCGCTGCCCTAGAAGGGCCTATCGGCTAGGTATTTATACTCCTTCCAAACCCGCTCGGCCTGGGACCGGGCTTTGGCCAGCAACGCGTCCGCCCGGTCAGGGCTCGCCGCTTTGAGGCTTTTAAAGCGCACTTCCTTGTACATAAAGTCTTCCAGTTTAAAGTCCGGTTCCTTGGAATCAAGCTGGAAGGGATTTTTGCCCTCAGCCTTGAGCCGGGGATCGTAACGGTACAGGGGCCACAGACCGGAACTTACCACCGCCTTCTGCTGATCCAGCCCTTTGCTCATATCAATGCCGTGGTTGATGCAGTGCGCATAGGCGATGATGAGGGAGGGGCCGTCATAGCGCTCCGCTTCCCGGAAGGCCCTGATGGTTTGGTTGATATCCGCGCCCATGGCTATCTTCGCCACATACACATAGCCGTAGCTCATCCCCATGGCCCCCAGGTCCTTCTTGGTAATGTCCTTGCCCGCGGCGGCAAACTTGGCGATGGCCCCCACCGGGGTCGCCTTGGACATCTGGCCCCCGGTATTGGAATAGACCTCCGTATCCATAACCAGGAGGTTCACGTTCCGGCCCGAGGCGATCACATGGTCCAAGCCGCCGTAGCCGATGTCGTAGGCCCAGCCGTCGCCGCCTAAGACCCATACGGACCGTTTGATGCAATGTTCCGCCAGGGAATCGAGGGTTTTTGCCGTGTCCGAACCGTTCCCGGCAAGGGCCGTCTTGAGTTCCCCTGTTAGGGCGCGTTGTTCCTCAATAGCGGCGTCTTCCTCCTGGGCATTGGCCAGTATCTTGTCGATAAGCCCGGGGGCTATCCCCTCAGCCTTGGCTTGCCGGGCCGCCTCGCGGGCGTACTCGGCCAGTTTATCGCTGGTAAGCCGCATACCCAGGCCGAATTCCGCCGCGTCCTCAAAGAGGCTGTTCGACCACACCGGCCCCCGCCCGTCGGCGCGTTTACAATAGGGCGTGGTGGGCAGGTTGCCGCCGTATATAGACGAACAGCCGGTGGCATTGGCGATTACCGCCCGGTCCCCAAAGAGCTGGGAAAGGAGCTTGACATAGGGGGTCTCGCCGCAGCCGCCGCAGGCCCCGGAGAATTCAAAGAGGGGCTGTTTGTACGCCAGGTCCTTGATCTTGGAAAGGTCCAGTTCCGCCGCCGCCCGTTCCGGCAGGCCCAGGAAGTATTCCCACGCCGCGGCCTGTTCCGCGTGGAAGGCCGGATCATCCGCGTAGTTCTTCCAGGAAAGGGCCTGGGGCTTGGCGGGGTCCTTGGATAGGGGGCATACATTGATGCAAACCCCGCATTCCATACAGTCTTCGGTGGAGATAACCAGGGCGGTCTTCTTTCCCTCCACGGGCTTCGGCTTAATGGCGGCGGTTTTAAATCCCCCCGGGGCTTTGGCCGCCTCAGCGTCGCTGAGGTTCTTCATCCTGATACACCCATGGGAACAGACCGCCGCGCAGCGGCCGCATTGGATACACGCATCGGGATTCCAGCGGGGAACCCGCTCGGCCACCGCCCGTTTTTCATACTGGGTGGTGGCGGTGGGGAAGGCGCCGTCTTCGGGTATCTTGCTCACCGGCAGTTTGTCCCCCTCCTGCACGGACATGGCGCCCAGCACTTCCCGTATCCAGGGGTCCCGGGCGCCCGCGAAGGGCGGTTTCATCTGGAGCTTCCCATCCGCGGACGCGGGATACTGAACCGCTTCCACCGCGTTCAAGGCCGCGTCCACGGTCTTGTAGTTCTTTTCCACCACATCCGCCCCCTTCTTCCCATAGGACTTCTTGATGAATTCCTTCATATAGGATACCGCTTCATCCTGGGGCAGGACCCCGGAAATCTTGAAGTAGGCGGCCTGCATCACCGTATTGATACGGTTCCCCATGCCGGTATTCCGGGCAATCTCCGCGGCGTCGATAACATAGAACTTTACCTTTTTATCGATGATCCGCCGCTGGGCTTCCACCGGGATTTCCTTCCAGACATCCGCCGCCTTAAAGGGGCTGTTCAAAAGAAAGGTGCCGCCGGTTTTGATATTCGCCAGCATATCAAAGGTTTCCATATAAGAAAACTTATGGCAGGCCAGGAAGTCAGCCTTGGTGATCAGGTAGGGCCGGCGTATCGCCCCCTTGCCAAAACGCAGGTGCGATACGGTAAAACCGCCGGACTTCTTAGAGTCATAGGCAAAATAGGCCTGGGCATTCAGTTCCGGTTTCGCGTCCCCAATGATCTTGATGGAGTTTTTGTTAGCCCCCACGGTGCCGTCGGAACCCAGGCCGTAGAACATGGCCTCGTTCATTCCCGCTTCTTCCAGGACAAAGTGCTCGTCATAGTCCAGGCTCTTGCCCAGCACGTCATCCTTGATCCCCACAATGAAATTGCCGGTCTTCTTCTGGGAAAGGTTGTCGTACACCGCTTTGACCATGCCGGGGGTGAATTCCTTGGAACCCAGGCCGTAGCGGCCCCCCAATAGCAGGGGATACTGGGTAAAGGGCGCCTTCCCCGCGGCCAGCATCTCAGCAACGGCGGTACAGACATCCTCATACAGGGGTTCCCCCAGAGAACCGGGCTCTTTGGTCCGGTCCAGCACCGCGATTGCCTTGACTTGAGCGGGCAGGGCCTGTATGAACCGTTCCGCGTCAAAGGGCCGGAAGAGCCGCGCCTTTAAAAGCCCAACCTTTTCGCCCTTGGAACAGAGGTAGTCAACGGTTTCCTCACAGGTTTCCGCGCCGGACCCCATGATGACGATCACCTTTTCCGCGTCCTTTGCGCCGTAGTAGTCGAATATCCGGTAGGCCCGTCCGGTCAGGGCGGCGTATGTATCCATTTCCGCCTGCACAATGCCGGGTACGGCCAGGTAGTATTTATTCACCCCTTCCCGCCCTTGGAAGTAGGTATCGGGATTCTGGGCGGTCCCCCGGATGGACGGCCTTTCAGGACTGAGCCCCCGCTTCCGGTGGGCCCGTACCAGATCATCGTCTATCATGCGCCGCATAACCTCATAGGATGCCTCTTCGATTTTTTGCAGCTCATGGCTGGTGCGGAACCCGTCAAAGAAGTGCAGGAAGGGGATGCGGGAGCGCAGGGTGGCGGCGTGGGCAATAATAGCAAGGTCCATGACTTCCTGGACGCTGTTGGAGGCAAGCATAGCCCAGCCGGTCTGCCGGCAGGCCATCACATCCTGGTGATCGCCGAAAATCGAAAGGCTGCTGGTAGCCAGGGCGCGGGCGGCAATATGGAAAACCGTGGAGGTCAACTCGCCGGCAATCTTATACATATTGGGAATCATGAGGAGCAAACCCTGGGAGGCGGTAAAGGTAGTGCTTAAGGCGCCGGTCGTTAAGGCCCCATGGACCGCCCCCGCGGCGCCCGCTTCAGACTGCATCTCAACGACCTGGGGGATGGTGCCCCAGAGATTTTTCCGGCCCTGGGCCGAATACTCATCCGAGAGTTCACCCATGGGGCTGGAGGGGGTAATCGGATAAATGGCGATTACTTCGCTCAATGCATGGGCTACATAGGCCGCCGCGGTATTACCGTCGATCATGTGTTTTTCGGACATTATTTTTCCTTTTATAAGGGAGATGGTTTTATTTTAGTTATGTTGAAAAAAATATGCAAGATCGGCCTATTTTGCCCCCGCCTCCGGGCCTTCCGCCGGTTCTTTCATGGACTGGATAAAAATTTGTAATATCTGGATAAAATAGTATATTTTTTTATACACATCGGCAATCCATTTTCCCAGGGGGACGGCGGTATTCGCCTCAAGTTCCTTCCAATTGGCGATAAGCAGGTGGATTTCCTTTTGGTAATCATCCTGCGCCTGCTTGAGGTTCTTCCCGATGTTGATCAGGGCTTGGGCGCTCTCGGCCAGCATGGTCCGGGCTTCCTCGTTCACCGTATTGAGGATGAGTTTAACATACCGGGCCTGGCCGCTGTCCCGTTCAGCCTTGGCAAGGGCTACCTTAAGCCGGGACCCGTGGGCGCCCGTATCCCCCAGGGCCTCATCAAAGGCCAGGACCTTGTCCGACACCGTCATCAGGGCGTGAAACCCATTGGACAGGGGGGAGGACTGGGCGGGCGTCCACTGCCCCCGGACCAGGAGAAAATCACAGAGTTCCCGGATATCCTTTTTAAAGCAATCCAGCAGAAACGCCTTGAGGTAGTTCATCTCCGTAATATAGCGGAACCCCGCAAAGCCCTTCTTTACAAAGAGGTCCCCCCCCTGTTCGGTGTAGTTCTTGATGCGGCTCTTTACCCCGTCTTCAAATACCAGCTTCGCCAGGTCCCGGACCTGGGCGTTCCGCTTCGCGTTGGTAATCCGGTTGATGATCTCCAGAATTTCCGTTCTTTTCCCTTCCCGCCAGTCGTTGACAATATGTTTTTCCGGTATCTTAGGCTCCGGCTGCCAGTTGGGGTTTTTATCGCTATGCCGTACGATGAGTTCCAGTATCCGCGAATCCTTCACATCCTGTAGATTGGCCAGAAGTTTCATCCACTGATCCTCCGCCACCGCGTCCGCGTTCTCCCGGCATATCCGCAACACCCGCAGAACCTCCTTCCAGTCCTGGCCGGGCTCCACCGCGGCGGCGGCCTCCAAAAAATCCTTGAGGTCCTCGCTTATCCTGCTTCCGTCAATACTTTTGAAGGACGGCGCCTTACTGAACGTATGCTCCTGCATTGCAGGATCGAATTTTCTCAGCGCCGAAAGAAAATCAAAGGCGGTAAACTGGGCAAAGGCGAGGATGCGGCTGTAACAGGCATCCGCCGCTTGCGCCTTGGCCCCGTCCAGCGCGCCGGTAAGCCGTTTAAATTCCTCCCGCAATTGGGCGCTCAATTCCTTGGGGGGGGTATTCCTGGCCCGTTCCTCAATGGCTTCCCCGGATAAACGCTCCTGCGCCGCCAGTGCCTGCTTATTCAGATACTGGTTGATCACTTCCTGTTTGAGCTGCGGGGTTTTTATAACATACTGCATAAAAACCTGGGCTGGGGAAATGGTTTTATACATATCAAAAAAAAATTTCCCCAGGGCCGGCTCCGCTTCATCTAGCTTCGCCTTGTAAAATTTACTGTACCTATTGGAATTGATATTTTTTACAATGGTTTTGAGTACCCGCTTTCTTATGGCCTCCGAATCGGTCTGATGAGAAAAAAGATGCCAGAGCTTGCTGAAAAATAACCCCATAAAATCCCCGGTACTTTCTCCCCCCTGGGGGAGGCGCTGAATAAATCCCCATTACTAGGAAGATATTTCATAAATGTTGGTGTAAAATAAATACCTCGTCAAGCATGAGGCGGAGCGGCATGGAGCTTAAAAAAACTATTACAGCCCTAACCCTGGCCGCGGGCTTTGTCCGCTGCCGTATTCTGGCGCCCTTCGATCCCCCGCCGGAAACCGGGAACTACGGCCAGGGAGCGCCGTCCCTCCTTATGGCGGCCCTGCCCTATGGGAACCAGACGGCTCCCGCGGACACAGGCCCCCCGCGGCGCGGCGGATACGGACGCATAGCCCCCTTTGCCCAGCGAAACTACTACCGGGAAGGGGTCAAGCGGCTCCAGCGGACCGGCGCGGAACTCCGGTCCCGCTTCGGAGGCCGGCGTTCCAGTTTCCGCATCCTCTGCAATTCCCCGCTGCCGGAAAAACCCCTGGCCCAAGCCTGCGGCCTGGGAATCCTTGGGCGGAACAGCCTGCTCATCACCCCCGAGGCTGGTTCTTTGATCATCATCGCCGCCATGACCCTGCCCTATGATCTGGCCGCCGACCCTCCCCTTACCCCCGATGATTTTTCCGGCTGCGGCTCCTGCGGGGCAAGGGCGCCCTGTACCGCCGCCTGCCCCGCCGGGGCGCTCGAAAAACAGGGCGCGGTTGACCGGCTGCGGTGCATCCAATGGTACGCATCGGGCAAGGAACACGCGATACCCGCTGGGGTGGCCGCCCGCTGGGGAAACCGGCTCTACGGCTGTACCGCCTGCCAAGACGCCTGCCCGCATAACCGCCGGCCCATTCCAGGAACGGCATGTCAAGAAGGGGTCTTGCCCGCGTATATGGACTGCCGGGAACTCCTTGCCCTGGATGATCCGGCCCTCAAAGCGCGGTTCAAGGGCAGCGCCTTGGGCCAGTCATGGCTCGGCATCGAGGCAATCCGGCGCAACGCGCGGCTCGCCTTACTTTTTAGGGGACCCGGAACGGACCTCGTTGACAATGGCGGATTGAATGGCGTTTAAGTCCCCGCGCGCGGCCTTGCCTTTTGACACGGCGTCTCCGGTCCGGTTCTCCGCCCTATCGGTTTCCGCCTCAGTTAGGGCGGCGCGGCTCGCGTCCAGGTCTTGGGAGAGGGCCTCAAAGTCAAGGTTCACCTCTGGCAGCTTTTGGGCCTTGTTCAGGGCGTCCTGGGTATCCGTTAAACTTTCCTTGAGGGTTTCCATCAGCGCCGAGGCATCCTCCCGGGCCCGAACGCCCGCGGCCCTTCCCTCGTTGATAGCCCGCTCGGCCGCGGAGGCCGCTTCCCCGGCAAACAGTTTGGCTTCCCGGTACCGCTTCCGTTTGACCGCGTCCTGCATCTGGGCAACCGCGCTCCGGGCCTTGAGCAGGGACGCTTCGGCGTATGCCGCCACATCCGGATCGCTTTCCGCCCGGGCAAGGGCGTTTTCAGCGGCCTCCATTTCAGCCTTGGGGGGCGCGGCGCATCCCCCCCCGGTAAGCGCTAAACCGCAGATAAGACAAATCATTCCATATAAAACCGCTTGCTTCATGGCAGCCTCCTCGTTTGCTTCCCTCGTATGGGGATCGTCCGCCAGGCGGTCCGGCGAACCAGTCTATACACAACTCTAGTATAGAAAAGCGCCGCTCTTTTTGCTACCCGCGGGGGGGCTGCGGCAAGGCTGATCAACTTGACGCTAAGGAAGCGCTGATTATACCGGAATTTTTAACCAGACCCGCGGATTACGCGGATTAACGCGGATTTCCAGTAACAAAAATCCTTCTAATCCGTGAAAATCCGCCCGCCTGCCGCGGGCGGGCGTTAATCCGCGGCCCCTTTGATAAGGCCCCCATTAACCAGCGCTTCCCTAAGCGCTTGCCCTAATTCCGCCGAAATAAGGATGAGCGGGCCTGTTCCAAAACCCTTTGTTTTGTCCCAGGCTCCCGCGGTTTTTCGGCCCCCGGCCCGTAATGCCGCGAAGGGGAAGGCGGCGGTTCCGCCCTTGATAGGTTGGAACCGCCCCGGTTCCAGGGAAGCGCTGATTGCGGGCCTTTGGTCCGAATCCAGCCGGGGCTGCGGGCTGCGGGCTGAAATCATCGCCTCTTAACCGTCTTTGCGTAATGAAATGAGCAAAAACATCGAACCGCGGGTTCGCGGGAACCAATGATGAGAGTCCATTTAATCAGCGCTTCCCCCGGGGACGCTGTACCGGCGCAGCCGTGAAACTCATCCTATCCCTGGGTTTTGGACTCCTCGCCCTGGCCGGGCTTTCCCTGGTTTGTTCGGGCCCCCGGTTAGGGCCCCACTATGATTTTCTGATCGCCCGCCGCGGCCCGGCGCCCCTGTCTCAGGAATTGCTGCTCATCGAAACCGAAACAGCGGAACCCGGTTTTTTGGAAGGCCCAAGCGCCGCCTCGGTAGTCCTGACCCTCATGGAGCTGAACGCCCAAAGCCTGCTGATTCTGCTTCCGGTCCTGGACTTTTCCCAGGAACACGGGGAACCGGCAAGCCTCATCCGCCGCTTTGATGAGGAATTCTCCCTGTTTGCCCAGAATATCCGCAACCTGTTTCAGGCCATCCGCGCCGGGTCCATTGCCCCGGAAGACATGGCCCGTTATGTGGACGCCCTGGTGGAACTCACAGACCAGGGCAAGAAACGGCTCCTGGCGGCAGCGGCCTCCCCGGACGGGGCCGGGCTTTTTGACCGGGCCGCCGCCGCGTGGGGGCAGGTTTCCCTTGCCAAAAACGGGGCATACGCCCCCTTCTCCAGCAAGGCCCGGCTGGATGCCGATGGGATACTCCGGCGTATGCCCCCCTTTGCCGCGGCGGAGGGGCCAAGGGCGTTTTTCCCGGAAGCCCGCGGGGTCCTGCTCCTTGAACGGCCCCCCAATCCGCGGAACTTTAGACGCCTCTCCTTAGAATCCTTTCTGGAGTACCGCCGGGCCGAAGAAGAACTCTACCGGCTCCTGGGCGAAGCTGAACGCCGGGGCTACTTTGCCTTCCTGGAACCCGAAGCCTATCCCAATTACTGCTATGAATACGCCCGTTCCCTCCAGGATGAACTGCTTGAAAACCCCCGGGCTGAACAAAAGGCCCGGTGGCTTCAAGGACGGGACCAGTTTTTCCGCAGCGTGGAGGTCCTGATCTCCGGCCCTTCGGAAACGGCATTGGGTATAAACTATAAACAGCGGCTTGACGCGGGGGAACTGGACGAAGAAGGGGCAAAGACCGTCCTAGCCCTGCAAGAGCGGATCGGCGGGGATTTCCAGGCCCTCCGGCGCGAATACGGGCGGCTGATGGACCTGCGCCGCGCCCTGGAAGCGGGGGCGGCCTCATCCCGCTGCATCCTGGGGGCGGGCCGGGCTTTTTCCGGCGCCCCGGGGCAAAGGCCGCTGAACGCTTCCCCCACAGACCTGGAGGCCGCGGCCCTGGTGATGAACAGCATACTTACCCGCCGGGCCATTATCCCCCTGGGGACCCAAGGGGCTTTTATCTGGTCCCTCATCCCCCTGCTCCTGACGGTTCCCCTCCTCGGCCTGGTACGCCGGCCTGCGCCAACCCTGCTTGCCGGCCTGTGCCTCACCCTGGCAAGCGGCGCCCTCTGCGCGCTGCCCGCCCTCCTGTCGCCCCATTGGTTCGATCCCCTGGTCCCCAGCGGCGGGGTCCTGGCCGCGAGCCTGGGGGCCTTCCATGCGGCCCGGATGATGCGGCGCCGAAACCAGGGCGCCCGCGGCCCCGGCCCCGGCCTTGCCCGGTTGAGCCCCGCCAACGGGCCGGGACCGGGGGCAACCCTCCAGGCCGAAGCCCTGCTGGTGGCGGTACGGAAGCGCCCTGAACCCGGCACGGCTTCCGCCCTGGAGCGGGCCCAGGCGTCCCGGCAGTTTCACCAAACCGCGGCCCGCTTATTCGCCGCCCAAGGGGGCGTTGTGGCGGGAACGGATGAGGAGGGCATACTCATCGCCTTTGGCGCGCCCCTGGACGGGAAGCCCGGCCCTGGGAGTAACAGGCAGGGTCCCGGCGCCGCGGCCCTGGTCCGCGCCCTGGCGGAGGGGGAAGGAAGGCGCTGGTATTTCGGCATTGACGCGGGGGACTGCGCCTTTTACTATACGGAAATTGCGGGGTATGGGGCCTTCGGCGCCCCCGCGGCCCGTTCCCGGCAGCTTGCGGCCCTGGCTTGCCGGCATAACCGGCAAATCCTGATAAGCGCCCCGGCGGCCGCCGGCATAGACCCCCGGGGGCTTACACGGTTAGGGGGCTGGAAAGGGCCGGATGGCAAGACCGAGGCGGTGTACCAAATAACCGGCAACAGCGCGCCGTGAGCCGGGCCTGCGTTCCAGCGGTTCCCTAGGAGCCTGTGGCACTTGTAGAATTTTGCGCTTTTTAAGCGCAAAATTCTACGATTTTCAGGCATCCTTACGGAGTTTGCTGGGTAAAAAACGCGCTTTTGCGCGTT
>JAITHL010000091.1 GCA_031279975.1 Treponema sp. | reverse complement strand
CTGATTAACTTGACGTTAATCAGCGTTACCCTCTGCATTTGCTCATTTCATTACGCAAATGCGGGTAAGATACACTGATTAAATCCTCGATTGGATTTAATCAGTGTTTCCCTAGGGGGCTTTGCCCCCTAAGACTCCCGCCAGGAGGCCGGAGGCCCCCGGACCTCCCGGATTCCCAAGAAGTTTTTGGATGTCTTCTTTGGCGCCGGCGGGATAGCAGGGAATAGCGGACCCCGTATCCCGCCATAGGCCCAGGAGCACCTTCCCCGGGCCAACCTCCAGGACCGCTTCCAGGCCCCCGCGGGCGGCCAGGGCCGCTTCCTCCCCAATCCAGCGTACCGGTTCGCAGAGCTGCCGGAGGGCCAGGGCCTTGGCCTCCGCCCCGGAACCGAGCATGGCGCCGGACACATTGGAGTAACAGGGAAGCGCGGGGTCTTGGAAGGCGGTTTTTTCCAATTCCGGCGCAAAGGCCGCCGCGGCCGCCGCCATGAGGGGGGAATGAAAAGGACCGGCCACTTGGAGCGGGACAACCCGCCGGGCGCCGGCTTCCTTGAACCGCCTTTGGGCCGCGTCCAGGGCTTCGGCGGTTCCCGAAACCGCCACCTGCTTGGGGGCGTTGTAATTGGCCCCATAGAGCCCTTCCAAGCCCTCCGCGGTCCATTGGGCGATAAGGGCCTCCACCTGTCCGGCGGGCAGCCCCATAACCGCCGCCATGCCGGGCCTGCGGCCCCCGGAAGATTGGGCTATACGGTCCGCCGCGTCCTGCATGGCCCTTCCCCGGGCCGTAACCAGACGGAAACAATCCCCGGCGGATAAGACCCCGGCGCATACCAGGGCCGCGTATTCGCCCAGGCTGAAGCCCGCGCAGGCGCGGGGCGCTATGCCCGCCTCTTCCAGAAACGCCGCAGCGGCCAGGTTGGCCAGGGTTATGGCGGGCTGGGCAATATCGCTTTGTCTGAGGGTTTCCGCGCTGCCGTCCCGGATCAGGGCTTCCATATCCCGCCCCATACAGGCCGAGCATAGTTCAAAGAGGGCTTGGACCCTGGGGGATTCTAGCAGGTCCAGGGCCATGCCCGGATATTGCGCGCCCTGGCCGGGAAACAGAAAGCCCCAGCCAGGCCCGGCGGCGTCAGGGGCTACCATACAAGCAAACTCCCCCCATAGGTTAAACCCGCGCCAAAGGCGATGAGCATGATCACATCCCCCCGGCGCAGCAGGCCGTTCCGGTTCATCTCATCCAGGGCTATGGGAATTGACGCCGCAGAGGTGTTGGCGTATTCGTTGATGTTCATAAAAAACTTCTCCTCCGGTATGTTAAGCCGTTTACCCGCCGCCTGGATGATCCGGGCGTTTGCCTGGTGGGGCACGATGCGCTTCACGGCGTCCAGGCTTATCCCCTCTTCCGCCAGCAATTGCTCAATCAGCTCTATCATTGTTTTAACCGCAAAAGTATACACCGCCTGGCCCTTCATCTCATAGTGGGGGGGGAGATCGATCCGCTCCCCCGCATGGTAGGGGTTCCGGGACCCTCCCCGCCGCATGAGGAGGTGCTCTTCCCCAGAGCCGTCGGCCCCCAGAATAGTTCTGATGATCCCCCGCTTTTCCGGCCCCTTGCCCGGCGCGCCGGTTTTTTCCAGCAACGCCGCGGCGGCGCCGTCCCCAAAAAGCACGCAGGTACTCCGGTCCTGCCAGTCAATAAACAGCGAAAGAACATCCGCCCCAATAACCAGGGCCCGTTTCCGCCCTTCGGCAACGGCCAGCAGTCCGGACGCGGTTTCCAGCCCGTAGAGAAAACCGCTGCACCCGGCGCTGATATCCATGGCGCAGCAATGGGGTGCCCCCAGCTTATGCTGCACGATACACGCCGACGCGGGGGCGCCGAAATAGTCCGGGCTGCTGGTTCCCAGCACTATAACGTCCAGGGTTTCCGCCAGCGCTTCCGCCGAGGGCTCCTGAACCAGGCCCTGTTCCACCGCCTGGCCCAGGGCATCCCAGGCCGCCCCAAGGGCTAGATCGCTGCATGCGGTTTTGTCATCAATCAGATGACGGGAGCCAATCCCCGTATGGGACCGTATCCACTCATCAGTGGTATCGAGCCGTTTTGCCAACTCATCGTTGGTAACCCGCCGGGACGGTATCGAGCGCCCGGTGGCGGTTAGTTCAATTGCCATAGCCGTACCCCTCGATGACAAAAATTAAAAAATTGTCATCTTGAATAATAGTAGTTTAAGAAAAAAAATCAAGGATAATCCCGCGCTTCCCTCGAAAAGCGCTGATTGATTCAACCGGGATTGCGGACCGGCGGCCCGCAATCAGCGGTTCCCTATTATTTTTCCCGTTTTCCTATGGAAGACCGCGAAAAATCACCCTAAAGCGGCGCTGAATAATGCTCGATTGAATTATTCAGCGCTTCCCTAGGGTAACGCTGATTAACTTGACGCTAATCAGCGTTACCCTCTGCATTTGCTCATTTCATTACGCAAATGCGGGTAAGATACACTGATTAAATCCTCGATTGGATT
>JAITHL010000245.1 GCA_031279975.1 Treponema sp. | reverse complement strand
GCCCGGAATGATGCCGGAGGAGGGCCGGAGACGGGCGGGTTGCCGCTTTTCAGCCAGTACTCCCCCCGCAAAAAATACAGCCCCGCTGAAAATCCCATTTAATCAGTGCTTCCCTAGGGAAGGGCTTATTAAAGCAGGTTTTTTAAACATAGCCCATGGATTAACGCGGATTGCCAGTAACAAAACCCTTCTAATCCGTGTCGAACCGAAGGTTCGCAATCCGCGGACCCTTTTGATAATGCCGGTTAAACCAGCGTTGCCCTGGGGAAGGGCGTTTTGTAAGGAGTAGTTGCATGAGAAGTGATTCGGTAACCAAGGGCACGGCCCGTTCACCCCATCGTTCCCTGTTTAAGGCCATGGGGTTTATCGATGAAGAATTTGGCCGGCCCCTCGTCGGGATAGCCCTGTCCTGGAGCGAAATTGTGCCCGGACACCTGCACCTGCGCGCCGTTGCCAAGGCCGCCGCCGACGGGGTGCGGATGGCCGGGGGCATACCGGTACAGTTTCCAGTGATCGGGGTCTGCGACGGAATCGCCATGGGCCATGAGGGGATGCGGTATTCCCTGCCTACCCGGGAACTCATCGCCGATTCTATTGAGTGTATGGTCATGGCCCATGGGTTTGACGCGGTGCTGTATATTCCCAACTGCGATAAGATAGTGCCCGGTATGCTTATGGCCGCGGCCCGGCTGAACCTGCCCGCCCTGGTTGTTTCCGGGGGGCCCATGCTGGCGGGCCGGCGGAACGGTAAGGCGGTTACCTTGACCACCATGTTTGAGGCGGTAGGCGCGGTGGGCGCGGGGGTCATGGACGAGGAGGAACTGTACGCCCTGGAGGAAGCGGCCTGTCCGGGCTGCGGCTCCTGTTCCGGGATGTTTACCGCCAATTCCATGAACTGTGTTACCGAGGCCCTGGGCCTGGCCTTGCCGGGCAATGGGACCATTCCGGCAGTGATGGCCGAGCGGCTTAGGCTTGCCAAGAAAAGCGGCGCGCTCATCCTGGAGGTTCTGCAAAAGGACATTCGCCCCCGGTCTATTTTGACCCCCAGGGCCTTTATGAACGCCCTGGCCTTGGATATGGCCCTGGGTTGTTCCACCAATACGGCCCTGCACCTTCCGGCCATTGCCCGCGAGGCGGGCTGCGCCCTGGACCTGGACCTCTTGAACCGGGTAAGCGCCGTAACCCCGAACCTCTGTAAGCTGGCCCCCGCGGGTTCCGCTGTTATCGAGGAACTCCACGCCGCCGGAGGCGTTCCCGGCGTATGCGCCGAGCTTGCCAAAAAGAACCTGCTGGACGGCTGCGCCCCAACGGTATATGGGACCCTGGCGGACGCCTACCGGAACGCGAAGAACCTGAACCCCCAGATTATCCGGCCGGTGGAGGACCCCCATTCCGCATCCGGGGGCCTTG
Organism: Treponema sp.; assembly: GCA_031279975.1. GTDB lineage: Bacteria > Spirochaetota > Spirochaetia > Treponematales > Breznakiellaceae > JAITHL01. Next base: position 2,415 of record JAITHL010000245.1, on the reverse strand, counting down.
CGGCCCTGCGGGGCAATCTGGCGCCCCAGGGCTGTGTGGTAAAGCGGAGCGCCGTGGCCCCCGCCATGCTCAAGCACGAAGGGCCGGCCCGGGTTTTTGACGGCGAGGAAAGCGCCTTTGCGGCCATCATGGGCGGCGCTATTCAAAGTGGCGATGTACTGGTCATCCGGTATGAAGGGCCCCGGGGCGGGCCGGGGATGAAGGAGATGCTTGCCCCGACCGCGGCCCTGGCCGGGATGGGCCTGGACGACAAGGTGGCCCTGATCACCGACGGACGGTTTTCCGGGGCTACCAAAGGCGCGGCCATCGGGCATATCTCGCCGGAAGCCGCTGAAGGCGGGGCCATCGGCCTTATCCGGGAGGGGGACCGGATCGCCATCGACATTGACGGCCTGAGCATTCAGCTTATGGTGAGCCCCCGGGAGTTGGAGGAACGCCGCGCTTCCTGGACTCCCCCGCCCCCCAAGGCGGCCGCCGGCTACCTGGCCCGCTATGCCCGTATGGCCGGTTCCGCCGATTCCGGGGCGATTTTTTGTTAAGGGAGTAAATCATGCAATATACAGGCGCCCGTATTCTTATGGAAGCCCTGATTGAACAGGGAGTGGATACGGTGTTTGGGTATCCCGGCGGAGCGGTGTTGCCGCTCTACGATGAGCTGTACCGCTACCGGGATCGGATACGGCATATTTTGGTGAGCCATGAACAGCACGCGGCCCATGCGGCGGATGGGTATGCCCGGGCCACCGGCAAGGCAGGGGTATGCCTCGCCACTTCCGGGCCCGGGGCAACCAACCTGGTTACCGGCATCGCCACGGCCTACATGGATTCGGTCCCCCTGGTGGCCATTACCGGCAATGTCTCCCGGCATCTTTTGGGGAAGGATAGTTTCCAGGAGGTGGATATTGCCGGGATAACCATGCCGGTGGTGAAGCACAACTGGATCGTTAATGAGGCGCATACCCTGGGGGAGATCGTCCGGGAGGCATTTACTGTGGCCCAATCGGGCCGTCCGGGTCCGGTGCTCATCGATCTGCCCAGGGATATTACTACCCGCCAGGGAGTATGGATTCCCGCAGCCCGGGTCGGGGAGACCGGGGGCAGCGAAAATAGGGCGGTACAGGTGATGAGCGAGCGGGCCCACCGGCTTATTGAGCGCAACGGCCGGGAGACCTTTAGCGCCGGGGACCTCGATCAAGCGGCGGCTATGCTGCTGAACGCGGAGCGTCCGGTGATCTACGCCGGCGGCGGGGTTGTCGCCTCCGGCGCGTCCGGGGAGCTGCGAAGCCTGGCTGAACGGCTTAACGCCCCGGTAGCCCTCAGCCTTATGGGTATTGGGGCCTTTCCGCCGGAACACCGGCTCTATACGGGCCTGGTGGGTATGCATGGAACCGTGGCTTCCAATCAAGCCGCGCAGCGCGCGGACCTCATCATCGCCCTGGGCGTCCGTTTTTCCGACCGGGTTACCAGCCGGACGGACTGCTTTGCCCAGGGCGCGGCGGTGCTGCACCTGGACATTGATTCCGCGGAGATCAACAAGAACGTCCAGGCTGATTTCTTTGTGCTGGGGGATATTAAGCGTCTGCTTACCAAGCTGCTTGAGCGGCTCCCCCCCCGCCCGGAAAGCGGCTGGAATGGGGAAATCGCCCGCTGGAAGACCCAAACGCCCCGGATCGAGCCCTCGGCACTGCATCCCCGCTTTGTAATTGAAGAGACCGCCCGCCGCCTGGGGAAGGAAGCGATTGTGGCAACCGATGTGGGGCAGCATCAGATGTGGACCGCCCAGTTCTATCCCTTCAGCCGGCCCCGTTCCTTTCTCACCTCCGGGGGCCTGGGAACCATGGGCTTCGGCCTGGCCGCCGCCTTGGGCGCCAAGCTGGGGAGGCCGGATTGTCCGGTGGCGCTGTTTACCGGGGACGGGTCGTTTCGGATGAACTGCGCCGAACTTGGCACGGCAAAATACTACGGCATCCCCATCCTTATGGTACTCATCAATAACCGGGCACTGGGAATGGTCCGCCAATGGCAGAATTTCTTTTATGAAAAACGCTATTCCGAAACCGCCTTGGACCGGCCCCCGGATTTTGTGAAGCTGGCGGAGGCATACGGCATTCCAGCTTACCGGGCGGAAACTGAAGCGGTCTTTGCCAGTATGCTGGACCGGGCCTTGGACGGCATCGCATCGGGCTCCAGTGTTCTTATTGAAGCCCTTATCAGCGTGGATGAGCTGGTGCTTCCCATGGTCCCCAGCGGAAAACCCATTGACGAACAGATTTTAGGGGGCCGGTGATTGTTGCCAGGCGCTAGGGAAACACTGATTAAATCCAATCGAGGATTTAATCAGTGTATCTTACCCGCATTTGCGTAATGAAATGAGCAAATGCAGAGGGTAACGCTGATTAGCGTCAAGTTAATCAG
>JAITHL010000171.1 GCA_031279975.1 Treponema sp. | reverse complement strand
GGTATAAAGGACATAGAGATGATAGAAGGATATGCAATATCGGATATTCAAAACTAAGTTAAATGCCCCCTTTAAGGGGGCTTCCTCAAGCCACCGGCTATGCCGGTGGTACTTGACTTCTGCGCAGAGCTTGGAATATCAGGAATGGCTTCAAAATAATTCGGGTCCTTGCGGTTGTAATAGGAGATAGTTTTTCCGTTTGTCCACACCGCAAGGGGCGCGCCGTTGGCGTTGCAGTAGGAGCGTAGCTGCTCCTTGCCGTCTTTCCACTTAGGCGATTTTACTTCAACAATGATATACGGAGATGTGGGATTGTCTTTATCAAGAACAACGATGTCCGTGCGTTTTACTTCCCGCCCAAAATGAACCGGCTCTTCCACATGGATTCTGCTCACCGGATAGTGATATTCCCGTATCAGCCTCTTTGACAACTCCCCACGCCTAAAGGCGGTGGATTCTTGGTTCTACGTCCGTTGCCATCTTGCGATGGTCTTCCACAAACTCCCCAAGCGTAGATTTCCCTGTGTCCCAGGGTATTTTTTTTTCACACGATAGTCCGCTTTTTTTCCCCTACCGGCGGGATTTTTTCCCGCCGTTTCCAGCGCCAGAGGCGCGCCGGTCTTCCAGCCGCCGGCGCTTAACCAGGTCCAGTCTATGCCGGCGGCTTCGCCGTATTTCGCCAGCCCGGCATTCCAGAGGGCCTGAAACACCCCTTGTTCACGCCAAAACTGGAAATAGCGGTGTGCCGGGCTTGACGCGCCGAAAGAAGCGGGCGGGGCCTTCTATTAAAAATAACCTTTTTAAAAGATTAGTTAGTTTAGACTAATATATAGCGTTTAAGGGGGCTAACATGCTTTGTCAACCCCCCGCCGGTTCCGGTTGTTCCTTCAGGGCAAGTTTGGTAGTATCAAGCCCAAGGACTCCCTATGCAGGACATTAAGAAGATCAAGGCCGAATCCCTTAGGGGGCAGGTGTACACCGCCCTCAAAAAAAAAATTATGCAGGGCCGCTGGCGGGCGGGGGAAAAACTGCCTTCGGAGCATGAATTTTGCGTCATGTTCGGGGTAAGCCGGGTAACTGTCCGGGCGGCCTTGCAGCAACTCGCCATCCTCGGCCTGGTGGAGACCAAACACGGGGGCGGGACCTTTGTAACGGAATTTTCCTGCTGCCGGAATGTTGACGCCCTCCATCCCCTCTTGCAGCCCAAGGAAGGCCGGGACCTCATTACCGTTATGGAATACCGGAAGATCATCGAAAAGGGGACCATAGGCCTGGCACGGGAGAAGATTAACCGGGAGGACTTTATTTTTTTGGAAAAAACCTACGCGATCATGGCGGACGAGGCGCGGGATATTGCGGAATACATACAGGCTGACCTGGATTTTCATTTTCATCTGGCCCGGATAAGCCGGAACGGCATGATTATCAAGGTCTATGAGCTTATCTATGAAATTCTTGCCGCCGCCCTGGGGGATATAGCGCGTTTGGCGGGCCGTTGCGGGTCCGCCCAGCACCGGAAGATGATTGACGCCCTTCAGCAAGGCAGTAAGGCGGAATGTGAGGCCCTGATGGAACTCCACATTGAAGGCAATATCGAGGTTGTCAGGAACAGCGGCGGCCTTGCGAAAGACACCGGCCCCCTGATAAGAGGTTAGCGGGGGGAAGTCGCGTACCCCCGTGGCAGCGTCCTACCCCCGTAACGCCCCCGCCGGGGGGCCGAAAGGCCCCCCGGTCCCCCCGGCGTCAGGGCGGGCCGGTAAGTTCCCGGAGGGCCGCCTGGACCCAATCGGCAAGCTCCTCGGGGTAGCGCTCTTGGGCCGTAAGAAATTCAAACAGCGCTTCCCGGAACGCGCCGGTAAAGAAATAGGTCTGGCCGAGATAATACCGGGCCCGCCCTTCGGCGGCGCCGCCCCGGGGAAGGGCCAGATAGCGCAGCAGTTCTTCCCGCGCATCCTTCCAATTCCGCCCGGTAAAGGGGCCCTGCACTATGGAACGGAGGAGATAATTTTCGCCGCCCCCCAGGGGAAGCGGGCTTTCCAGGTCCCGGATAAAGGCCCGGGGAGTTTTCCGCTTCCGCCGGGGGGCTTGGTAGGGCGGCACATCCTGTAGCAGATACAGGGCCTGGGGGCTCAAGGGGACCGCTTGGGGAAAGGCCGGGGAGACGGGCCCGGCGGCCAGGGCCTCCCGGTCCAAGGCGCTAACCGAGAGCTGGGGCAGGGGGAAGGCCCGGACCGCGGGCGGGCTTCCCGGCGGCGGCGCGGCTATTTCCACCGGATGGACCGTGGCGTTGACCCCGGGGAAAACCGCCGCCTTGCCGGAGTACAGGTCGTCCTCTAACAGTATCGCGTAGTAATAGGGGATCCCCTCGATGGGGTAATCCCTATAGGGCGAGCCGGAGAGGGAACGGACGGCCGCCGCGTTCAGCAGATCCTCCATCCGGCGTATGGGGGCAATGCTCCGGTATAGCATGGTTTTCAGCCCCCCGGCTTCGGCCTGGTAGGAGACGCTGATCCCGCCCTCCAGGGCTTCCGCGTGGATGGAATGGACCTTGGACGCCCCGGCCTGGGGTTCCGGGGTTTGCCGGGACGCCCGGTAGAGTGCCGCGTCCCGGACTGTTACGCTGGCCATGTTATGGGAAGGAATATAGAAGGGGTAGCGTTCTCCCCGCTCATTGCTGGCAATGAGGAGGTAATACCATATACCGGGCGCATCGGTTTCATCAATATAAGACTGTACGCCGTAGGGTATACGGACGGGGTTTTTCAGGGAGCCGGGATTCTTACCGCTAAAGGGGGTTTGGGAACGGTACAAATAGACCGGGCCCTTGGCGGCGGGGGAATCAATCCAGGCGAGGCGGACCAGGTTGTTCCGCGCCTCCCCCTTCAGATGGGAAACCGCGGAACGGGAAGGCCCGCCGCCCGCCCCCGGCTCCTGGGGGAACCCGGCGGCGGGCGGCAGCAACATAAGCGATACCAGGATGAACAGGGGAGAGCGGGGCCGACGCATGGTATGAATTTAATCGGCATAATCCGGGGCGGGGCATAGCGGTAGGGGGGGTCGGGGGGGGCCTTTCGGCCGCCCAGCGGGGGTTCCGGGGGCGGCGCCCCCGTTCCGCCCAAAAGTTTATATGCCCTGGCCCCGCATTGCGCTCCCCCGGGCTTTCTGCTATGGTTACGCCATGCTGTTATCTGAATTAGGCGCCCCGGTGGCGGATTTGCGGGGCCGGATCAATGAAACCTGGAGGCGTCTTTGAGGACGCTTCCTTTGGCCCGCGGATTGCGGCTTTGGAAGCGGCAACCGCGGGAGCGCGTTTTTGGGATGATCCCCGGCGGGCGGAAAAGGTGATGGGGGAACTCAAGGCGCTCAAAGGCCGGTATGAACCCTGGAAGGCCCTGCGCTCGGAAGCGGAGGACCTGGCGGCGCTGCTGGAGCTTGCCGGCGAGGCGGGGGATGAGTCCCAGAGCGGCGAGATAGCCGCGGCTCTCAAGGAACTGTCCGGGCGTTTTGAAAAACAGAATATCTTTGAGCTTATGCCGGGGGAGGTGGACCGGAACGGCTGTTTCCTGACCATACACGCCGGCGCGGGGGGGACCGAAGCCTGCGATTGGTCGGGGATGCTCTACCGGATGTACCTGCGCTGGGCTGAACAGAAGGGCTTCCGCCTGGAAGAAGTGGACCGCCTGGAGGCAGAGGGGGGGATTAAGAGCGCCACCTGCCGGATCGACGGGGATTACGCCTACGGGTATCTCAAGGGCGAAACCGGGGTGCACCGCTTGGTGCGGATATCTCCCTTTGACGCGAACTCCCGGCGGCATACCTCCTTTGCCTCTGCCTATGTGTTTCCCGTGATCGATGATACCATCGAGGTGGAAATCCGCCCGGAGGACCTGCGGGTGGATACCTACCGCTCAGGCGGCGCGGGCGGGCAGCATGTCAACAAGACCGACAGCGCGGTGCGGTTTACCCATCTGCCCACGGGGATAGTGGCGGCCTGTCAAAACGAGCGGAGCCAGATAAAAAACCGCTCCATCGCCATGAGCATGCTCAAGGCCCGGCTCTACGAGTATTACCGCCAGGAAAAGGAACGGGAGAACGAAAAATTCGCCCAGGAAAAAAAGGACATTTCCTGGGGCAACCAGATACGGTCCTATGTGTTTCAGCCCTATACCCTGGTTAAGGATTACCGCACTAAGGCGGAAATGGGGAATATCCAGGCGGTGATGGACGGGGATATTGATTTCTTTATCGAGGAGTATTTGCGTTTTGCCTGGAATCACAGCCGCCCGTAAATTCTGCGTCCCCCTGTCCGTTTTGATATTCGCCCTCGCGCCCCTGTGGGGCCGGGGAAAACCCGAAGTCAAAACCAAAGCCCCCCTGCACGGCCAATGGCTGCTCAGTGTCGCGGCCTTTGATCTCTCCTCCATCCCCCCGTCCCGCCGCATTATCGGCGAGGCGCTTGCCGCTAAACTGGCCGGGTCCTTACATTCCCTGGAACACCGTATCCGCGTGTCCCCTGAATACGCCTATTACGAGGGAACCGCCTGGGACCAGGCCCGTTCAGAGGCGGGGAAGAAGATCGCCGATCTGCGGCAAAGACGGGATATGCTGCTATACCAGGGGAATCCCCAGTGGCGGTATAAACGGGACCTGGAGGATATTACCAAGAAGCTGCAAGAGGAGGAGGAAGCGTACTGGAAGATCGTAGAGGATGCGCCGCTGATCGCGTCAAGGCCGGTCTTCCTCCTTGCCGGGGACGCCAAGAAAGGGGAGTTCCCCCCGCCCCCGGAACCGGGCATGGAATACCGGTACTGTAAAACGAATAAGGCGGACGGCATAGTAACCGGCGCGGTACGCGAATACCACGGCCGTTTATACCTGGTCCTCCGGTTGTATACCCTCTATACCCGGTCCTACAGTTATGAAGACCGCCTTATGTTTTCGCCGGAGGATATTCAGGGCGCGGCGGATGAAGCCGCCGGGCGGCTTGCGGCGGCCCTGGGGGGATCAAAACGGGCGGCGGTCCGGGTCGCGGCGGAGCCGGAGGAAGCCATGATTGTCATTAACAATACCCTGGCGGGCAAGGGGAAGACCGGGGTCGTGGAACGGATACCGGGGCCCGTGGAGGTTGCGGTTTCCGCGGAATACCATAAACCTGAGACCCTGCGGATGGAACTTGAGGCGGGGGTATTGGCGGACCTGCAGATCAACCTGACCCCCCTGGGCCGCTCCGCCTTTCAGTTGTTTGTACCCAAGGGCGCCGGCAGCCGGGTGTACCGGGGCGCCCTCTTTGTGGGGGAAACGCCCCTGCGGCTCGATCTTGCCCCCAAGCGCTTTGAATATTTCGAGGTGAAAACCCCGGAGGGGGATGTGGGGGCCGCCGTCCTCTTCGGGGGGGAGGAACGCCGGGATATCCCGCGCTTTGTGTTGGTCAAGACCCATGTCCCCCCGGAAAAAGACCGGCTTACGCGGGCCAGGCGCTGGTTTTATGGGGCCTACGGGAGATTCTGGGTGATCATGCCCATAGCCTTTGTGCTGTACGGCTCGGCGTCCTCAGTGGTATCGGCGTATAACCTCAAGCAAGACCCGGCCCTTACGGATTGGACCACCGGATACTATTATACCGCCATAGGATTTGCCGCCGCGGCGGGCGTATTCTTAGGAGAGTCCCTGGTCTGGGCGTCTCGATATATCTATACGGCGACTAATTATGAAGCGGCTTTGGTAAAATAAGGAATGTTATGGCAGCCATTGGATTCCGGGAACGGTTAAAACAATTTTTCGGCCTTGCAAGCCAGATGCCGGAGGAACTCTTTGAGGACCTGGCGGACCTCCTGGTGGAAGGGGATTTCGGCGCGGCGGAAGCCCTTGCCCTGGCGGACCGTCTGCGGGACCGGTGTAGGAAGCAAAAGATTCAGGACGCGCCGGGAGCGCATAAGGCCCTGGCGGAGCTTCTAGAGGAGCTGCTCCGGGAAACCAGCGGGGGCGAGCCCTTTGGGGAGGGCGGGGAGGACGCCCCGGCCCTGGGGATCATCCTGCTCTTGGGGGTGAACGGGGTGGGCAAGACCACGACCGCGGCCAAATTGGCCTGCCGGTACCGGGAGCGGAACCGGCGGAAGCCCATACTTGCCGCGGCGGATACCTTCCGGGCTGCGGCGGTTGATCAGCTTAAGATACACGGGGAACGGCTGGGCATCCGGGTAGTGGCCCATAAACAGGGGGGCGACCCCGCGGCGGTGGTCTACGACGCCCTTGACGCCGCCTTGTCAGGGGGCGGGGACCTTATTATCGCGGATACCGCGGGGCGTATGCATACCAAATCGGCCTTGGTGGAGGAATTGAAGAAGATCGACCGGGTAGTGGCCGCCAAGGCCGCGGGGGGGCGTTATCTGAAATGGCTGGTTTTGGACGCCACCACCGGGCGGAACGCCCTGGCCCAGGCCGAGGCCTTTCATCAGGCGGTTTCCTTGGACGGGGTTGTCCTGACGAAAGGCGATTCCACCGCCAAGGGGGGGGTGGTTTTTTCCCTGGCCCAAACCCTTAAACTCCCGGTGATCTATAGTTGTTATGGCGAAACCTATCAGGATATCAAACCCTTTGATCCCCATGGGTACGCCGCGGAATTTGCCGGCCTTGCCCCGGACAAGGCTGATTAACTTGACGCTCGTCAGCCTTGCCCTCGAACCTATGGTTCATTGCGGCTGCTCCTTTCAGCGCGCAAATACGGGTAAGAAGAAATGATTAAATCTCCGATTGGATGTAATCATTCCTTCCCCAGGGGCATGCTGCGGGGACTGCTCACGGTAAGCCTCCTGGGGCGGGCGTTTCTGCCAAACCTGTACGGGGAAACGCGGTGGTACACCTCCAACGCCGCGGGTATGGCCTTGGAACGGGCCTTTCGGGCCCTGGCCCTGCGGGGGAAATACGCCCTCGCGGTGGACGCCCTGGAGCCGGACGCCCTGCCCGGCCTCCTGCGGGCCTACTATGTCCCGGGCTATCAGGTTGAACTCCATATTCTCTATGAACAGGGGAAGGTTTCCCGGCGCCGGTGGCTCTTTAAGGACGGACGAAACCGGGTCCGGGTGGTAGCGGCCTTTAACGCGGCGGCCCCGCTGGAGGAAACCGGCGCGGCGGCGGAAACCGGACCGGATGAACCCCTTGAACCGGCGGAGGCGGCGGAATCCGAAGGGGCGGAACCCCTGGAAGCGGCGGAAGGGGCGGAAACAACGGAGCCGGAGCCGCCGGATCACGCGGGGCTCATTGAAATCTATACCGATCAGGGCTTGCTGCTGGAGGACCACCACATTGATCCGGATGGAACCGATAGGTTTATCCGCTACCAGTACAGCGCCGCCTTTCTGATCCGGGCGGAAACCCGGATTAAGCGCCCCGGGAACGGGGAAGCGGCGGAAACCATTGAGGATTACTGTACCGATTATTACCGGTACAGCCGTTCCAACGCCCTGCGGTCGGTGGAACGGGTTTTTCATAAACCTGAAGGCGCGGACCCGGGGGAAGGCCCGCAGCGGCTGCGCTTTCCCCATAGCATACTGGGCATCGGGGAGAATAAGGATTTTGTAAGCCCCGTTTCAGCCTATAGCGCGGGCTTCCTGCAAGACAGCGTTATGGAAGCGGGGCATAGGATAGTATATACTACCGATGAGCGGGGGCGGGTCCTCATGGAAACCTGGAAAGACGAGTCCGGGGATACGCTGGGGGTCCTGCGGAATACTTGGTCCGGAAACCGTATCGCCTCTATACACTGGAAGTCCGGGGAGGATGAACGGCTTACGGAATATGAATACAATGCCGACGGGGACCGTATCGTGGAGCGGAACTATAACCGGGGGGTCCTGGAACGGGCCGTCCGCCGGGAAGGGGAGCGGGAAGTGGAGGAACTTTATATAGAAGGCAAGGCGGCGCTGCGGGCGGTTTGGGAACAGGGCCGTAAAATAACCGAAGAGCGGATCAGCGGGGGGAGCGCCGCCGCCCCGCGGGAAGCCGGCGGCAAGGCGGCTCCCGCGGGCAAGGGCGCGGTAACCGCTTCCCGAGCGGGAAGCGCCGCTGGCTTTGCCAAAACAGCGGGGGATGAGCTTCCCCTTGACGCGGCGGCCCCCAGGGAGCCGCGATGAGCGCTTCCTACCGGTGGATTGGGTTTATCGCGGCCCGGTATGTCTCCCAGGGCAGGCGGAACCGTTCTTCCCCCGGTCCGGTACTGGCGGTATTGGGGATTTTTACCGGGGTGCTGGCCTTAACGGTGATCCTGGCGGTGATGAACGGGTTTCAATTGGGATTTATCGAGAGCATCGTGGAAATAGCTTCCTATCATATCCGCATGGACGCCCTTCCCCCGGAGACGGACCTGGAAGCCCTGGCAAAGCGGGTCCGGAGCCTGTCCTTGATACGCGCCGCGGTTCCCTTTTTGGAACTACAGGGCGTCATCCGGGGGGCGCGGAATTCCGGCACGGGGAAGTGGGAGGTCAAACCCGCGGTGATCCGGGGCCTGCCGCCTGATGTCCTGGAACAGGACCCGGTGATGGCGGCCAGGCTCGGCATGGCCGCCGGGGAATTCGATCTCAGGACCGAGGGGGCGATAATTCTGGGGGAGCACCTGGCCTACCAGCTTGCGGCGCGTCCGGGGGATACGGTCTCCCTGGTCTCCCTGGCGGGGGTCCTTCCTGAAAACGCCTCGGCGGAAAACGCCGTGTTTACCCTTACCGGCACCTTCCGTTCCGGCTTCTTTGAATACGATCAGGGCTGGGGGTTTATCGCCCTGGAGGCGGCCCAGCGTTTGGCGGGGGAAGGAAGCGGGTTATCCCTGGGGATCAAGACCCGCAGCCGCTGGCAGGATGTCCGGGCCATGGAAGCGATACAACAGGACCCGGCGGTACAGGCCCTTGCCCCGGGCGCGCCGGCCCGTTCCTGGCGGGATTATAACCGGGCCTTTTTTGGGGTCCTGCGGATGGAAAAACTCCTCATGTTTATCCTGGTGGGGCTTATCTTTATCGTGGTGGGTTTGAATATCTTTCAAACCCAGCGCCGGGCGGTTCTGGAGCGGCGGGAGGAGATCGGGCTGTTCCGGGCGGTGGGCGCTCCGGCGCGGTCGGCGCGGCTTATCTTTGTCTGGGACGGCTTTATCATCGGGATTACCGGCGCGGGACTGGGCATGGCCCTGGGCTTGCTGATAGCCGGCAATATCGGCGCCTTTTTCTCCCTCCTGGAGGGTTTGGTAAACGCGGGCATCGGTTGCGCCAACTGGATCGCCGGACTCCTGGGCTTTGAGGGCGGGCAAGGCGGGCGGTTCGCTGTTTTTTCTGACGAGGTGTTCTATATCAAAGACATTCCCGCCCGGATCATACCCCTGGAGGCCCTGCTGATATTTCTCTTTGGTTTTTTATCGGCCCTCTTGGCGGCTTGGTTTGCCTCCGGGCGGGTTTCCCAAACAAATCCCGCGGAGGTCCTGCGCGATGAATGACGAGCTTTTGGCGGCCCAAAATATTGTAAAGAGTTTCGCGTCGGGAGCGGAAACCTTGTATATCCTGAAAGGGGTAAGTTTAACCGTTACGCGGGGAACCACCGTGGCCATCAACGGCCAAAGCGGCAGCGGCAAGAGCACCTTTCTCAACATACTGGGGGGATTAGACCGCTGCGACGCGGGTTCCGTCCGGGTGGGCGGCTCGGAGATAACCAAACTTTCCGAGAGCGGCCTGACCCTCTACCGGAGGGGCCGGGTGGGCTTTGTTTTTCAATTTCATTACCTCCTCAAGGATTTTACCGCCCTGGAGAATGTGATGATCCCCGCCTTTATCGCGGGAGTGAAAAAGAAACAGGCCCTTGAAAAGGCTAAGGCCCTGTTGTCGGAGGTAAAACTGGAAAACCGCTTCCACCATTTCCCTTCCCAGCTTTCTGGGGGGGAGCGGCAGCGGGTGGCGGTGGCCCGGTCCATGATAAACGACCCGGACCTGGTCTTGGCGGATGAGCCGACCGGGAATCTGGACCCGGCGAACAGCGGCTTTGTGGCGGAACTCCTCTACGCGGGGGCGAAACGGTGGGGGAAAACCTTAATCGTGGTTACCCACGATGAACAGGTGGCCTGCCAGGCCATGGCGCGCTATACCCTGGAGGGGGGGCGCCTGGTTGCGGCGTCCCCTGAAGGCCCCGCCGCCGGTTTCCGGGAAGAACCGCGGTGAAGGCCGGCGCTGAATATTACATCGCCCTGCGCTATCTCTTGGGCCGGGCCCGGGAAGGGGGCCGCTATCTGCGGGGCGCCGCGGCGGGCATAGCCCTGAGCCTTATTCCCATTATCGTTACCCTCATCGTCTCGGACGGCATGATCCGGGGCATAACCGACCGGTATCTGGAATTGGGAACCGGGCATATTCAGGTGTACTATCACAACCCCAATACGGACCCGCGGAACGGGCAGGCCGCCCTGGCAGGCCAAGACTTTTCGGCGTTCCCGGAATTGCAGGGGGTCTGGCTGGAACAGCAGGGCCTGGGGGTGGTAATGGGGAACGCTGGCAAGTCCGGCGCTTCGATCCGGGCGGTGGACCCGGATTTTTTGACCAATGAGGGAAGCGCCCGGTTTCTCCGGGTCTTGGCGGGAAGCGCGGAGCTTGCGGCGCCCGGGGAAGTGCTGTTGGGGGAGGAATTAGCCCGGGCTGTGGGGGCCGAGGCGGGAAAAACCATCTATATTATGAGCCTCCGCGTTTCCGCCGCCGGCGGGAGCGTCCCCCGGACCCTCCCCTTTACGGTGAAGGGCATTGTTTCTTCTGGATACCAAGCCTTGGATGCCCTCTGGTGCATCATAAGCCGGGAGGGGGGGGAACGCATCCTCGCCCCCGAATTGGTTAAGACCTTTTTGACCCTCAAGGTTTGGGAGCCCTATCAGGATATGCAACGCCTGGTCTCGCGTTTGAGAAGCGCCCTGGGCAGGGATTATAGCGTTTCTTCCTGGATGGACCTCCAGAGCCCCCTCTACAGTTCCTATGAAACCACCCGGCAGCTCCTCCTGTTTATCATGGCCCTGATTGTGCTGGTCGCGGCGGTCAATGTGTCTTCCGCCGCCTCCATGCTGGTAATTGACCGGCAGCGGGATATCGCGGTCCTCAAGGCCGCCGGCGCAAGCCCCGGCGGTATCGGGCGGATATTCCTCTGGGCGTCCTTTTTAACCGGAATAGCCGGAACCGCCCTAGGCGTTCTATCGGGCCTGGTAATAGGCCGGTTCATAACCCCCCTAGTCCACAGCCTGGAACGGGTACTGAGCTTTTGTTCCGCCCTCTTCCATGGAGGTCCGGTCAAGATTCTGGACCCGGGTTTTTATTTGGAAAATATCCCGGTTATTATTAACGGGAAGGCGGTCGCGCTTATTGCCGTCCTGACCATACTCTGTTCGGTTATTGCCTCCTGGCTTCCCGCCCGGCGGGCTGGGAAGGTGCGCCCCATAGAACTCCTGCGGAAACTATAACGGTCTTTTCCCCGCAAAAACTAGGCGGATATTCAATTCCAGTGGACTTTTATAGGGTACATGCGGTAGAGTTATAGCAGGGCATGGATACGCGAAAGTTTTGGCCTTATAACGCAAGCCCATAGGGCGGGGGGGCGGGCGATAAGGCGTCATGGAGGGCTGTTTTGTTTGGGTTAACACAACGGGCGCAAAGAATAATCACGGTGGACGCCCAGGAAGAGGCGAGGCGGTACCATTCGGATCAACTCCTGCCGGAGCATATCATAAGCGCGCTGCTCAAGGACGGGACGGGGATTGCCTGCAAGTCCCTGATATTCCTGCGGATCGATATATTGGAATTCCGGCGCATTATTGACGGGGAGATTCCCCGCTTATCCGGTTCATTGGTGTTTGGTGATGTGCCCCACGCGAAGCGCACCCGGATCATGCTGGAACACGCGGCTGAGGAAGCCCGCGTCATGTCCAGCGACTATATCGGAACGGAACACCTCCTTTTTGCCGCCATGCGGGAGCCTGATTCGCCGGTTCAGACCTACCTCAGCCAGCGGCTGATAGACCGGGAAATGCTGGTGGTGGTGATTCAGACTACCTTTAAACAGGGCGAGGGGGCTAAGAAAGAGGGGGACTTTGGCGCCCCCAATGCCGCGCAGTCCTGTGTGTTTCATCAGGACCCGCGCAAAGAGGAGGAGTGCCGGGCCCGTTCGTCCCGCGTAAAAGCCCGCCAGCCCTGCCAAAGCCCAACCCCGACGCTGGATGAGTTTTCCCGGGACATGACCGCCCTGGCAAAGGAGGGGAAGCTGGACCCGGTGGTCGGCCGCCGTAAGGAGATCGACCGGACGGTCCGTATCCTAGCCCGGCGGACGAAAAACAATCCCGTCCTGGTGGGAGAGCCCGGGGTGGGAAAGACCGCCATTGTGGAAGGGCTGGCCCAGTTATTGGGCGGCGACCACGCCCCCGACGCCCTGGCCGGGCGGCGCGTTCTTTCCCTGGATATGGGTTCCGTGGTGGCGGGAACCAAATACCGGGGCGAATTTGAGGAACGGCTTAAAAAGATCATGCGGGAGATTACCCAGGCCGGGAACGTCATGCTTTTTATCGACGAGATACACACCATCATCGGCGCGGGGGGCGCCGAGGGGACCATTGACGCCGCTAATATGTTAAAACCCGCCCTTTCCCGCGGGGATATTCAGTGCATCGGCGCCACCACCCTGGCGGAATACCGGAAACACTTTGAAAAGGACGCCGCCCTGGAACGCCGTTTTCAGGCGGTCCTCGTCCAGGAGCCGAGTTTGGAAGAAACCGTGGTTATACTCCAGGGCCTGCAAAACCGCTATGAGGATCACCACCAGGTCAGCTATACCGGCGAAGCGGTGGAAGCCGCCGCGAAACTCTCCCACCGGTATATCATTGGCCGGTATATGCCTGATAAGGCAATCGATATTTTGGATGAAGCCGGGGCCATGCGGAAACTTGAATACGGCAGGCATCCCCCGGAGCTGGCGGATATCGAGGCGGATATTCAGATGCTTACCAAAGAAAAGGGCGCCTTGGTGTCGAGCCAGGACTATGAGCGGGCCGCGGAAATCCGGGATAAGGTACGGAACCTGCGCAGCCGCCTGGAAGCGGTTCGGGACGCCTGGGAACGGGCCGCCCGGACTGAGCGGGTTCCGGTCAACGAAGGGGATATACGGCGGGTGGTGGCGGAGGCCACGGGAATCCCCCTGACCCATCTGGAAGAGCAGGAGTCCAAACGGCTTTTACACTTTGAGGAAGAGTTGCACCGGTCGGTGGTCGGCCAGGACGAGGCGGTAAAACGGATAGCCGCTTCTATCCGGCGTTCCCGGGCGGGTATCGCTTCCCCCCGGCGGCCCATGGGGTCCTTTATCTTTCTGGGCCCCACCGGGGTGGGCAAGACCCTCCTGGCAAAACGCCTGGCGGCCTATCTCTTCGGCTCTGAGGATGCCCTGGTGCGGATCGATATGTCCGACTTCATGGAAAAACACAACGCCTCCCGGCTGGTGGGCGCGCCGCCGGGTTATATCGGCTACGAGGAGGGGGGCCTGTTGACTGAGCGGATACGCCGGAACCCCTACCGGGTGGTGCTGTTTGATGAGATTGAAAAGGCCCACCATGATATATTCAATTTGCTTTTACAGGTATTGGAAGAGGGGGAATTGAAAGACCACCTAGGCCATGCCGTCAATTTCCGGAATACGGTGATCATCATGACCAGCAACGCGGGGGTCCGGGAACTATCCCGGGAAGCCCGGCTTGGGTTCGGCGTTGAACCGGGGATCATGGGCCTGGAGGAAATACAGGCTTCCGCCTTATCGGAACTGCGGCGGATCTTTAATCCCGAATTTATTAACCGGGTGGATGATGTGGTGGTGTTCCACGCCCTTACGGAAAAACAGCTGGAGGCCGTGCTGGACCTCCAGCTTGAAGAACTCTCCCAGCGCCTTGCGGAACAGGGCTTCGGTATTCGGCTGTCCCCCGGCGCCCGGAAAACCCTTCTTGAAAAAGGCTGGGACCCCAAGTACGGCGCCCGCCCCATGCGCCGGGCGATTCAGAAGGAGGTGGAGGACCCCCTGGCCCTGCTTCTTTTGGAAGGGAAGTATCCCGCCGGGTCTATTGTTATCGCCGATTGCCGGAATAAGAAGATAGCCCTGCGGGTTAAGGAGGCGGCGGAAGACCCGGGGCAGGCCCTGGCAGTCCCGGCTTCCCTGGCTGCGGACCCCCGCTGAGGTTCAATCTCAAGTACATTGCGCGCCGCTAGCCGGTTCACTGGATAGCGGCGCAACGCCCCCGGTTCCCGCCAGATCGGAGGGAACACACAATCCAGCATACCGCGCCCGGCGCTGGGCAGGCGTATTTTGAGGCTGCCGGGCAAGGCGGCTGTTGCGGCAGACCGGGGTGTAAACTTATGGGGGCTGGAACATTGACCCGCTGTCAACAACTTAAGGGGAACCGGGGGCATGAGGGGACCCCGGCGGGGGTGTTGCGGCGTTATCCGGCGAAGCCGGATAACGCAGAGGGGTAGGGCGCTGCCGCGCAGCGCCCGTAGGGGGCGTACCCGGGGGTACGCGGCTTCCCTCCGCTTATTTTCTTACGTTGTTGACAGTGAACATTGACCCGCGTCAGAGCATCCGCTATCCTGATACAAGGAAAGACGCTTGTACTTAGCGAGGAGAAAGTATGACCCTAAAGGACCTTCTGAAAAACAGTTCTTACGAAGACGCGCTGTTCAGCGAAGCGGAAAAAGCCGCGGTCGAATCCGCTGTTGTGATGAAAGAGTCGAAGAGCGGGCGTACGCCGTATATCAAATGCCCTATCCGCGGCAAGGAAATAAAACTAACGCCGGAAGAAGTAATCAGGCAGTTGTTTTTACATAGGCTGATACGCGAATATTGCTATCCGGTCAGCAGAATCCATGTGGAATAGCCAGTTCATTTTGGGCGGGAAGTAAAACGCGCGGACATCGTTGTTTTTGATAAAGACAATCCCACGGCTCCGTATATCATCGTTGAAGTAAAATCGCCTAAGTTGAAAGACGGCAAAGAACAGTTACGCTCTTACTGCAACGCCACCGGCGCGCCCCTTGCGGTGTGGATAAACAGAAAAACTATCTCCTATTATAGTGGATCCCCTTAACAAAACCGATAAAAGAAGGAATGGGCGAACATGAAACGCGAGTTACGTGATACCGCGTCCCATCATGCCTTATTTGAAACGGCCATATACAATTATTGGTCTTAGGTTATGTTAAGGGGAAATACTATATAGTAAAACAAGTTAAATAACTAGAAGAGGGAGCCGATAGATAAAATATGGCATAGAGCATGGATTATAAGGAAAGAGCGGTTGCGTATAAGCAGGAAGGACATACCTGTAAGCAGCTGCGGGAAGCCTTCGGCATACCACCGGAAACCTAGTATCAGCGGAAGGAAAAACTTGAGAGCGGGTATTACGAAATACCCGTTAAACGGGAACGCGGAAGGAAGACAGATACAGCGGCGTTAAGACAAGCGGTGGCGGATAGACCGGAGGCTTTGCTTAAGGAATACGCTGAACCATGCGGTAGTACGGCACCGGCGGTATTCTATGCGCTTAAAAAAAGGGACAAGGGTTATCCTTCTGAACACCGTAAAAGGACGGGCGCCGTCAATGGCGGCGGCCTCGTAGAGATCCAGAGAAATATTCTGCAAACCGGAAAGGAAAAAGATCATCAGGTATCCCGCTTCCTTCCACACATACATCACTGACATCGCGGGAAGAACCGTACCCTTGTTTGATAATACATCCAGGGGCTTGAGACCGATACGAAACAAAAACTGATCCAGCATCCCGGTCCGGGCCATGTAGATAAACATCCAGATACTGGCTATGGCGATCATGGGCATCACCACGGGGTAAAACCAGGCGGTGCGGAAAAATCCCACCCCTTTCATTTTTACATTAACAATCAATGCAAGGCCAAGGCCGATAACCATACTGGGAATAACTGTGAGCAGGGAAAAGTACAGCGTATTTCCCATAACTTTCAAAAAAATCGCCGACTTGGCAAAACCGGTGTAATTCTTAAAAACCTGAAAGGAAATCATCGATATACGCCTTTCCTGCCGGACCATCCGCCGCGATGAGATCATCCAGGGGAATGGCCGCCATGGAAAAACGCTGAGTGGCCAGGTTGATAAAAAAATCCGGCGGGTTTTTCCCCTGAATGGCGGCCTGGATTTTATTCACCGTATCATCGTAATTGCCGGTATACACCGGATTAACCACGATATCAGGATTTTCTTTGTTAAAATCCGCGCAGATTTTGTCGATGAGAGCGGTCATAGGGCCGCCCACATTCACCGGATTTAAGAATGTAAGCTCCATCTTTCCTGATGTCTGGGTATCTTTGGCGCCTCCGGCGCTTACCAGCGACACCGCCATAACACAGAACAGCAAAACAAAAATCACCTTTTTCATACAATCTCCTTCATTTATGAAAATCTAAATTATAATAGCATCATTTTTTAGAACGTGTCAAATCATTTTTTCCAAATTTATCAGGTTTTAACAGATCTAACGAAAATTTAACAAAAATAGAGCCAATTATAGAAAAATAGGCCAAATATTGTTAAAAATGTATTATTGACACGTTAAAAATTTTATTGTGTATTTACACCGCCGTTCCCTTGTGGTATGATCTTGTTAAAACGGCAAGGGGTTATCG
>JAITHL010000129.1 GCA_031279975.1 Treponema sp. | reverse complement strand
TACCTTTACCGGCGTTGCGGAAGACAGCTTTACCTATTCCGGCGCGGCGGGCGTTACCAACCCGGCGGGCCAAGGGAGCGGCTTGACAGTTACGATTACCTTCCCGAAAACCAGCGGCGGGGAGAAAATTACCATTACCAGTACGGAGGGCCTGGCAGTATTGCTTGCCGGGCATGCCGGCGGGAACAGCGCTGATGAGCCGGTGGAGGCGGCCGCGGCGCTGGAGCTTTCTGAGGCCAACTGGAGCGCCCTCCTTAACGAAATTAACCGGGGCCGCAAGTATGTTTCCCTGGACCTGGCGGCGTGCGCCTCCTCTGATAACAACAGCTTAGGCGGACTGCGGCCCATCGGCGATTTTGACCCCATGCCATCCATTAGTACCGGCAAGGCTTATATCGTGAACCTTACCCTGCCTGTTCAGGCAAGCGGCATTGTCGCGGGAGCGTCTGAAACGCCAACATTCAGTAACTTTAGCGCACTCAAGACTGTAAGCGGCGAGGAGGTAAGGACCATCGGCGATTCCGCCTTCAGAGACTGCGACGCCCTGACCAGCGTCAGCCTCCCGGCGGCGGAAACCATCGGCGATTCCGCCTTCAGAGGCTGCGGCGCCCTGACCAGCGTCAGCCTCCCGGCGGCGGAAAGCATCGGCTACTCCGCCTTCTCCGGCTGCGACGCCCTGACCAGCGTTACCATGCCCGCGACTCTTTATCAGGAAGCCTTCAATAACGCATCCTTCGGCGGCAAGATAGTGTGGACCCTTGTTGAAAGGGACGGCTTCATAGGCCCGTGGTCTACGCTCGAAAACGGCAAGCTGCTGGTACACTACACTACTATGCTGGTGTATGGCCGCGCCGCAAGCGGCAGTATAACGCTTCCGGCTAGTATTACCAGCATCGGCAACCGCGCCTTCTCCGGCTGCGACGCCCTGACCAGCGTCAGCCTCCCGGCGGTGGTAACCATCGGCGACCGCGCCTTCGACGGCTGCGACGCCCTGGCCAGCGTCAGCCTCCCGGCGGCGGAAAGCATCGGCTACTCCGCCTTCTCCGGCTGCGGCACCCTGGCCAGCGTCAGCCTTCCGGCGGCGGAAAGCATCGGCTACTCCGCCTTCTCCGGCTGCAGCGCCCTGGCCAGCGTCAGCCTTCCGGCGGCGGAAAGCATCGGCTACTCCGCCTTCTACGGCTGCGGCACCCTGTCCAGCGTCAGCCTTCCGGCGGCGAAAACCATCGACTACAGGGCCTTCTCCGGCTGCGGCGCCCTGGCCAGCGTCAGCCTCCCGGCGGCGGAAACCATCGGCGATTCCGCCTTCAGAGACTGCGGCGCCCTGGCCAGCGTCAGCCTCCCGGCGGCGGAAAGCATCGACTACAGGGCCTTCTCCGGCTGCGGCGCCCTGACCAGCGTTACCCTTGGCGCAACGCGGCCTTCACTAGGAAGTGATATCCTCTCCAATGTATCAGGGACAATAACGGTCGGAATTCCATCGGGCAGCGAGACAGCCTACGGCGTTTCCGGCTATAACAACGGCGATAGCGCCGCCAACAACTGGGGCAACGCCTTTAGGGGCAGGGGATCCACATCCGGTTACGGAACTGTCAACACCAGCGTCAGTCTGGTCTTCGAGACCTACTAAACCCATGCAAGAGAAGCGGGGGCTTCCCCGCTTCTCTTGCATGGCGCGTCCGGCGTGTGCGGAACGGGGTCCGCAGGTTGCACGGATTACGCAGATTGCCGCTGATTGCGCTGATTTGATGGTGCTAATATCGGCGTTAATCTGTGTAAATCAGCGTTAATCAGCGGTTCCTTTCGGAACAAGGCCCGCGGATTACACGGATTACACGGATTATGCTGATTGCCGCTGATTGCGCTGATTTGATGGTGCTAATATCCGCGTTAATCTGTGTAAATCCGCGTTAATCAGCGGTTCCTTTCGCAACAAGGCCCGCGGATTACGCTGATTACGCGGATTTCCGCTGATTCAATTCACGGAAATCTGTAATACCCTAATACCCTTAAGCATATCCCGAATTAAATAATTCGTGTTTTCAGAAGTCCCCTTACGGTTTCTCGACCTACGGGCGCGGACTAAAGTCCGGCGAAACACGCATTTTTAAGCGGTTCATCTCTAAAAACTGAAGTTTTGCAACAGCCTCTAGATTTACATGCTACTTTATTTCTCAGTTTACGGTATACTCAACGGCGTCAAACGAGCAAAGCTGCTGACAAATAAAAAAACGAAAAAGGAAAAAATATTTTTTTCACCGTTTTATTATCACCTTAGGTCCCTCTTTTCTCTGGCCCTTCATGGAATACTACCCCCTTTTCCCTTCCCGCGCTTCCGCATAACAGCCGGCCCCCAGCCATGCGAGCCGGGGGAACCCTTGCTTAATAACCCGCGGTTTTATCCACCAGGTTTATGAGGGGCTCTCCCCGGACATACCGGCCCAGGTTCTCCCGCGCCACCTTCAGGGCTTCGGCGTTGTAGCCGGGCCGGAGTCCCGCATAGTGGGCGGTGTAGATCACCCGGTCCATATCCCATAGGGCCGAGTCAGGCGGCGGCGGCTCCTGTTCCGACACATCCAGCAACGCGCCGGCAATACGCCGCGATTGCAGGGCTTCGATAAGGGCCGCCTCGTCGGTGGTCTTTCCCCGGCCCACGTTTACATAGACCGCCTGGGGCTTCATGGCGTCGAATTCTTTTTTTCCCATAATGCGGCGGGTCTCCGGGGTAAGGGGAAGGATATTCACCACATAATCCGCCCGGCGGAGCTCCGCCTCCAGCGCGGCGGCGGGAAAAACCCGGACCGCCCCCTGTTGGGACGGGGCTGAAACGCCGCGGCGGATTCCCCGGACCTCCATGCCAAAAAGCAGCGCAATCCGGGCTATGGCTTCGCCGATAACGCCGTATCCCAGGATCAGCATGGTTTTCCCCTCCAGTATACCCAAGTCCGCCCCGGCGGGCCGGTACAGGAGGCGCTGTTTCTGGGCGTCCAGCGCCTCCCGGAGCCGCCGGTTCCAGGCAAGTATCAGGGCGAAGGTATGCTCCGCAAGCTGCCGCCGGTGTATGCCCGATGTATTGGTAAGCTGAAAGGGCATGGTTTTCAGTTCCGGGTAACGCTGGAGTATATCCGCCCCGGCTGACCAGAGCTGGAGCCACTTGAGCCGGGGCATACGGGGAAGGAGTTTGAAGGGAATATCCCCAAGGGCTATCTCAACGCGGTTAAGGAGCGGTTCCGCCTCCGCCGCGGTACGGACCTGAACAAATTCCCGGCCTTCGGCAAGGTCCCGCAGGTTTTCCGGTATCCCCGGATCGCCCAGGTCCGGCGAAACCGACCATATAATAAGGCCCTGAAAATCACCGGCCCTATCGCGCCGCAAGTCTCCCGCCCCCATTTCTTTACCACTTGGCCGTGTCAAGTTCTTTCATTTTCTTGGCCACTATGGTGGTGCAGGAAAGGTCCCCCGTAACATTGAGGGCGGTCCGCCCCATGTCAAGCAGGGCGTCAATGCCCAGGATCATCGCGTAGGCCCCGGCGACCGCGCTTCCCGCGGTAACTTGCAGGCCCACCGATTCAAGCACCAGAAGCAGCATAAGCGCCCCAGCCCCGGGAACCCCCGCCGTGCCGATGGAGGCCAGGGTGGCGGTAACCACGATATGCCCGATTTGGGGAACGCTAAAGCCGTGCCCCCAGACGGAAAGGGCGATAAAGGTGGCGCACACCCCCTGGTAAATGGCGGTGCCGTCCATGTTGATGGTTGCTCCCAGGGGCAGGGAAAAGGAGTAAATATCCTTGTGGACCCCCAGATTTTCCGCCGATTCCATGGTAATAGGCAGGGTCCCGTTGGAGCTGCGGGTTACAAAGGCGGTAATAAAGGGGTCCTTCGCGTCCTTGAAATAGCGGCGGAGGCTTAAGCCGCCGTACCATTTAACCAGGCCGCCGTACACCGCGATGATATGCAGGGCGTATCCGGCAAAACACGCCAGGGTTACTACCCCCAGGGAGCCGATTATCCTGGCGCCGTTTTCGGCGACCACCGCCGCTACCAGGGCCAGAACCCCGATGGGCGCGTACTGCATGATCCCCTTGATGATCATCATCATGACTTCCGCGATTCCGTCAAAGAAGGAATACAGGACCTCCCCCGCCGTTTTGAGCCGCTGATCGCTGGAATTTTTAAGGGATGCGATGCCCATGCCAAATAGGAGGGAGAAGAAAATAACCGCCAGTATGGTTTCGTTCACAATAGACCGGGCGACGCTTTCAGGAACAATGCCAAGCAGGGTATCGGACAGAGCCGGGGCCTGCGCTTCCTTTCCCGCGGCTTCCACAACGCCCGACAGCTCGGCGCTGGGATGGAAGAGGGCGCCCATGCCCAAGCCGATAAGCACCGCCAAGGCCGAGGTGATCAGGTACAGTACCACAATCCGCAGGCCCACCCTGCCCAGATTGGCCGGGCTCACCGATGAGGCGCCCACAATGAGGGTTGACAGGATGATGGGCATCATAACCATTTTGAGGAGCCGTAAAAAAACATTCCCAAAGGGCTTTATCCACTGAATAGGTATCTCGAACCCAAAGGGCTTTATCCGCAGAATGCCTCCATCGAACAGCAGCCCCAGGACCACGCCGGCGGCCAAGCCGATAAGAATCCGGTACAGCAGGTTAAAATCAAAATACCAGCCGAGCATCCGTTTTTTAGCGTTGTTTTCATTTGCCATAACACACTCCTTTAAGAAAATAAGCGGGGGAAGCCGCGTACCCCCTTCTGCGGGGGTTCTACCCCCGCAAGGCCCCCGCCGGGGGGCCGAAAGGCCCCCCGGTCCCCCCTTACGTTATTGACAGGGGGAAGCATCCCCCGCGGGCATGGGCGTTTTTTACGGAAATACGCCGCGGCTTTTTTTCGCTTTAACCAGTTTGGAGATGGCAAGCATATACGCGGCTACCCTAAAGGATACCTTGCTTTCATTGACAATGTTCAATACCTGGGAGAAGCTGTTGATCAGAACCTTCCGCAGGGTCTCGTTGATCTGGTCTTCCTCCCAGGTAAGCTCCTGGATGTTTTGGACCCATTCAAAATAAGACACCACCACGCCCCCCGCGTTGGCAAGGATGTCCGGCACTATGGTTACGCCCTTGCCGGTTAAAATCCCGTCCGCTTCCACGGTCGTAGGGCCGTTCGCCCCTTCAACAATGAGCTTCGCCTGTACCGCGTTTGCGTTAGCTTCGGTAATCTGATTTTCCAGGGCGCAGGGAATCAGCGCGTCGCAGTCGCAGGCAAGCAGTTCCGCGTTGGATATATTGGCCGCCCCGCCGCCGGCGTACCCCTCAAGGCTTCCCCCATGGGCCGCCATATACTTCAGGGCCGCAGGAATATCCAAGCCCTCCGGGTGATACAGGCCGCCCCGGGCGTCGCTGACCGCCACGATTTTATGCCCCATTTCGTGGAGCAGTTTCGCGCTCACGCCGCCCACGTTCCCCATGCCCTGTATGGCAATGCGGACGCCCTTTTCAGGCATATTGAGGCGTTTCAATATCTCCTGGGTAATAATGCTTACCCCCCGTCCGGTGGCTTCGGGGCGTCCCAGGGAACCGCCGATTTCCAGGGGCTTGCCGGTAACCACCCCGGGAACAGCGTACCCGTGGATCATGCTGTAGGTGTCCATTATCCAGCCCATGACTTCCGCGTTGGTGTTTACATCCGGCGCGGGAATGTCCTTTTCCGGCCCGATAATCGGCAGTATGGCCGCGGTAAAGCGGCGGGTTACCCGCTCCAGTTCGGCGTTGGAGAGATGGGAGGGGTCAACCTTCACCGCGCCCTTCGCCCCGCCGTAGGGGATGTTCACCACCGCGCATTTAAAGGTCATCCACGCGGCAAGGGCCTTTACCTCGTCTATGTCAACCTGCTGGTGGTACCGGATGCCGCCCTTGCAGGGGCCGCGGCTGCTGGAATGCTGTACCCGGTAGCCCTCAAACACCTTGATTTCCCCGCTGTCCATTCTGACCGGTATGGCAACCTTGAGTTCCCGCTCAGGGTACTTGATGGCCTCATAGTCGCTTGGTTTAAGCCCAAGCTGCCGCGCCGCGGATTCCAAAACCCGCAGCATGTTCTCATAGGGATTGTACGTATTCGCCATAAAACGCCTCTTTCGTAATGGTAATCGCTAAGAGCCTGTTAAAAATCTGGAATTTTGGCGTTGCAAACGCCAAAATTCTACTTTGCAGGCTCAAAAAGACCCCGAAAATCGGGATTTTTGCGGTCTATTGGCCGCAAAAATCCACAATTTGAACAGGTTCTAAGGAAGCGCTGATCGCGGGCCGGAGGTCCGGCGTCAAGTTAATCAGCGGTTCCCTAATGGGCGGCAAGCTCTTCCGCCGCCCGGTATATAAGGGTATAAACTTCATCAATACGGTCCTCGTCTATGCCCGAAAACGCGACCCGCAGGGTCTGCCCGTCTATGGCGATAGTCCCCACGCCGTAGGTATGGAGCAGTTTTTGCCGCAGCGCTTCGGCGCCGATGTTCAGGCACCGGAAACTCATAAAATACCCGGAATTAAAGGCTATGGGCCGCAGTACCGCGTGATCCCTCCTGGCGTCCACAAAGGCCCGGGCTTTTTGGTAGCGTTTTTGGATGAGCAGGCGGAACTCCTCCCGTTCCTGCCGCAGCGTTCCATCCGGATCGGCATAGAGCCTTTGCAGCAGGCTTTGCGCCACCGTGGAGGAACAGGACACGGTGGAACGCACAGCGCCCATGGTTTTCTTGATAAGCGCGTCGTAATGGGCGGCGCTCAGGCCCTTGCCCCCGTAGGTGATAAAGCCGCAGCGCAGCCCCCAGGCAAAGTCTTCTTTGGTGGGCCCGTCAATCTTCGCGGCAAACACGTTTTCGTGCAGGTCCGCCAGGTAGGCGAAAAGCGACTGGGGTTCTATGCCCGCTTCAAAGCGCAGGCCGAAATAGGCGTCGTCGCAGATAACCAAAATCTTCGCGCCCCCCTCAGCCGTTTCCCGGATGAGGCTGATAATGGCCGCCGCTTCCCCTTGGGTGGGGGAATATCCCGTGGGATTATGGGGGAAATTCAGGATGATCCGCGCAAAGCCGGTTTTTCGCGCTTCATCCGTAACCGCCTCCCCCAGGGCGGACAGATTGAAGCCCCCTTCGTCAACCATATCCGCCAGCCGCAGGCGGGACCGGCGCCGGGCCCCGGCAATCAGGGCGTAGTTGTCCCATGAGGGATTGGCCGCGATCAGCGCGTCCCCTTCGTCCAAAAAAAGGTCCGCCAGGGCGCTTACCCCCGCGGTTAAGCCCGTTGTTACCACGGGCAGGGAAAATTCCTTTTTTTCCAAGGCGGGATTTTTGCGCCGCAGTTCCCCGGCCCAAAATTCCCGCAGGGCCGGTATGCCCGCCGTGGGGGCGTAGGAGACTATCTCCTGAGCGCTCAACCCGGGAAGCTGCTTTTGCAGGGACGGTAAAATCAGGGGGGTGTTGTTCTTTGCCGCGACACCCAAGGTTCCGTTTGCCAGCGTACTGTACTGTTTTGCCTCAGACCCCTGGGCGATGATGCCCTTGGGAAAGTACATCCGCCGCCCCATGCCGGAAAGCAGCGCCCCCGCGGCGGTATCCCCCAAAATAGCATTGAGTTCCGCCGCCAAGGCGTGTTCCTGAACCAGTTCTTGCCGCACTACTGCCTCCTTTTTTTGAGTATTAAACAAGCCTAGCGTAACAAAGTCCAAAAAGCAAGAAAATTCAGCCCCGGCGTCGCGGCGCCGGGCGAGCGCATATAAACTTTTGGGCGCATTTTTGCTCCGCAAAAACCGCGCTTTCCGCTCCAATCCTACGGATTTCCGCTTCAATCGCTTGCGCGGGACGGGGGCGCCGCCCCCGAAC
>JAITHL010000225.1 GCA_031279975.1 Treponema sp. | reverse complement strand
ACGCGCTATGCGTTAAGTTCTTTACATCACTCATGTGACGCCTCCTGTCTTTGAACTTTGAGCGGTTCACTTGAACAGGAGGTTCTTCTATTTCCTTCACATCGTCAATTATATTCCCTCATAGGTCAAACCTTTTAAGTCCCCCGGCAAAGCCGGGGGTTTACCGATTTTAATTAGCTTGCGATCATTTTTCGGGGACGAAATCGTAATTCTTTACAACATAAAGAGTTAGTATACAGAGCGGGCCGGCCCTGGCGCCGCCCGTGTCTCCCTTGACAAGGTCTCCCCTTTTTCCCATGATAAGCCGGGTATGGATGATTGCCGGTTTACATGGCCTTATCTGGAAAGTTTGGCGACCCATGAGCTGGCCGCCTTGGCGGATAAATTTGGGATAGACATACCCCCGGGTCTTGAGCGCAATTTTATCATTGAAGAACTGTTGGACCTGGAATATCTGGAGGACGAAGCGGCGGAACCGGCGCCCCGCGTCTTGGAAGAAGCGTATTTCTTAGAATCCGTTCCCCTGCCGAAGCGCTATAATATTACCTTCATTACCGTGCTCATCCGGGACCCCCTGTGGGTTTTTGCCTTTTGGGAGGTCAAGGCCCAGGATAAGGAGGCCCATGAGCAGGCGCCGGACTTTGCGGGGTATTGGCTGCGGGCCCGTCCGGATCCGGCGCCGGCGGACCGGGACCTGTCCTTTATCATACCCGTGGGCCTGCGGGATAACGCCTGGTATCTGGGGTTTCCCCCGGAAGGAGGCCGGTTCCGGGTTGAGCTTTGCGTGAAGCGCGGGGGCCTCCTAACCGTATTGGCGGCCTCAAAATCCTTTACCTTGCCCCGCCTCTTCACCCCCCAGGGAGGCGCTGAGGCATGGAGCCCCTTGGCGGCCCTTTCCGGCTTGGACGAGCTGCCCATCCTTCGCAATGAGGACCGTTTATCCCGGCTTCCCCGTGAAGTATCGTGATCCGCCTATGAGTACGGTCCCGGTGGTTTCGCTGGTCCTCAACGCCCATCTGCCCTTTATCTGCCGGCAGGACGCTTCCTACGCCTATGGGGAGCAGTGGTTTTTTGAGGCCCTTTCGGAGACCTACATTCCCTTGCTGGAGGTTTTTGACCGCCTGGAGGCGGGCCGTATTCCCTTCCGCCTCGGCATTGCCCTTTCCCCCATACTCTGCTCTATGCTCAAAGACCCCCTGTTAATCGACCATTACCTTGCGTATACGAACCGGCAGATCGCCTTCGGCCTCCATGAAATGGAACGGTCCCGGGACGATCCGGCCCTGTACGCCCTGGCCAAGCATTATTACGACCGGGCGGTGGATAAGCGGGTTCTTTTTACCGGGCGCTACGGGAAGGACATCCTGCGGGCGCTTGACCGGCATCAAAAAAAAGGCCGGGTGGAAATTTTAAGCACCGCGGCCACCCATGCCTTTCTGCCCCTCTACACGGATCATCCTGAGGCCCTTCAAGCCCAGTTCGAAATTGCCATCGCCTCATACCGCGCGAATTTCGGGCGGACCCCCCTGGGTTTTTGGCTCCCCGAGCTGGGCTGGAGCGGCGAATTGGACGCCTACCTGCGGGCCTATAATTTCAACTATACCATAGTGGATACCCACGGCGCCCTGTTGGGGGAACCTAAGATACGGCGGGGCAGTTTCTATCCCATTAAGACCGCTTCCCAGGTGTATATCCTGATCCGGGATTTTTACGCCCGGGATGATATTCTGAGCTATGCCCATGATCCGGTCTACCGGGACCATACCAAAGATGAGGGTTTTGAGCTTCCCTGGGAACAGATACGGCCTTTTTTAGGGGAATGGGGGGTCCGTCTGCCCACGGGGTATAAGTACCGCGCCCAGGGGGAGGGGCAAGGCCGGTGGTATGATCCCCAGCGCGCCCGGGGCCAGGCCCAAAGCCATGCCCGGGCCTTTCTTGACTCCCGCCGCGCGCGGTTCAGCCGGGCCCGGGAACTGATGGATGAAACGCCTATCAGCCTTTGCGCATTTGAGGCGGACGCCTTTGGCCGTTACTGGCATGAGGGGATGTATTTTTTGGAAGCCCTGTTCCGGGAAGGGGCTTCCAGGCCGGATATCCGGTTTATGAACCCCGGAGAATACCTGTGCAAACAATCTGTTGAGGCCGTAGAAACCTCGATGCCGGAATTTTCATCCTGGGAGATCAACGGCTATGGGGAAATGTGGCTGAACGCCGCCAATGATTGGGTTTACCAGCATGGATTTCATTCCCTGGAACGGATGGTGGAATTGGCGGAACGCTTTCCCAATGAGAGCGGCCTCAAGGAACGGGCGTTGAACCAGGCCGCCCGGGAGCTGCTTCTGGTCCAAGCCTCTGATTGGCCGAAGATGCTCTATAAACAGGAATCCCCTGAGTACGCCCGGAGCCAGATGGAACTGTTTTTGCGGAATTTTACCACCGTCTATGAAGCCCTGGGGAGTAATTATATCAGCACCCGGTGGCTGACGAGCCTGGAGCGGCGGCACGGCTGCCTTCCCCCTGTCAATTACCGGATATTCCGGCGGAAACGCTGATTAGCTAGAGTCTGTCTATGCTGGGGAAGCGCTGATTGCGGACCTTCGGTCCGAATCCAATCGAGGCTGCGGACTATAGTCCGAAATCAGCGCTTCTTGCCCGCGTTTGCGTGATGAAATGAGCAAACGCGTCGAACCAAAGGTTCGCGGGCCGCTGATTGCGGACCGAAGGTCCGGCGTCAAGTTAATCAGCGCTGCCCTAGGGAAACACTGATTAAATCAGGGTTTTTGAATACAGTCCACGGATTGCACGGATTAACGCGGATTTCCGGTAACAAACCCCTTCTTATCCGTGAAAATCTGTGTTAATCCGTGGACCCTTTTATGTATGCCGAAT
>JAITHL010000179.1 GCA_031279975.1 Treponema sp. | reverse complement strand
TAATTCGGCATTATCAAAAGGGACCGCGGATTAACGCGGATTAGCACTGATTTTCACAGATTTTGTTACCGGTAATCAGCGCAATCCGCGGGCTATTTTTAAAAACTTGATTTAATCAGCGTTGCCCTAGAGAATTCAGACCGGAGGCCGGCAATCAGCGCCGCTTTAATGGGGTATTTGCGCGACGAAGCGAGCAAATACAGCGAACCCTAGGTTCGCGGGAACCGCTGATTAAATCAGATGTTTTTAAACATAGTCCACGGATTTCACGGATTAACACGGATTTCCCGTAACAAAACCCTTCTCTAATCTGTGAAAATCTGTGGACCCTTATTCCCAGGCCCGCAGATTACGCTGATTACCGCTGATTACCACTGATTTCCGGTAACAAAATTCGCGCTAATCAGTGTTAATCAGTGGGCGCTTTTGATAATGCCGAGTCGAACCAGCGGTTCGCAATCAGCGCTTCCCTAGAAAAGCGGCCTTGGAAAGGCCGTCCTTCAAACAACGCTGTTTGTTACCTGTTTTACCATTGCTTCAGCCTCGGCTAAGGAACAGTTTTGTTCGCGGGCAAGCCGGGCCCGGTCCTCATATTCTATCTTTTCCCGCAGCAGCCGGCCCTCATAAAATACCCGTTTAGTCCGGGCTTCCCCGAAGGAAGCGGTTATCCGCGCCGCCTCCCGCCGCAGGGCAAGCCGGCGTACCGGGCTTTCCCGGAACCCAATAGTGGTTGAGCCGCGGAACATAGTCCGGCGCAGGTCCGCCAGGCGCGCCGGGGGAATCAGCGCGGAAACCAGCGTTCCCGGCCTGGACTTCTTCATCACGCAGGGGCTTAGGGTTACATCCAAAGCGCCGGCCTCAAAAAGGCGCTCCATGAGAAACCCCAGTTCTTCGCCGCTCATGTCGTCGATATTCGCCTCCAGCAGTATCAGTTCCTCGGCCAGCAAGTCCCCTTCAGGTTCGGCGCCCGCCGCGGTTCCGGTTTCCCGCCAGGAAACCCGCAGCGCGTTAGGCCGGTCCAGGTTCCGGGTCCCGATGCCGTAGGCGGTTTTTAATTCCCAAAACCGCGCTTCGCTGGTGAACTCATCCACCTGGGAAGCGATGATCGCCGCTCCCGTGGGGGTGGTCATCTCCTCTTGAAAGCCGCCGGTTTTTACCGGCATCCCCTGTAACAGCAGCAGGGTCGCCGGCGCCGGGACCGGAAGCTGCCCGTGGGCGCATTGCGTAAAGCCGCCGCCCAGCTCTATTTCGCCGCAGGTAATCCGGTCCGGGCCGAGCAGGTCCAAGCAAATAGCGGTCCCCACAATGTCGATGATCGAATCCAGGGCGCCCACTTCATGGAAGCCGATGTCCTCGATAGGTACGCCGTGTACCTGGGACTCGGCCTGGGCAAGCCGGGTAAAGATATCCAGGGCCCGTTTTTTTGCCCCCAGCCGGATGTTGGAACCTTCGAGCAAGGTCCGAATATCCTTCCAGGACCGGTGTTCATGCCCTGGATGGGTATGCTGATGCCCCGGGTCCGCGGCTTCCAGATCAACGGCGGCCCGTATGCCGCCGATGCCGCAGCGCTGATCCCGGACAAAGGTTAATTTCCAGCCACCCAGGCCGAGTTTATCCAGTTCGGCGCGTACAATATCCGGGTCCGCCCCCAGATCAACCAGCGCGCCCAGCGCCATATCCCCCGCGACTCCGGAAAAACAATCAAAATGAAGGGTTTTCATGGTATGCCTCCCGTTTCAGTATACGGCAGGAGCGGGGAAAAATGAAGGGCGGGCGGCGGCACTGTCAACACCTTAAGGGGGGACCGGGGGGCCTTTCGGCCACCCGGCGGGGGCGTTGCGGGGGTAGAACCCCCGCAGAGTTGTTGACAGCGGGGCTTGCGGACCAGCGGTCCGGCGTCAAGTCAATCAGCGCTGCCCTGAAGTTTCCAGAATTGATCAGGCCGGATGTATGTAACGCGCATTGGCCCGCGATAATCTTTTTAGGGCTAAATCACAATAGTTTTTATCTATTTCAATGCCGGCAAATGATCTATTGCCAAAATATCCGCAAGCGGCTCCTGTCGTGCCGCTGCCGCAAAATGGATCAAGAACAATATCATCTTCGTTAGTTGAAGCAAGCACAATACGTTTTAAAAGTTCCAACGGCTTTTGCGTTGGGTGCTTTCCTTGTTCTTTCTCTCGGTTTCCTGGCGCTGGAATTGACCACACCGACCGCATTTGGGTGTTTTCGTTTTTTAATTTGTCTTCAGGGAAATGGCCGCTCTTCATTTCCCTGTAGTTAAATGTATGTTTTGCCTCTTTATCCTTACGAGCCCAAAGAATTGTTTCATGGGACGCCGTAAAAAAGCGGCAGCTTAAATTAGGAGCGGCATTGGGTTTAAACCACGCAATATCATTTAATATATGAAAGTTGTTTTTCTGCAAGAGATAGCCGCATTGATAAATGCTATGATAGGTCCCTGAAATCCAGATAGTGCCTTCGGGTTTTAATACGCGGCGGCATGCTGAAATCCATTCATTATGAAATAGCATATCATGCTCAAAACCGCCGCTTTTATCCCATTTTCCCTTATTTACGCCTACCATTTTCCCATTCTGGCAGGTGAAGCCGTCATTTGACAGCATATACGGCGGATCCGCGAAAACCATGTCAATAGCGTCTTCAGGAAATGACCGTAAAATTTCCAAACAATCTCCCTGAAAAATTACCGTGTTTTTACAACAAAAAAATGGCGCAAAATTTTTTAACGGGTTGGCAAGGGTTTTTATAAAATGTCCATGAGGATCAACTGTTTTTTCAACAGGATCAAAATGCCGCTGTACCGGTTCCATGTATCTTTTCCTGTTGCCAGTCCGGGCCATCCGGCGGCAATTTATTGTATTGGTAATGGCGATTTACATATCCGAACTATAGGGTCTGTCTATAGTTCGGATGCGTTATAGACGCCCTATAGTACACAATATGGAAAAATTTGTCAAGGCGCAATAGAAATGCCACATTAGACGTGTTCCAAAACCCGGTTGGTTTCGGAACACGTCCCGCGGTATGCAAGGCTGACTGGCCTCCTTTTGGGGATAATTTCTTTGATACAGTATCACCAGAGAGCCGCCAGGTTTTTTATGTAAAATAACCGCTACACAAAGAATGCTGGCGTAAACGGCATTGTTGGAAAAGGCGGTATTGTTATTGAAAACACCGATACTGCTTTGCCCCGGACAATTATCTTCCGGGATTCATTTTTCATGGCGATGGAACCGTTTGCTTCCACGCTGTTTTCATCCGCGGAGTGCCATTGGCGCGGGTTTACCGGACAGGATATACAAGAGACGTGTTCCAAAACCCGGTTGGTTTCGGAACACGTCCCGCGGTTTCTCAGGCTAAAGCCTGCGGACTAAAGTCCGATGAAACCGCGTTTTTAAGCGGAATCTGTTCTGAAACTGAAGTTTCAGAACAGCTCTAAGCTATTCCGCAAAACAAGCCCGGCATCATCATCTGGGAAGTTGTGGAAAGATCAACGGCGGGAATAGCGTATTCTGAATGGCAAACCGGGGGATAGACAGCGGCGGCTTGGGGCCATGTACGCCGCTTGCAAGAATGACCGGCGTCTTCTTCCTTATTTCTGGAGCTATTCCCGGCGCCGCTGGAGCCGGCTGCCAGCCGTTAGCCGCCGCGTCACAGCCTTGCTGCCCCTGTTTTATCAATTTTCGCTCAGGCCGCGC
This sequence comes from Treponema sp., assembly GCA_031279975.1. Lineage (GTDB taxonomy): Bacteria > Spirochaetota > Spirochaetia > Treponematales > Breznakiellaceae > JAITHL01. The sequence goes on along the minus strand of JAITHL010000179.1, from coordinate 2,324 downwards.
CACTCCACATGGCGGAAGCGGAGCAGGGTTTCCACAAAGCGCCGGTTTTCCATAGGGGGCTCCGCAAAATAATAGCAATGGCTCTTACAGCGGCAGTCCGAAGCGCCAAAACCCGCAACGGCCCTGCCGCCCAGGGCCGCCAGGGCATGGGCCAGTTCGCATTCCAGATTCCGGTACGACAGGATGGGAAGGGCCTTCAGTTTCCCCGCATAGGGGGTGAGGTAATCAATATGCCAATGCCGGCCCTTGCGGGTCTTCCGAAGATGCCGGTTCAGCCGCTGGGACAGGTTCTTCCGGGCGGTTCCGGCATAGACATACCAGCCCGCGGAAAAGGTCAAAGTTCCCAGGGCGCCTACCGGGACCGCTTGGCTCTGGGGTATTTCCACCAGCAAGAGGTAGCCGCCCCGGTTCTGTTCCGCCAAGGCGCCGCAGCTGAGGTCCACCGGCACAAAGGGCTTTGCCAGAACCGCCCGGCCTTGGGCGTTGCAGCGGATCAGGGCCGCGTGGACCGCCGTCTTGCCGCTCTTGCGGGCCGCTTCCGGCATATCCGGCGCATAGGCCAAGCGGCTCAAGGCCGCGGCGAAGGCCGGGTCCGCGTGGAGGTTGGGGATAAAGCGTTCCGGGCCGCCGTGTACAATCACAAAGAGGATATGGCTGATATACCCCTCCCGGCTTAGGGCGGCCAGTTCTTCCAGATGTTTGAGGGCCCGGAGACTGGGGGCGTCGGGAAACATGGCGGTTCCGTATTCCACCAGCGAGCAAGCCTTAACCTCCACCAGATGCCGGTTCCCCCCTTGGTCGATACAGAGGAAATCGAAACGGGAACCGCCCAGCAGAAATTCGGCGTGGACCTCCCGAAGGCCGGGGATGATCTTGTCCAGGATGAGCTGTTCCGCCACGGCGTTCGCCCGCGCGGAAAAGAGGGGCGCCACGGTTCCGTGATAGTGAATCCCCACCGCGGTCCATTGGGTCTTTGCCGCGGACCGGGTTTCGGCGCGCTTTTCCAGAATCAAGTTCATGCCGGGAAACACGAATTCAATAAGCCGTCCGGGATTTGGGCAATGACAGGCCAGCTCCGCCTCCCCGTCATGGGCGATAATGAGAAAGCGGTTGGGACGCCGCACAAAGACCGCGTCCCGGTCATGGGAAAATACTTTGACCGATCCGCCGGAAGCCATTTAGCGCCGGCGGCCCAGGATCACATCCCATTGGGTGGTCAGCATACCGCAGAACATCAGGATAAAGCCCAGGAGGGTCCAGGTTCCCAGGGGTTCGCGCAGCAACAGCGCCCCGCCAATAACCGCGAACACCCCCTCTAGGGAGAGCAGTATGGTTGCGTGGGCCGGGGGCGCGTATTTTTGGGCCGCCACCTGGAGGGTGTAGGCAATCCCCGCGGAAAACAGGCCCCCATAGAGGAGCGGGATAAGCCCCGCCCGCAGGGAGGCAAGGGAAAAGGCTTCGGTTTCAGCAAGGCGGTACAAGGCCGGCGCAAGGCCCGCAGCGGCCCCATTGGCGGGGCTTGTAACCGCAAGCCGCAACGCGAGGACCGCGGCCAGGGAAAAAAGCCCGCAGCAGGCGAATTGGCCCGACGCAAGGGTGACGGGGTCTATCCGTTTAGCCAGGGCGTCGATGATCAGCACATGAAAGGTCCAGAAAAAGGCGCTTACCGCGGTGATCAGGTCCCCGGGATTAATGGTTTTGCCGTTTGATCCGGCATGCAGGAGCGGTTCCGCGGCGCTGAGGAAAAACATGCCCGTTAAGGCGAATCCGGCTCCAATCCAGGTGGGCAGGCCGGTTTTTTTTCCAAGGAATAAGCCAAAGATGGGGGTAAAGGCCACATACAGCCCGGTGATAAAGCCGGAATTGCCCGCGGTGGTATACATAAGCCCTATTTGCTGGAGGGAAACGGCGATAAACAGGCAGCTTCCGGCTAACAGGGACGCAAGGGCCGCTGTTTTGGGGGCAAGGGCGTTGGCGGGATTCCCCATCCGGAACAGTACGAAGGGAATGAGGGAAAGGCTTCCCATGAGGAAACGAATACCGTTAAAGGTAAAGGGCCCCATGTATTCCATGCCTGAGCGCTGGGCGGTGAACGCGAAACCCCAGATAGCCGCTGTTATTAATAACAAAATATCCGCCCTGAGCGCCTGTTTATTCATAGCGCTATAGTATAGCATGGAACCGCCGGGCACAAGCCATTTACCGGGGGGACCGGGGGGCCTTTCGGCCCCCCGGCGGGGGCGTTGCGGGGGCGGGGCCCCCCCAGGGGGGGCCGCGGGGAACCCGGGGGGGTTGGAGTGTGGGGGGCGTGCCCCCCCCGAAAC
>JAITHL010000081.1 GCA_031279975.1 Treponema sp. | reverse complement strand
GCCCCCAGGTTAAGGCCCTCGAACTCCTCGTCCGCGCCGGTCATGCCGGAGAGGAAGATCACCGGGATGCCGCGGGTACGTTCACTGGCCTTGAGCGTCTTGATCGTCTCGTAGCCGTCAGTGCCCGGCATCATCACATCAAGGAGGATCAGGGCCGGGAGGCTGTGCTTCAAAAAGCCGAACAGCTTGTCCGCGGAGGAGAAGGTGGCGATGCTGTAGTGAGGGGACAGCACATTTGCCCCTGTTCTGAGAATCGCCGGATCGTCGTCAAGCATGGCGATGAGTACCCGTTCATTGTTCATGGCGCAGCTCCTTTTGAAACCTCTTTTGCCCTTTCTGCTGCTGTGGGGGTTCCGCCTCCACTGTCAGTAACTTAAAAAGGTTAAAGGGGGGACGCCCCCCCTCGCTCCAAAGCCTGCTTTCCTGATTGACCGCGACAGCGGTCAACCTTTCCGCTGCCCCCCATGCGGGGGCGCCGCCCCCGCAACGCCCCCGCCGGGGGGGGGGGCCGGCCCCCCCGCCCCCCCCCCCCCCGCCGCGCGGCCGCGCCCGCGGGGGGGGGGTCTGGGGACAGGGGGGGGGGGGGGGGGCGGGGGGGGCTCCCCCCCCGCTAATCTCTTAAGTTGTTGATAGCGGGGAGGCCCCCCTTGCTATAAAAAGGCGAGGAATTGTGCGTATTCGGTATACAACGGAGAAAAACGGGCGTCCGGTAAAAAAAGCGGCGGTCTATACCCTGGATGAACATGGCATCCGCTCGGCGGATATTGATAAGGACGCCGCCGCTATTGTGGAGCGCCTGCGGGCCAATGGATACGAGACCTATATTGTCGGCGGCGCGGTGCGGGACCTGATCCTGGGAAAACGGCCCAAGGATTTTGATATTGTTAGCGAGGCAAGCCCGGCAAAGATCAAGCGGGTGTTCCGCAACGCCCGGATCATAGGCCGGCGTTTCCGGCTCGTCCATGTGTACTTCGGGCCTAAGCTCTTTGAGGTGTCCACCTTCCGCTCCCTAAAGGACGGCCCTACCAGCAATACCTATGGAACCATTGAGGAGGATGTGCTCCGCCGGGATTTTTCCCTAAACGCCCTCTTCTATGATCCCCAGAACCAGGTGGTGGTTGATTATGTGGGGGGCATGCGGGATATCCGGGATAAACGGATACGGCCCGTCATCCCCCTGGGGCTTATCTTTATGGATGATCCGGTGCGGATGATCCGGGCGGTGAAATACGCCGCGGCCACTGGTTTTAAGCTGCCCCTGGCCCTGCGGTGGAAGATCAAACGCCAATCCTCCCTGCTGGGCGAGATTTCCCCTTCCCGCTTAACCGAGGAGATTCTCAAGATCATCCATTCCCCCGCCGCGGGGCATATCATCGAAGCCCTGGAACAATTCGGCCTCTACCGGTATCTCCAGCCCAAAGCGTCGGGCATGATGCGGGAAAACCCGCTGTTCCGGGGCCGGTATCTCAAGAGCTTTGTGGAACTGAACCAAAACGGCGGCGGCCGGCCCGGGCGGGTTATAGCCGCCCTGATACGGGATTTTCTGGAAGACTTTGTGGATTGGGAAGAGGGGATAGTGGAGAATTATAAAAACGCCTTCATTGCCGCCCGGCAGTTCCTGCTTCCCATGAATCCCCCCCGGATGGAATTGGACCGGGCGGTACGGCTGATCTTTGGGGAACATGGGATAACTATTAACCGTTCCCACTTTCTGGAAGGGGGAAAACCGCCCTTTCGAAACGCCGAAACCCCGGACTACGGCATGAGCGAAGGGGAAGGGCTCCATCCGCCGGGGAAAAAACGCCTCCCCAGACGGCGGCATAGGAAGGAAGGGGAAAAAGCCCCTATTGGAGCCGCTGGAGGAGGCTCTCCACCCGGGCCTTATACCGATCCGGGGAAGCCTCCGCCGCTTGATTGAGGAGGTGTATCGCGTTTTCCCGCTGCCCGGCTGAGGCCGCGTTGAGCCCCTGGGCATAGTGAATCAACGCCGGGTCGGCGCCGTTTTGGAGGGCCTTTTGATAATACTCCTCCGCCTCGCCGTACCGCTTTTCTTCATAGGCCAGGAGCCCCAAATAGTAATAGGGCGCGTAGTGGTCCGGTTTGAGGTCCAAGGCCGCGGTAAAACTTGCCTCCGCCGAGGCCGGGTCCTTGGCGGCGTAGGCCTTTTGGCCGTCCTGCACAAGGCCGGTAAAGGTTTTCCGGGAGTCCAGATACGCCTGGTAATCGTTTCTGAGGGTGTCTAAATCGGTCCAGAGTATCATATACCGCAGAACCGATTCGGCGTTATCCTGGGCCGGCGCGCTTCTGGCCATGGCGGTAAAAACGCCGGTAAGGGTCCTGAAATATTCAGCCCCCCCGTTATTCAAAAAGAAGGATATCAGGGACCAGGCGACGGGCTGAAAGTTATCGGGGACGCCCTGGATGTCCGCGAGGAAAACCGCCTCCAACGGGGGGATCCGGTCTCCCAGGCCCTTTACGAAATCAAGCCAGGAGAGGTTTTCCTCATAGGCCAGTTCCCCCGCCTTGGGGTTGTAGTGGAGCGTGCTGAAATAAATGGCAAAACCCTCCCGCAGCCACGCCGGGGGATTGGGAATAAAGGCCCGGATAAATTGAATAAACGCCTGGTGGGGGATCATCTGGCGCTCATCGGGGCTGCCCCGGTGGATGATCAGTTCCCGCCGCTCTTCCTGGCTGTAGTGCAGGTATACGGCCCCGGGCCTGGTTTTCCCCAGCCGGGCGGCGACATAGTCGTCGTATGCCTGCTGTTCCTTGAAAGCCCGGACCTTGAGGGGGGCGTTTAACAGGGACGGATTGAAGCGGAAGAGCCGGTTATAGACCGCGAAGCGGAGTTCCAATTCCTTGACAATGGCCGCGGCGTCGGCGCTCCCCCCGTCGGAAACGACGTGGTAGTAATAATCAATGAGTTCCGCCCCGTCGGCAAAGGATAAGGTTTCTCCCGCGGCCTTGGGCGCCGGACCGGCCGCGGCCTCCTCCGCGCTCAGGAGCCGCGGGACAGCGGCCATAGCCAGGAAAACAAGCGCGTATAAGCCGCCTCGATAGTGGTGCATGGTCATCTCCTTGGTTTTGCTTCACCATTGTATTATTTTATCGATTATAATATTAACTTCCTCAATAAGGATTCCGGTGTAACGCTCGATATTTTCAATCACATACTGTTGCAGGCTGTGAATATTCCCCCCCAATTGGGTTCCAAAGGGGACATCGATGGTAATAACCAGCCGGTAGCCCGCGCCGTCGTCCTTTACCATAATTTTTTTAATACGGAAATTCGGATTAAACTCATCCACACAGTGGATAACCATCTGGCTGAGGGCGGTTTCGGAGATTATCACCTTCCCCCGCTTGGAATACTCCGGGCGGACCACGGATTTTTCGTGGACCTTGGGCGTGGTTATGCCGAGGACCGACGCGACCGGCTTCCGCCTAAAAATCCGTACCGCGTCATAAAAGATATTGGGATAGTTCCGTTTTATTTCAATCGAAGGCACGGGGATCACGTGCTTCCCCTCAATCCGCCGGGTGCGGACGGCCCGCTCAATCTCCTCCTGGGACGCGATATCTTCTATCTTAATGATCTTGACCGGCGGCGGAAGCTGCAAACGGGCGGCGATCTTGTTTACCATTTTCTCCGAGGTGCCCAGTATGAGTATCTTCTTGGACTTTTCCCCCTGGAGCTTCCGGGCAACCGCGTCCCTATGGCTTTTTTCATCAAAGAGCGCCACCTTGACCGCCGCCATAAATGTTTTTTCTTTTTTGGCCGAGTGGCCCGCGATGATGCGGTCGTTCAGGATGAGCAGTCCGTCGTCGATGATAAAATCGATGCCGTATTTCTGGGCGACCAGTTTTGCCCGGAAACTCTTTCCCGTGCCGCTTTCTCCAATGAGGACGTACACCTTAAGCTGCCGCGAAATCCCAAAGAAGCTGCCGAACATTACCCCCTAGTATAGCGCATTTTGACGGGGGGCGCACTGGGACGGGGCGCGCTCCGCCGCTTCTCTAAGGGCTGCGGAGCCCCTGAACAGCAGGGCGATCTGCCGCCGGAAGGCAGCGGGAAGCGGGGCGGTAATCCGCCTTCCCCCCGCCAGGTCCGGGGGAAATTCCAGGGAGCGGGCGTGGAGGAAGGGACCCTGGGGGAAGGGGCTGCCCCCGTATTTCCGGTCCCCCGCCAGGGGATGCCCGCGCAGGGCGGCCTGGGCGCGTATCTGGTGGGTCCGCCCGGTATGGATTTCCAGTTTTACCAGGGTATAGGCCGCGGCGGACGCGCCGGCGGTGGAAACCAAGGGGAATACGCTGGTCAGTCCCAGCCGGGCGCCCGGCTCCGGGGAGGCGAAGGTTTTGCCCGCCTTCCGGTCCCGGATCAGGAGGTCTTCCCAGCATTCCCGCTGGGCAATATGCCCTTCCGCCAAGGCCAGGTAGATTTTCCTCAGCCGCCGCTGGCGCATGAGGGCGCTGAACAGCCGCGCGCCCTCCAGGGTTTTGGAAAAAACGATGATCCCGCTGGCGGGTTTATCCAGCCGGTGCAGGGGGCCGGGTTTAAAAGAGAGGGACGGGGGGCGTTTCCCCCGCAGATAGGCCCCTACCCGCCCGTCAAGGCTGCCCGCGCCGTGGACCGCCAGCCCGGCGGGTTTATTGATGATAAGGATGTCCTCAAATTCCGCCAGTATCCAGGACGGGGGGAGCGGCGCTTCGGCCTCTTCGATCGTGGCCCGCGCGCCAGGGCTGGCCGCGCCGGTAATATGGATGGCGTCGCCTTGCCGGATCCGGCGCCTTCCCCAAGCGGGTTTGCCCGCCACCAGGACCCGGCCTTTGCGGAGGAGCCGGTGTATCATGGAAAGGGGCAGTTCCGGCAGGGCCTTGCGGAGTATACGATCCAGCCGGCGTCCATCGTCGTCAGCTCCGGCGGTGAGGTCTATCATAGCGCAAGGATAGGGGAATTGGTCGGCCCTTGCCTAGGGAAGCGCTAATTAGCGGCTGTCCATAAAGCCGGTTGCTTTATGGGCAGCCCTTGTATTTTCTCGCCTAAAGGCTGTGAAAATGCGTTTTTTAAGGAAGTCTGTCTATAATGTGTCCGCTTATAGACAGACTCTAATTAAACCGGACTTTTTAATAAAGCCCGCGGATTGCGCGGATTACCACTGGTTATTAGACGTGTTCCAAAACCCGGCTGGTTTCGGAACACGTCCCGCGGTTTCTCAGGCTAAAGCCTGCGGACTAAAGTCCGGTGAAACCGCGTTTTTAAGCGGAAGCTGTTCTGAAACTGAATTTTCAGAACAGCTCTCTTGTATCGTAAATCCGTGTTAATCCGCGGACCCTTTTGATAATGCCGGTTTAATCAGTGTTCCCCTCGGGAACGGGGCGGGCGGCTCCCTTGACAAATAGCGCGTTCCTCAATAAAAGTTGAGTAATGTCTATTGCCCTATCACTAAAAACAGAACAGCTTAAATCTTTTTTTGAAAATTCTATTTTTTTATCCAGCGTATCCAGCTGGCTCTTTGCGCAACTTTTGAAATCGGTCATTTTTACCTTACGGGGGGATAAAAAAAGCAAACGGGAAATTCTGGAAACCGTAACCTGGCGGACCGGCGGGATGCCTTCCAGCCATGCCGCGTTAGTTTCCTCCATGACAACCGCGATGGCCTTTAAGGAGGGGGTAGGCTCTAACCTGTTTATTGTTACGCTTTTTTTAGCCCTTATTGTGATGCGGGACGCCATGGGGGTGCGCCGCGCTTCGGGGCTGCAAGCCCGGACGCTTAACGCTTTGGGCCGCGTTTGGTCTGAGCGGATGGGCGGCGAGTACCATCCGGTCAAAGAAATCCAGGGGCATTCCCCCTTGGAGGTGGTGGTAGGCGGGCTGCTGGGTATTTTTATCTCCGCCGCCTATGCTTTTTTATAGGGTTTTGTTCCGGTGTTTTTAAAGAAAACCGCTTTGCTCCTGGGGGGCTTTTCGCTGCTTGCCGGGGCCGCGGGCATACTGGCCGCCTGGTCCCTGGTTTCCCAGGAAACCGGCCGGGGCTATGGGGTCTTGATGGTGGACGCGGCCTGCCAAGACCGGGAAATCGGGCGGCTCTTGGCCGAGGGGGGCCTTGCCGCCTACAGCTCCGAATCTACCCAGTGGGTTTTTTTGGATGATTTTGGCGGGCTCAGGCGCGTTCCCCTGGACGGCTATGCCGGGGCGGTGGAACCCTTTGATCCCCGCAACGATGGATACGCGGACGCGCTGCGCCGTTTCTTTGTGCGGGACGGGAAGCGCCGTTTTTATATCCCCCTCGCGGCATCTCCGGCCCCTTTCCAGGAAGGGCCGGGGCTGTTGGCCCAGGAGCTTGAAAAACGGCTTGCCCGGATGCCGCTGCCTCCCTATTCCTTGGCATCCCTCCTGCCGCCCTGTCCGTTCCCGCGGCTTTTCATACTCTTTGCCCTTGCCGCCGCCGCCGCTTTGCTCCTTTCCGGCGCGCCCCTGCCGGCGGCGGCGTTGCTCCCGTCAACCGCTTCCTTCGCGTTTGCCGGCCCATCGGGGCTCGCCTTGGGGGGAGTCCTGTTCGCCCTGTTTGAGCCGCTGCGGGAGTGCTTCGCCAGCCGGTTTAGGGAGGGATGCCCCGGCTGGAAGGACGCTTCCCTTTGGCTGGGGGCTTGGTCGGGCCTTTTGATATTCCTGGGAATCGCTTTTTGCGGCGCCGTTCCCCCAATGGTAAGCCTTTTGGGGCTTTTTTCTTTTCTCTGCGTCCTCTGCGCGTCCCTCTTAGCGCGGCCCCGGGCGGACAAGGCGCTGGGTTGGATTGTTTTGCCGCCCGGCGGAAGCCGTTTGCCCCGGGCGGTTCCCTTCTTTGTTTCCCCCGGCTCGCTTCCCTTTGCCCTGGCGGCCCTGGCGGCCCTGGCGGCGCCCTGCCTTTTTCCCGGCGGAACCGGGCCTTCCGGGAGCTTGGCGGCGGAGGCGGCCCTGGGCGCTATTTCCCTTCCCAGCGCGGCGGACTATCAGCGGCATGTGGCCTTTCAATCCTCCTTTTCCCAGCGGCCCCTTTGGGCTGTCCAAGACCCCCTGCCGGAGTTCCGGGATACCCCCTATTCTTTGGAGGGGTATTACCATTATTATTTGGGGGCGGACGGGCTTATCGCGGGTGTTGAGCCCCCAGGCCCCCATGGGGCGGGAACCGCGGCGGACCTGGCCTTCCCCTTGGGGGAATTGGCGGACGGCCTCCAGAACGCCGGGACTTCGGCGGCGGTTTCGCCGGGGGATGGCATTTCGGTGTTCTTCATTCTGGTTCCGGCTGTGTTATCGTTGATAGGGTTACGCAAAAACCGGGAAAGAAGGGGGCTTTTGCGCCTCCCGTCTGGCGCCGGCCCTGTATCCGAAGAGCGGGGTTTGGGAAATACCGGGCAGCGGTATGGTTTTCCCTTTACAATCAAGGAAGCGTATTTGAAATATAACGGCAAACAGGTTGCCCCATGAAGATTTATACTTTTCCCCGGGGGGGGATTCGCTTTGAGGATCCCACGGCGCCGCCGGAAAACGCCGTTGCCGCCGCCTTTTTACCCGGCCTTGCGGTGATTCCCCTGGTTCAGCATATCGGCGCCGGGGCCTACCCCATTGTTTCAGTGGGGGATACGGTGAAAGAGGGGATGCTCATCGGGCGGGGCCAGGGCAAGGGGTCCGCCAATATCCACGCCGCCGTTCCCGGCAGGGTGGTTCGGATGGTTTCCTGGAGGATGGGCCCGGAAACCCTGGTAGACGCCCTGGTGATCCGTATGGGGGGGGCCTTTGAAAAGCTGGGAAGGCCCGTGAAACAGTATTCCTGGGAGGACCTGCCCCCCTTTGAGCTCCAGCGGCTCATTGCCGAGTTCGGCGTTGTGGAAATGGAAGGTCCGGGCCGCCCGGTTTCGGATATGATCGCCGCCCTGCATACCCAGGAGGAACCCCATACGCTGGTGGTCCGGTGCGTGTTTGATGATCCCTGGACAGCGGCGGATAAGGTCCTCTGTCAGGAACGGTTTCAAGCGGTGCTGGAAGGGGGGCGCATCGCCGCCCGGGCCGCCCGGGCCGCCCGGACGGTGTTTGCGGTCTCCCAAGGGGATGAGGCTCTGGGGAAACGGTTCCTAACCCAGGCGGCCTCCTCCGCCATTCCCGTTTCTTTGGCCATGGTGGGGTCCCGGTATCCCCAACGGAACCAGCGGGAATTGGCCTTGGCGCTCCGGCTCTATGAGAAGCGGGAGTCCCTGGAATTAGGTTCTCTCCTTATTATGGGGCCCGCTACCTTGGCGGCTGTGTATGACGCGGTACGGCTTCACAAACCTATGTTAGACCGGTATATTACCGTCGGGGGGGCGGCGGTTAAGCGCCCCCAGGTATTGAAGGTCCGCCTGGGAACCCGGCTGGGGGATGTGTTTGCCGAGTGCGGGGGCTTGGTCGCCGGGCCAGGCCGGATAGCCGCGGGATCGCCCCTCTTGGGCAGGCCCGCGGCGGGTTTAGACGAGCCGGTGATCAAGACCACCACCGGGGTATGCGCCCTGCTGGATAAGCAGCTAGGGGGCGGCGCGGTCCGGCGCTGTATCGGCTGCGGTGAATGCCGGACCGTATGTCCCGTGGGGCTTGATCCAGAAGCCCTGTATAAACGCATCGGGCTTGGCGGAAACCGGGCAGCCGGGAGGGCCGGCGAATGTCATGGCTGCGGGTGTTGCGAGGTGGTTTGTCCATCCCGGCTGCCCCTCGGTTCCAGCATTATCAAGTTTGCCAGGAGGGAACCCGATCATGTCTGATCCGGATATCCTGTTATCCCAGATTAAACTGGGCCGGCGGCCGCTGATCCATCTGTCCTGCCCTACCGCCGGAAGAATGGGGGCGGCGGGCGGTTGCGCCGCCCTGGGGATACTGCAATCTTCCCTGACCGATTCCGGGTATTCCCTCCTTCTGGCGCTTACCGCCTGCGCCGCGGCGGTCTTAACCGAATGGATCGGCAATCTGAATCAAAAACCCTTTTCCCCGCGGGACGGGAGCGCCGTAACCTCGGCCTTGGTGTTTACCCTCCTCCTGCCCCATCACCTGCACCCCCTTCTAGCCGCCGCGGGCATGGTTTTTGCTATGGGGGTGGTTAAGCGGAGTTTCGGCGGCCTGGGCGCCAATTGGCTGAACCCCGCCTTGGGGGCTTGGCTCTTTGTCCGGCTTGCCTGGCCCGGCGCTTTTACCCAAGCCCTTGATCCGGCGTCCTGGGGAGCGCCGGTTGCGGGGTTTTCAGGGGAAGTCGCGGGCCGGTTCAACGCCTTTGACGGGCCGCTTACCGCTTGGCTCAATAGAACGGTCTTTTCCCTGGCGGGCGCGGAATTACCCGAAGGGTATCTGGGCCTTTTGGTCTATACCGGGAACGGCGCCGTGGCGGAACGCGGGTTATTGGGTCTCATCCTTGGTTCGATTATCCTTATTGGTATGCGGGTTAACCGTTTCTGGATGTCCGCGCTTTTTCTGGGGGTATACGCCCTGCTGGTCCGCCTATTCGGGGACCGGTCCGGGGGGGGAAGCCTGGGGGCCGGGGATGTCCTGGGGGCCCTTTTTTCTGGAAGCGTCATTACGGCGGCTTTTCTCATGATTACCGATCCCGCCACGGGGCCCAAATCGCGTATCGGGGCGGGGTTTGCGGCGGCGGCGGCGGGGCTGGGGGCTTTTTTCTTTCAGTACCGGGGGCTTGAGCCCTACGGGGCTTACTATGCCGTGGGGCTGATGAATGCGCTGGTTCCCCTTATCCGGGATTTTGAATGCCGGGGCTGGTATGCCGGGGGGCTGGGCCATGAAGTTTGAGCTTGGGGCTATGCTGTCCCCCGTTATACGGCGGTGGGGACTTTTTTGCGCCTGGTTCCTGGGGCTTTTGCTCCTCGCCGGTTTCCTCTGGCTGTTTACCCAGCCCCTGCGGAACCGGGCGCTGATCCGTTCTGTTAACCGGGTTTTAAGCCAATACGGGGAGGACAAACTGGAAAAGACGCTGCTTCCCTGGGGGATGCCCGGACGGGCCATGCAGGCGGGGACCTGGTATTCGGTGGTGAATTCCGAAAAGCAGGGAATCGTTTTCTCTATTATGCGGGAGGGCCGCGTGGGGATTTTCTTGGGGATTGTTTCGCCCGCGGGAAGGGTGGATACCCTCATTCCCCTGAGCAATAACGCGATAAAAATGCGGGAGCGCCTGCCTGAGGCGGTTATGCGGCTCTATATCCGGCGCATTGAGTTGAGTAATGCCCTTATCCGGGCGGGGAGGGAAAAGCGGTGAGGATTTTCCGGTTGCAAAGCCGCCTGTTCGGCGCTTCCTGTACCTCCCTGTCCTGCTTGAGCGGCTTAGGGCTTTTGATCCTGGCCTCCTACCGGACCGCCTTTGCCCTTATCGCGGCGGGCGCCCTGGCGTGGGTCTCGTTATGCGCCGCCCTGATCGGCCTTTTTGCCCGGCCAATACTCCCGGAACGGGGGAGGGGCCTGGTTTTTGTTGCCCTAACCGCGGCGGCGGGCAGTTTGTATCTCCTGTTGTTATGCCTCATGAATCCTTTTTTAGCTATGGAAAGCTCCCTGCTCGTTAGCCTCAGCCCGGCGTATGTTTTGAGCTTGAACCCGGCGGAACGGTTGGCAAGCCGGGAGGGGAAGGGGGAAGGCCTCCGTTTCCTGGGGGAACCGGTAAGCCTGGGCGTCCTGATCATCGCCTTGGCCCTGATCCGGGAACCCCTGGGGCTGGGGTCCCTTTCCCTGCCTGGAGGCGAGCGGGGCATTACCGAAGCGGCCGGCCTGGGGGAATATTGGTTTTTTCCCCTGGGTATCATCAGCGGCTCCGCCGGCGCTTTGTTCCTGTTGGGTTATGGGATTGGCGTTTTTCAGTATTTGAGAAACCGGAAAGCCGGAGCGGAGGACCCTTCATGAGCGTTCTGCTGATCCTGGCGCTGACCTCCAGCCTCTCCCTGAATCTCCTCTTGGGGCTTGGTTTGGGAGCCCGGGAGCTTGTCCGGGAGCCGGACCGGCCCTGGTCCTTCGCCTTGGTCCGGGGGGCTTTGCTTTTTTTTACGATACTCCTCTTGTGGCTGGTATTTACCCTTATTTTTACCCCCCTCGGGCTGGGTTTTTTTGAATACCTTTTGATCCTTCCCCTTATCGCGCTCATCGGCCGGGGGTGTGATGCCCTGCGCGGGTTTGTGTTTTCCCGCCCCCCCTTGGGGCGTAAGATCGGGGTATCAGGCGATCCGGCCCGCTTAGAAACAAGCGCCGTTGATCCGTTCATGCCGTCCGGTTATTACGGCTTGATCCTCATGGCCTTGGCCCTCGTCCTTCGGCTGGCCCAATCCTTTGGGGAAGCCCTGGCGCTTGCCCTGGGTTTTACCCTGGGATACCTTTTTTCGGCCCGGCTGATCCGGGCCGTCCACACGCGGACGCGCTTGGAATCTCCGCCGTCCTTTCTGAGGGGCCTTCCCCTCTGGTTCATTTCCATGGGGCTTTTAGGCATGATACTTTCCGCTTTAGAGCGTATGTTCCTCCTGGCCTTCCGGTTTTTCTGAACGGCCCGCTCCGGGGCCGGCGCTTGGGTCAGGATTTATCCCCTAGGACCGAAGATGTATATAAGAACGGGGTTGAGAAACGGCGGTTCCTAAACAGGCCCGGCGCGGCAATGCGGGCCTTGGTTTCATACAGCGGCTATTAAAGAACGTCCTTCATGGGGTATATGCATACTGAAATGGGCAAGTACAGGGCAGGTAGTATGGAGCAAGGGGAGCCAGGATCACAGGAGGGTTGTCCGCTAACATGAGTATCCCCCTGCGGTTAATGATAGGAATCCATAGCCATATTCCCTATGAAACCGGGGATGAAGAATTTGAATATCTCTATAACCACAAACTCAAGCCCTTGCTGGTGGCCCTGAATAACTACCCCAAGATTGCCGCGGTCCTGCATTTCTCCGGGGTCTTGCTCCACCGTATCGAGAAGGTTCATCCGGGATTGTGTATGCTTATCTCGGATATGATAAGCCGGAAGCAGGTTGAGCTTTTGGGCGGCGGGTTTTATGAGCCCATGCTGCCCCTGATCCCCCATCTGGACAAGATCGGCCAGATTGAGATGCTTACCACCTATATACGGAAGCAATACGGGAAGCGCCCCCAGGGCTGCTGGATTCCCGCCTTTGCCTGGGAGCAAAATATCCCCCGTGTGTTAAGCGACTGCGGCATGGGCTATACCTTTCTCATGGACACCCAGTTTATTGAGGCCGGTTTAGAGGGCGAAGCCCTTTTTGCCCCCTGCATTACCGAAGATCAGGGAAAACTGATCATGGTTTTTCCGATTTCCCACAGGCTGCTCCGGGAATTCCGCCGGGATGCGCCGGGCCGGGTCTTGGAACGCCTGGTTCACGGGCTTCCCGCCGGGGCGGAGCGGATTATCACCCTGTTTCCCCAGTACTTCTTATTTGAAAACGCCGGGGCGCCGGACGCCCGGAGCGTTGAGGGGCGGATCAATCAATTCTTCGACGAACTGTCCCGCTATGCATTCCTGGCGGACTTTACGGTCCCCGCTAAATTCTATAAAACCCTCAGGGGGGTAAAGCGGAATTATTTTCCCAATTCCGCCGGGGGGGAATATGTATGGGCCGAAGGCGTTGAAGAACAGGAGCTTTCCCGGGTGCGCCCCCGGCAGTTTCTCATAACCCATCCTGAGGCAAACGGCATCTATGCTAAGATGATGTTTACCCATGTGCTCATTAATCAGTTCCGGGGGGATATATCCCGTAAACGCACCGCCCGGAAGGAACTGTGGAAGGCCCAGGGTTACGACGGATTCTGCCGGTCCGAAAGCGGGGGGATATACCGGAATACGATCCGCAATACCATGTACCGGGCATTGTTGGAGGCCGAGCGGATTACCCGGGAAAAGGGCGTGTTTATCCCGTCGATCATGGCCTTTGACTTTGATCTTGACGGGGAAGAGGAATATCTTTTCCAGGAAGAAACTATCAATTGCTATATCAAGACCGAAGGGGCCAGCGTTTTTGAATTTGATTTTCTGCCTAAAACATGGAACTACCTCAACACCCTTTCCGCCGGCCAGGGGGCCGGCCCATCCGCCGGGGCCCATATTGCCGGACGCCGGGGTTCCTTCGCGGATTTCCTGGCCCCTGAGGATTTTTCCTTCCGCGGGGGGGCGGAAAAATCGATACTCCGCTTTCCCCTCCCCCCCGGCCAGGGGTCCGGCGCTGATTGGGGCGTACGGTTTTGCGCCGCCGAGCGGTATAAGCTGCTGGATATGGATAAGAGCCGTGAAACGGCGGGGTTTAAACTTTTCCCAAGGCCGGACCTGCCCTTTGGTTCTGTGGAGATTGAAAAGACCTACGCCCTCGATAAAGACGCCCTGTATGTGCGCTACCGTTTGGTCAATCAGGGGGAGCGGGAACTGCGGTGCGCCTTGATATCCCGTATCGATCTTTCCTTTCCCGGGGAAGGGGACCTGTACCAGCGTTTCTATGCCCTGGGCGGGGGGGCAAAGAAGGCCCCCCTGTTGATGGAAGGGGACGCCCGGGACATCCGGGGCATTGAATGCCAGGACTTGAAAAACGAGGTGATCCTGACCCTCGCCGGCGCCGCCGCTTTCCACGCCCGGATTACCGCCGTCAGAACCCCCTGCCGCATCTTCGGCAAGGAGCGGGACCTGTACCAATCCACCTGCATTATCCCGGTAATCCCGGTGGTTTTGGAGCCGAAAGCCGGGCGGGACTTTCAATACGAACTGCGGCTTTCCTATTAGGCCGGGGCGCGGCTTCCCTTGCCGCGCCGGAGGGCCTTTCCGTACTTGCCAGGAACATCCCCCCGGGGTATCATAGGCCCATGAAGCGCCGATTAATAACCTCAGCCTTGCCCTATATCAATAACGTGCCCCATTTGGGAAACCTTATCCAGGTTTTATCCGCCGACGCCTTTGCCCGGTTCTGCCGGCTTCGGGGCTATGAGACGCTCTATATCTGCGGCACCGACGAGTACGGCACTGCCACCGAGACCCGGGCCGCTGAGGAAGGGGTAAGCCCCCAGGAGCTCTGCGACCGGTACTATGCGGTTCACGCGGAAATTTACCGGTGGTTCTCCATAGCCTTTGATAAATTCGGGCGGACCTCCACTCCCATACAGACTGAAATAGTCCAGGATATTTTTAAAAAGCTCGACGAGCGGGGGTATATCCTGGAGCGCGGGGTTGAACAGCTCTATTGCGGGCGGTGCGAACGCTTTCTGGCGGACCGGTATGTGCGGGGCCTCTGCCCCCACTGCGGGTATGCCGAAGCCCGGGGGGATCAGTGCGAATCCTGCGGAAAGCTCCTGGACCCTACGGACCTCCGGGATCCCCGGTGTTCCAGCTGCGCTTCCACGCCCTCGCTACAGCCCACCCGGCACCTCTATCTCGATCTCCCCGGGCTGCGGGGGGCTTTGGAGGAGTGGGTTGAGACCGCCTCGGTCAAGGGTTTTTGGGCGAATAACGCCGTACAGATGACCTACGGGTGGATCAAGTCCGGCCTGCGGGAACGGGCGATTACCCGGGACCTCAAGTGGGGCATACCGGTACCGAAACCGGGCTATGAGGGGAAGGTCTTCTATGTATGGTTCGACGCCTGTATCGGCTATATATCCATAACCGGCAACTACGGCGCTGAATCCTCCAATGATTGGGCCGCGTTTACAAACGGGTGGTGGAAAAACCCTGGGGAGGTGGAGCTTTTTCAGTTTATCGGCAAGGACAATATCCCCTTCCATACGGTTATTTTTCCCGCAAGCCTGCTGGGAACCGGCGGTAGGTGGACCATGCTCCACCACCTGTCCAGCACGGAATACTTGAACTATGAGGGCGGGAAATTTTCAAAGTCCAAGGGGGTTGGGGTTTTTGGCACCGACGTTATGGCGGCCGGCATCGGTCCTGATGTATGGCGCTTCTATATTTTCTATAACCGCCCGGAAAAGGCGGACGCCCTGTTTGCCTGGAAAGATTTTCAGGAGAAGGTTAACGGCGAACTGATCGGCAACCTGGGCAACCTGGTAAACCGGACCTTAACCTTTATTGTCCGGTATTATAACGGCAAAATTCCGGGCCAGCGCTTGAACCTATCGCATGACAGCGTCGGCCCTTTCTGGGAGCGGGTTCGTAAATACGAAGCGGATATTACGGAAAAACTGGAGCGGGCTGAACTGCGGGACGCCTTTCGAAGCGTCTTTGAGCTTTCGTCCTTTGCCAACAAGGCGTTCCAGGACGGCGAGCCCTGGAAGAAACGGCGGGAGGCACCCCATGAGGCGGAACTGCTGATCCGGAACTTGGCCTATGTGGTTCGGGACCTGGCGGTGCTGATCGCGCCCTTTATGCCCGCCGCGGCGGAACGGATACTCTCGTTTTTCGGGCTTTCCCTGGGCAAAAAAAACGCTTTGGGTATTTGGTCCCGCGCCCAGGCCAAGGATATTTCCTGGGATATTTTGGGGCAAGACCGGGGGCTCCAGGAGGTGGTTAAAACCGAGGTGCTTTTTCCCAAACTGGAGGACCCGCTCATCGATGCCTTGCGGGAACGGTATTCGGGCGGCCCGCAAGACCGGGATGATACGGCCGCCCGGTTTCAGCGTCTGTTGGATATACGGGCGGCGCGGATTGTGAAGGTGGAGCGGCATCCAAAGGCGGATAAACTGTACATCGAAACCCTGGAAATAGCCGGGGAAGAACGGGTCATTGTTTCCGGGCTGGCGCCCTATTATACCGAAGCGGAGTTGTTGAACAAGCGGATACTGGTGGTCTATAACCTCAAAAGCGCAAAGATCCGGGGCGTAGAAAGCCGGGGCATGCTCTTGGCGGCCTCGGCGTCGGGGGAAGACGGGGCGGAACTGGTGGAAGCGCTGGACGCCGGGGACGCGCCCACCGGCGCCCGGGCCCAGATCGATATTGGTCCCGGGGGCCTTGAGCCCGCCGGGGAGGGCCCCAAGGCGGAGATAAGCATCGATGAGTTTTTCAGCCTGCCCTTGGAGGTCCGGGGCCATACGGTCTTTGCCGGAGGCAGGGCGCTTACCCTGTTGGGCAAGGCGGTTCGGACCAAACGTATCGGCGAAGGCAAGGTGCGTTAGCCCTTGGGTCAAAACCGCTATCTGCGCAGCCTTACAAGAACCGCCGATCTATTCCCCTGCGATGGGGCGGCTTCCTTTTTACAGTCCGGGTTTTGGGGGGCCTTTAAAGCCCGGTCCGGGTGGACCGCCCTGGGCTTTCTTGCCGAATGGGGGGAAGGGGAGGTCCGGCCCCTGTTGGTCTTATGCCGGGCCTTCCGCCGGTTTGGGTTTTCCTTTGCCTATGTTCCCTGGGGCCCTGAGCTGCCCCCCTGGGCGGCGGAGGACGAAGGGCGGCGGCGGGACGCGCTGGTTGAACTGGCCCGGGAACTCCGTTCCCGTTTGCCCCGGAATACGGCCTGCGTCCGTTTTGATCCCCCCTGGTATACCGAAGGGGCCGGTACGCCCCCTCCGGCGCTGGATAGGCCTTTTATCCGGGCCGCTCTGGATATCCAGCCCCCGGATACGGCTCTGCTCCCCTTGAGCCCCCCGGAGGAAGCGATACTGGCGGCCATGAAGCCGAAATGGCGGTATAATATCCGGCTTGCGGAAAAAAGGGGGGTGCAAGTCCGCCGGGGGGCCGCGGAGGAAGTGCCGGTTTTCTACGCCCTTTTCCAGGAAACCGCCCGGCGGGACGGCATAGCTATCCACAGCGGCGGCTATTACCATACCCTGTTTGCCCTGGGCCGGGAATATCCCGCCGCTCCTGATATACGGCTCTATATCGCTTCCCATGAAGGGGAGGACTTGGCGGCGGTCATTACCCTGTTCCGTGAGGGCCAAGCCTATTACCTGTACGGCGCGTCGTCGGACCGGAAGCGGAACCTTATGGCGCCCTATCTGCTCCAATGGAAGGCCCTGGCGGACGCCAAGGCCGGGGGGTGCGTATGCTATGATTTCTTCGGCATCCCCCCGCGGGAGGATCCTCAGCACCCCATGGCGGGGCTGTACCGGTTCAAGACCGGATTCGGGGGCCGCATAATACACCGGAGCGGAAGCTGGGATTTCGCCTGCCGGCCTTTGACGGCGAAACTCTTTCGCGTTGCGGAGGGCTTGCGGAAACAATTGCGGGATATTAAGAAACGATGAATCTCGAAGCCTTTATCCTTGGGTCCGGCGGCATGATGCCCCTGCCGAACCGTTTTCTTACCTCGGTGCTGCTTCGGCGGGAAGGCGAACTGTTCCTGTTTGACTGCGGGGAAGGTACCCAGGTGTCCCTGCGGCGCTTGAATCTCCGGTGGAAAAAAATATCGGTTGTGTTTATCAGCCATACCCATGCGGACCATGTTACGGGGCTTCCGGGCATCCTCATGCTGTCCTCCCAGGTCGATAGGGACGATCCGCTCTATATCATCGGCCCCCCCAGGATCGCGGAGTATGTGGAATCCAGCCGCCGGGTCCTCGACATGTTTATCAACTATGAAATTGTCGTGCGGGAGATCGACGCCCCCGGCGTGGCCTATCAAGGGGCGGGATTCCGGGTCCGCGCTTTTCCGCTTCGGCATACCAAACCCTGTATGGGATATGTTTTGGAGGAAGACCCCCGTCCGGGGGAATTCCACCCCGAACAGGCGGACGCCCTGGGAGTGCCCCGGGGACCCCTGTGGTCCCGCTTGCAAGCCGGGGAACCGGTGCTGACCCCCGAAGGCGTCGAGGTGCGGCCCGAACAGGTGCTGGGAAGGCCCCGTCCGGGCCGGAAGTTTTCCTTTGTTACCGATACCCTGGCCTTCCCGGAAATAGCCCAGGAAGTCGCGCTTTCGGATTTTTTGGTCTGCGAGGGGATGTTCGAGGAAGCCCTGGAAGCAAGCGCCCGGGAGAAGAAGCACATGACCGCGGTCCAAGCCGCCCGTATTGCCCGTATTGCCCGGGCAAAGCGGCTTGCCCTGATTCACTACAGCCCCCGGTATACGGAGGCGGACCTCAAACAGCTCCTCAAGGAAGCGCAGGCCCTATTCCCCGATACAGTACTCTCCCGGGACCGGGCGGTGTTTCCCATTGAGTATACGGATTAAACCGCCGTATCCGCCGCCCCTTGCTTCTGTTCCGCGTGGTCCCAGATGCGTTCAAATTCCTGGGTATACGCCTGGGCTGTAGCGGAGGAACGTATTACCACCATGTTTTCATCATTGTTTTTACTGGCGTTCGCGGTCCAATTATAGGAACCGGTAATGACGATCATGCCGTCAATAACCGCGAATTTATGATGCATGGAGCCGTATCCAGGATGTTTATCCCGTCTCACCGGAATTTGCGCCGCTTCCAGATACGCGGCTTGGGAATTATTGGCGGCGGCCTGATCGGCGTCGCATACCACGCGCACCGCGACCCCCCGTTTGTGGGCCGCTATCGCCGCGTCAGCAATAGGTTGTAAGTTGAAGGAGTACAGGGCGATATTGACGCTCTTGGATGCCGCGTCAATAAGGGCCGCGGCCTTTCCCGCGCAATCGTCCTGGGGGCTAAAATAAACCTGGACATCCTCCATCTCCCGGCTGCTCACGGCGCTTCCCGTCCCGGTATCGCAGCTCAAGGCGCTCAAGGCCAGAGCCAAGAGCAAAAACGGTTTTATGAATATATTATACATAGAGAAAATAGTAAGCCCTTTGCTAGGGGCTGTCAAAAGCCTATTGGGATGCGCGGCATACTGTAGGGCGCCGCCGCCGGAGGCGATTTTTGGAAAAAATGATAAAACATTGACAATATTTTAAAATATGGGCTATACTAAGGGGAGAAGGGGTGGTTATTGTGGGACTTAAGGAATTTTTTATCAGACAGAATCATATATCGCAGATGATTTTTATTTTGATCCTTTTGTACGCGGTCAGCTCAATTAACGTCCTGTTGTTAGCCCTGGGGATTTTGCCCCATATACCGGGCATGTATCTGAATCCCTACATAATGGTTGCTTTTTCACTCATTTCATTCGCCCTAACCGCTTTTATCAGCGCATACCATTTAAGCACCATGATTAGGAGAAGAAAGAGAAAAACAGACCAAGAGGAGCCTGTCTTATGAAAAAATGGATAGCCGGGGCGCTTTTTTTTTCCGCCGCTGTTTTTTCCTACGCCCAAACGCGGGATGATGTCCGTATCTATATTCCCATGCCCCGGGGGGGCACCCCGGATGAAGAGGCGTTCTTTAAAGAAAACTTCACCATGGAAACCACCGCCGCCGGTTACGCGGTAACCGAGGAACAAAGAAAGTCTGACTATACCCTTAATCTTGAAATTAAACCAAATATGATCGTATACGAGGATGGAACCGAGGAACAGGCGCCGGAGGATGAAAAGCAGCAGCTATTGGAACTGAAACTGGTCCGCAATGAAGACGGGAATGAGATCGTCAGTTTCAGTTTCGCCTTTACGGAAAAGGAAGAGATGTATGAATACAATCTATTTCTCCTGTATCAGGCCATGGCCAATGTGCCTTTAACCAAAATAACCGCGGTTCCAGACACGGATCACTGGAGAAATAAATGGATATATACGCGGCTTTCGGTTGACGCGAGCCTTTCAATCTTTCACATGGATCAGAATCAGGAGAATATAGAATATAATCTTAAAGAAAACCGGTGGGACCCGATAAAGGACCCCTCACATGGGCAGGAGGTGATCTTTTCGCCCAGCGGAACCATAGGGGTGGAATTGCAATTCCTCAACTGGATGGCCGCGGAGGCTGTTTTTAAACCCCTTTTCGGTTTGCCCGACGCCCAGACCTTTGTGCCCGTTGTAGGGCTTCAGCTTAAAGGCGTCTTAAAACCCTCAAAGCATTTTATGATAGAGCCCTATTTGGCGCTTGATTTCCAATTGGCCACGGCGGACACGGTGAAAGCCTATACCCCCCTCGCCCTGGGCGGGGGAGTGCAATTGGGGGTAAAAGGCGGGGAGCGGGGGGCTTTTTTTGTGGATGTATGGTTTGATATTAGCATCGGAGAAATTCATACGGCGAAGCCGAATTCCCGGGACCTCTATTGGAATCACTATGTTATGGGGGTCGGCATAGGCTATAAAGTCGGGTTCTATAACCGGAACAAGGAAGCCCCGCCGGAAGAATAGCGGGCGGTCCGCGGGCAAGGCCGGATAACCGGACGGCTGTCCGGCGGTCTATGATTGCCGGACGCAATGGATAAGGCGCCGGGGTAATCGTGATTTTACGCGGACCGGGGTTCCAACGCCGCGGCGTCCAAGGGAAGCGCGCGGAGCGGTGTTTTTAATGCGTTGAGTTAAGGATGTGGCGATGATTTTTAACCCTGAATATGAAGCTATGGATGGGGAAGCCAGGAAAAGGCTGCAATTTGCCCGGCTTAAAAATTTGGCGGAAAAACTCTATGCCGGTGTGGCCTTTTACCGGAAACGGATGGATGAGCGGGGAATACAACCCCGGCATATCCGTTCCCTGAAGGATATTGAGGGGCTTCCTTTTACCACAAAGGATGATCTGCGTGAAACCTTCCCCTATGGGCTCTTAGCCTGCCCCCGGTCTTCTATTGAGGAAATTCACCTGTCTTCAGGTACCACGGGGATTCCGGTGGTCGACGCCTATACCCATAGGGATATTGAAACCTGGGGGGAAGCCATGGCCCGGACCTTGGCGGCCGCGGGCTGTACCCGGGACGATACGGTACAGAACTGCTATGGGTACGGCCTTTTTACCGGCGGTCCCGGCGCTCATTACGGCGCGCGGGTGCTGGGGGCGAATGTGTTGCCCATGTCGTCGGGGAATACGGCCCGGCAGCTCCAGGTGATGCGGCACTTTGGAACCACCATGCTCACCTGCACCCCCTCCTACGCACTCTTTATGGCGGAAGAGGCCCGGGAGGCGGGGATAGACCTTCGATCCCTCCCCCTTAACAAGGGGTGTTTTGGGGCGGAACCCTGGAGCGAGAATATGCGCCGGGAAATCGAGGCCCAGTACGCCATGAGGGCCTATGATATCTACGGCCTCACGGAGATCATCGGGCCCGGGGTGGCCTTTGAATGTGAGGCCCAGGACGGCCTGCACATCAACGAGGATCTCTTCTACCCGGAGATCATCGATCCCGACACGGGGGCGGCGTTGCCCGAAGGGGAAAAGGGGGAGCTGGTCTTTACCACCCTTACCAAGGAAGGGACCCCCCTGTTGCGGTACCGGACCAGGGACATCACCTTCCTCCGGCGGGACCCCTGTCCCTGCGGGCGCACCACGGTTAAGATGCACCGTCTTTTTGGCCGTACCGACGACATGCTCATCATCCGGGGGGTTAATGTGTTCCCCAGTCAAATCGAACACGCCCTCATTGAGGTTGAGGGAACCGAGCCCCACTATCTGATCCTGGTGGACCGGGGGGCCTCCCATCTGGACGCGGTGGAGCTCCAGGTTGAGGTAAACAAAAACTTTTTCAGTGATGAAACCAAGGATATGGAAGGGTTGCGGAACCGGATCGAAGGGGTGATGAAATCCAAGCTGGGTATTAGTATTAAGGTAAAACTGGTGGAACCGAAAACAATAGAGCGGTCCATAGGGAAATCGAAACGGGTTGTTGACCGGCGCGCCCTTTAAGAGACATACCGGGAAGAGGAGGAACTATGGCGATTAAGCAGATATCGGTTTTCCTTGAAAATAACGCGGGCCGGCTTGCGGAGGTAACCAAGGTCCTTGCCCAAGGGGCGGTTAATATCCGGGCAATATCCATTGCCGATACGGCGGATTTTGGTATTTTACGGCTTATCGTGAATAATCATGCCCAGGCGTTACAAGCCCTGTCGGACGCGGGGTTTACTACCCGGATCAGCGATGTGGCGGCGGTGGAAATACCCGATACCCCGGGCAGTCTTGCCAAGGTGATGGAACTATTCCAACGGTCCCAGGTGAACATTGAATATCTCTATGCTTCCCTTGAGGGCAATACCAATAAGGCGGTGGTCGTCTTTAAACTGGAGGATCATCAGAAGGGGCTTGCTATTATCAAAGATCATGGTATTGCTATGGTGGAATCATTTTAAGCAAACAGGCTTTTCAGAGGCCCTGAAGAGTTCCGGTATTGAGGTTGTATGAACATATTGATGGCCGCCAGCGAGGCGGTGCCCTTTGCGAAAACCGGCGGCCTTGCCGATGCGGTATCCGCCCTTTCGTTAGCCTTGGCCAATTTAGGGCATCAGGTCCGCATCGCGCTGCCCCGGTATTATAGCATAGAGCGGGATAAACTGGAAAGAATGGAAGGCGCCCTGGGGGTTCCGGTGGGCGGGGGGGAGGAATGGAGCGCGGTGTATACTACTATCCTGCCGGGGTCGCCTCAAAAAAATCCTATCCCCGTGTATTTTATCGACCATGAACAATTTTTTGGACGGGACGGGATTTACGGCAGCCACGGGGAACCGGATTTCGCTGATAACCCCCGGCGGTTTATTTTTTTCAGCCGCTCGATTTTTCAACTCTGCCGGAAACTTGCCTGGTATCCTGATATACTCCACAGCCATGATTGGCCGGCCGCCCCGGCGCCGGTTTTTTTGAAATACGGGGAGCGGACCGGGGGGTTTGCCCATACCGCTTCGGTATTAACGGTGCATAACCTGGGGTACCAGGGCATCTATAGCAAGGATAATTTCTATTATACCAACCTGGGGTGGGATGTATTTTTTAACGCTGGTTTTGACGATTGGAACATGATGAATATGCTGAAGGCGGGTTTGCTTTCGGCGGATAAGATCAATACCGTATCCCCTACCTACGCCCGGGAAACCCAACTAAGCGCCCACGGTTTCCGCCTGGACGGGGCGCTCCGTTACCGGGGGGATGACTATACCGGTATCCTCAACGGCATCGATACGGCAATATGGAACCCCCGGACCGATACCTATATTCCCCAGACCTATTCGGAAAAGGATATGTCCGGGAAGGCCGCCGGGAAGGCCGCCTTGCAGCGGGAATTCGGCCTGCCGCTGAATCCAGAGGTTCCCCTTATCGGCATGGTTACCCGGATGACCGGGCAAAAGGGGGTGGGGGAGCTTTTCGGCCCTAACTATGGTTCCGCCTGGTCCATCTGCCAGGATATGGAACTCCAATGGGTCATTCTGGGTACCGGGGAAGTCTGGTGTGAACAGGAGGTCCTCAGCCTCGCTTCCCGCTTGTCCAATTTTAAGGCCCGGGTTGGGTATAGCGAGGAGATCAGCCATCTTATTGAGGCGGGGAGCGACTTTTTCCTGATGCCCAGCCGCTATGAGCCCTGCGGTTTGAACCAGATGTATTCCCTCGCCTATGGAACGCCGCCCATAGTGCGCAATACCGGAGGATTGGCGGATACGGTGGAGAATTTTGACGAAGAGGCGGGCGTTGGAACGGGGTTTGTTTTTAACGATCTTACCCCTTCCGCCATTTACAATACCGTGGGCTGGGCGGTCTGGGCGTACTACAACCGGAGCGATCAGATAACGGCAATGCGGAAACGGGGTATGGAACAGGATTTTTCCTGGGAACGGTCGGCCCGGAAATACCTCGCCATGTATCAAAGTTGTCTTGGGAAGGGCTGATCGCGGACCGAAGGTCCTAAGTCCATTTAATCAGCGGTTCCCTAGCGTTACAATAGACTTTCTAATCGGTGGAGAAAATAACAATTGGCGGCAATACATAAGGGCTGGATGCTTTGTTTTCTGGGCTGGGCGCTTGTTTCCCCAAGCTATGGGGAGGAATTTTTCTTTAAACACGGCGCGGGGGATAAATACCGGATTCTGTCCACAGTGCATGAGTATGTCTATGTGGACCGGCAGTTAAGCCACCGGTCGGAGATTCTCAACCGGATAGCGGTAACGGTTCTGGAAGAACAGAACGGAAACGCCCGGCATCAGGGGGTCTTCCAAACCGCTGAACGGAGCGAAGAGCTTGCGGGAAGCCAGAGTTTTCAGTGGGCCCGGGAGTATGAATCCGTGTTTAACCGGGACCGGCAGGGGCATATTACCATTGATAAACGGTACTATATGCCGGTGGTGCGGAACGTGCCGGTTTTTCCCCAGCGGGAGCTGAAGATCGGGGAAACCTGGACTGCCGAAGGGCATGAGATGCATGATTTCCGGGATACCTTTGGGATTCAAGACCCCTACCGCATTCCCTTTACCGCCAACTACGCCTATTTGGGGCCCCGGATATGGCGGAATAAAGAGTATCCCGCGGTTTCGGTTTCCTACCGTATTTTTTATGAACCCCCGGCTGTTTCGGGAAAATTGTGGCCCCTGCGGATTATGGGGGCTTCGGACCAGGTGCTGTACTGGGATTTTGTCCTGGGGCAGTCCAGGGCCTATGAAGAAAATTTCCGCCTGGTTATTGAGCTGTCCAACGGGATGACCGTGGAATACCGGGGAACCGCGGAGGCGGAAATCCTGGCCTCTGAGATCATGGATAAGGGGCAGGTTGCGGATGAAATTAAGGGCGATCTTGACCGTTTGGGCATTGAGGATACATCGGTTAGGATTGATGACGCGGGGGTAACCCTCAGTTTGGAAAACATTCAGTTCGACGCGGATTCGGCGGCGCTCCTCCCTACAGAAAAGGCAAAGCTCGATAAGATCGGCGAGATACTGCGGCGCTATCCTAACCGGGACATCCTGATAGGGGGGCATACCGCCTTGGCCGGGACCGCGGCGGGGCGTATGCGGCTTTCCCAGCAGCGGGCCGCGGCGGTGGCGGATTACCTGATTGGGAATAAGGTGAGAACCGCGGAACGTATCGTTACCCGGGGGTTCGGCGCGGAACGGCCTTTGGCGGAGAACGCTACCGAAGCGGGAAAACGGATAAACCGGCGGGTTGAAATCACCATACTTGAAAATTAGGAAGGGGATGCGGTAAACTAAGATACCCATGAAATATTCCGATCCGGCAAATCTTGTCGTTATAGCCTGCCCTGGGGGAGAAGCCTTTGCGGATGCGGTGGTTTTTCATCTAAAGCGCCATTATCACCATAAATTCTCCAAGGCCGTGTCGGATATCGCGGCGAAGTACGCCTTGGACCCCAAGGCGGTAACCGCCCAGATCAGCCTTATCAAGGACGTTACGAACCTCTATGTAAAAATCACGGGGCCCCAGGAAGAGGCGTTGAAATCCCGATTCAAGGTGCCCGCCCAGTTTACCCTGTTTGCCAACGGGGAGATCAAAGCGGAAATTCTGGAATCCATCCGGGGTAAGGATATCTATATCGTGCAGGATATGGAAAATCACTTTCCCCTTACCTTTAAAGAAGGGATACAGTGCTCCCTCACGGTTAATGATCACCTGATGACCCTCCTGGTTACGGTAGACGCGGTTAAACAGGCTGGAGCTGGCCGGATTACCCTGGTATTGCCCACCTATCCCTATTCCCGGCAGCATAAAAAGAAGGGGCGGGAAGGGGTAACGGCGAGCAGTTTGGGATATATTTTTGAATCCCTGGGGGTGAGCAGGATCATCACGCTGGATATCCATTCCCGGGACATTGGGAACGCCTTCAACAAGATGCGCCTGGAAAATCTCCATGCCAGCTACCAGATAATCCGGGAGCTTTCCCAGCTTGCGGAGATACAAGCGGGCAATTTTGTGGTGGTTTCCCCGGACACCGGGGCGGTGGACCGGAATAAGTTCTATGCCACAACTTTTAAAAAGCCCCTGGCCCTGCTGTATAAGGAGCGGGACTATTCCCGCTTGACCAAAAACGCCTTGGAAAATAACATAACGGCCCTGAAACTGCTGGGGGATGTTAAGGGCATGACGGTCTTTATGGCGGATGATATGCTCGGTACCGGGGGAACGCTCCTCAAGGCCATGCGTTTTCTCAAAGAGCAGGGGGCCGGCAAGGTTATCTGCGCCATAAGCCTTCCCCTGTTTACCGGAAAAGCCGTGGAATACTTTGACAGCGCCTACCGGGAAGGGCTTTTTTACCGTATCATCGGTACTAACGCCATTTATCAGGAAACCTTGCTTGAGCGGGAGTGGTATATCAGCGTGGATATTAGCAAACTCTTTGCCAAGATCATCAGCCGTCTCTATCAGAGCCAGCCCCTGAGCCCCCTGTTGGATAACCGGGACATTATCAATAAATTGCTTACCGAATAAGCGCCCCGCCAGGATGATCCTGTACCGCTTTTCCCCCCATACCCGGACGCTTATCTTTGATATGGATATGACCCTCTATACTAATGAGGAGTATCTGCGCTCCCAGATTGACGGCCCCATCCGGCGTTTCGCGGAAATCCGGGGGGCCGGTTTTGAGGCAGTGAAGCGGGAGCTGGCGGCCTTTCAGGAGGCATGGAAAACAGCCCATGGCGCCCCGGCGGGCCTGGGGAGCGTATTCCAGGCTTTCGGCATCCCTATTGAAGAAATTATTCGCTGGCGGGAAGAACTCTGCCGGCCTGAAGCCTACCTGTCCGCGGACCCTCAGCTCCGCCAATCCCTCAGTTCCCTCGCGTCCCGGTATGCCCTTGCCCTGCTTACCAATAACCCGGTCCTGGTTGCCCAAAAAACGCTTCGGGTTCTGGGGGTGGAGGACCTTTTTCCAGTCCTGGTGGGCCTGGACACCTGCGGGGTATCGAAACCCCATGAGGAACCCCTCCGCCGGACCGCGGCCCTGTCCGGTTCGCCCTTTGAGCGGTGCGCGTCCATTGGGGATCGCTATGCTATTGACATCGCCCTGCCTCTGGAACTGGGCATGGGGGGCGTCCTGGTAGACGGCGTGGAGGATGTTTATACTTTACCCGCAGTCCTGGATAGGGTACACTTACCCAATGTATCTGGATGACTTTGCGGCGGGCATCGAACGGATCGTTCTGCGCAGCCTCCCCGCGCCGGGGCGCCCCCTGCGGTGGGCCCTTATCGTAAATCCCAAGGCCGGGGGGTTTACCATACGATCCCGGTGGAAAAGGCACTATGCAATACTTAAAGCCTATGGGGAAAAGGCCCAGGGGAACCCCAGGCGGGAAGCGGCCTGCCCCGCTGGGGTCGCGGGAAACGCTCCGGGGGGAATGTTGCTTACCCAAAGCCCGGATCACGCCAACCGGATAGTACGGGCCTTACTCGAAGAGGTAAAGCGGACCCTGGCGTATACCCAGGGCCGCCCCCAGGATATGCCCTTCTACCTGATCCTCTGCGCCGGCGGGGACGGTACCGGCCTAGAAGCGCTGATCGCCCTCTGCCAGGCGGAACCGGAGGTCCGCGATCATACCGCCATACTCCGGCTTCCCCTGGGTACGGGAAATGACGGGGCGGATTCCTGGGAATTGGACGGCGCTTTGGACCTGCTTATCCTCCCATCCAGGATTGAAAAAGCCCGGTCCCTCCGGTTAAGCACCGCCCAGCCGGGCAAGGGACCCTTTTTGGCCTTTAATATTCTTTCCGTTGGCCTGGACGCCTTTGTTACCCACATGACCAATAAAATGAAGGGGAAGCTGCCGGGAGATTCCTATAAGTTATGGGTAGATATTGCGGCACTCCTCTATGACCGGATATACCGGGTGGGCTTTTTGGACATCAAGGCCCTGGATGGCTCCGCCGCGGAGCCCCGCTCCCTCCGGGAGCGGGTCCTCCTCATGGCGGTAGGGGCAAGCGGGCGCCGGACCTACGGGTCCCATAAGCGCATACTGCCCGATGACCGGAACGTCTGCCTGGTCCGTCAAATGCCGCTGTTCCGCAAGATCGCCCTGAAAGACCTCTTTACCACCGGAGGGCATGTGGATAAGCCCGAATCTCTGCTCTTCAACGCCCACCGGCTTGAGTTTCAGGGGGAATATCCGATACTCGCCCAGATGGACGGCGAAACCGTGCTGCTACGGCCCGAGGACTTTCCCGCCGTCATCGAGGTAAGCGATCCAATAATACCCACGCTCAAGCCGCAAACTCCGGGGGGCCGTCCCTAGGGCAACGCTGATTAAATCAAGTTTTTAAAAATAGCCCGCGGATTGCGCTGATTACCGGTAACAAAATCTGTGAAAATCAGTGCTAATCCGCGTTAATCCGCGGTCTCTTTTG
>JAITHL010000012.1 GCA_031279975.1 Treponema sp. | reverse complement strand
TCATACCTAGTCCTTTGTGTTTCACTTGGTTACCTCTCAGCAACCAGTGTACTTTGGGCTAGGTTTTTAGTTTTTAGGCATCCGCTTTTTCGGCTAGGTTTTGTTTTTAGGCATTACGCAATCCCGTCCTTGCGTGAAGCGGAAAAAGAGCGCATACTGGCCGGGGGTTGCGGCAATTAGCGGAAGGCAAGCCCCGCTATCAACAACTTAAGGGTGGCCGGGGGGCGTTACGGCCCTATTCGGCGAAGCCGGATAACTTGGGAATTTTGCCGGTAACAAAACTCCGGGGCTTGAGCGTTTGCGCTCCGCGCAAACGCTCAAGCCAAAGCCGCAGGGCGGCTTTGGCAACCCCCGCATGGGGGGCAGCGGAGAACCCGGAGGGTTCGGAGTGAGGGGGGCTTGCCCCCCCGCTAATCTCTTAAGTTGTTGACAGTGGGGCTTGCCCCCCGCTGTATTGGCTTGCGTTGTTGACGGGTGAAAGCCCCGCAAAGCCTTTTAAAGTTATAAAAAAGAGAGGATGTATATGATCAGTTCTCAAGAACTTGTGGTTGATGAGGAAAAGATAAAAAAGGCCGTTCAATCGGAAATCCCCCTCACCATAACGACCTTTACGCTTCCCCATGAGATAGAGCTGTACATTGCCCAGGTGGTGGAAGTCTTTCTCAAGCTGGCGGATCAGGAAAAACTCAAGCCGTATATTGTCTACTGTGTGCAAGAATTGATGGTAAACGCGAAGAAGGCCAATACCAAACGGGTCTATTTCGCCGAGCGGGGCCTGGACCTTGAAAAACCTGATGACTATGAACTGGGCATGGCCCGGTTTAAGGAAGATACCCTTGGCAATATCGCCCATTACCTGCGGCGGCAAAAAGAACTGGGCCTTTATATCAAACTTATCTTACAATCGAAGAAAAATACTATTTATATCGAGGTGCGGAACAACGCGGCGATCACCAAACGGGAGCTTATCCGTATTCACGATAAAATCGCCCGGTCCCGGCAGTACGAAAACCTGGAGGAGGCCATGTTCCAGGTGTTAGACGACTCTGAGGGCGCCGGCCTGGGCTTGGTCATCATGATTCTCATGCTGAACAAGATGGGGCTCAATGAGGACTGCTTTGATATACTGGGAACCGGGAAAGAAACCATTGCCCGGCTTGCGGTGCCCCTGCAAAAGGCCAGGGCGGAAAATTTATCCATACTGTCCCAAACCATTGTGCATAATGTAAACTCCCTGCCCCCCTTCCCGGAAAATATTATCCAGGCGCAGCGCATGATGGATGATCCCAAGGTGGAAATGGCCCATATCGCCCGGCAAATTTCCAAGGACCCGGCCTTGACCGCGGACCTTTTAAAGGCCGTCAATTCGGTTCAGTATATGGTCTCAAAACGGGTGGACAACATTGCCGAGGCGGTCAAGATCATGGGCATCCAGGGGATTAAAAACATGCTCTTCTCCTATGGAACCCAGAAAATGCTGCGGAGCAACACCCTGGAGCAAAAACGGCTCTGGGAACATTCCTATAGAACCGCGTTTTACGCCTATAACCTGATTAAGAATTTCCGCCGGGACCGGAATCTGCTGGATGACGCCTATGTGTCGGGCATACTGCATGATATTGGGAAGATCGTTTTTTCCAACGCCCACCCGGAGCTCTTGAATAAAATCCGGGACTTCTGCGTTGAGAAGAACATGCCCCAAACCACGCTGGAGGACCTGACCGCCGGTATGAACCACGCTGAAATCGGCGCGCTGGTGGCGGAGAAGTGGAATTTCCCTGAACGCCTGGTATGCGCCATAAGGTTCCACCACAACCCGGAAGCAAGCCCCGGGGAGTATAAGGACCTGGTCTCCGCGGTATACCTGGCCGATATGCTCGGCGAATATGAAAAAAACGCCGCCGCCTATGAGCAAATCAATCCGGCGGCGCTGGAAGACTTCGGTATCCGCTCAAAAAAGCAGACGGACAGCCTGCTGGAACAGCTTTCCCAGGGCTTTAACCGGGAAAACCAAGCCCACGGAAGGGCTGAATAACCCGGGGGGAGCTGAGGCCCCCCGCGCTCCGAACCCTCCGGGGGGACCGCCCCCCCCCGCCCCGGCTGTATAGCAATTTTTAAAAAATCCGGTTAGTTTTGATGCTATGCGCCGGCATAGTGCTTCTCTCATAGTTATACTGTTCTTAGAGGGCTGCGCCGGCGGCCCGGCGGTTAAAAGGCCGCCCCCAGCCGTTATGCCGGGTCCCGCCGAAACCAGCGGCGCTTCCCAGGGAGACGAAGCGCCCCGCGCCCAGATCCCTAAGAAGGACCCCGCCGCGCTTCCCGCGCCAGCGCCCGCCGCCGCGCTGGAAGGGCTTTTCTTTCAACCGGAAGACGTTCCAGAACTAAGCCTTGCGCCGGGGGTCGCGCTTATGACAGCGGACCCCCGGGATAAAAGCGCCGGTCTTTCGGCAGGGGAAAAACAGGCTGTCCGCGAATCCTTTTGCCAAGCCTATATTGAGGGGCTCCTGCAAGACGC
Source organism: Treponema sp. (assembly GCA_031279975.1). Lineage (GTDB taxonomy): Bacteria > Spirochaetota > Spirochaetia > Treponematales > Breznakiellaceae > JAITHL01. The sequence continues at coordinate 4,361 of JAITHL010000012.1, read as the reverse complement.
CGGCCTTGCCGGGGTTCTGGGCGGCGACCGGGTGCACGGCTGGCCGCCGGATTCCCCCGCCGCATGGGTCCAGAATTGGCGGGCCAAAGAACCCTTCCCCAATTCCTGGGGGCTTGCCTCCCTTATCCTGGCCCTGGGGAGCATAGAAGGCGGACAGGTCTCCCTTGTTTCCGGGGCCATCCTGGACCAATATGGAAAAATCCGGGGCGTTGGGAAACCAAACGGGGTGCTTGGCTATGGAAGGCCCCTGGGGAATCCCTTCTTTGCCAAGGGGTTCGCCGCCCAATGGTTTGACGCCGGGCTGTTCCTGGTACGGCCTCAGGGGGATGTTCTGTTTATCCCCGCTGGGGAGTCCGCGGTTATTGCTTCCCCGCGGGCGGAGGAGGAGGAAACGGCGGCCCAAGAACCCGCGAAAGCGGCGGCTGGAGAGCAGGCGGAAGCGCCGCCAATACAGCGGGAACCGCTCAGTGAAGCGGCCCTTACGGCGGCCCTGCCCGATGCGCAAGCGCCTGCGGGTCTCGGCGCATATACCGGCGGCGGCCTTGGGGAAGAAGCGCTGCGCCCGGTTTTCCATGACGCCTGGCGGGCGGCGGCGCTCCGGCGTTTGGAAGAACCAGCGGTTTTTTCCCCGGACGGGCCGGTCTATCAGGTTGATCTGCGGGAATATCCCTGGTATCTTGCTACGGGTAAGCGTTCTATCGCCATAGAGGGGCTGTACATCCAGTCCTTTAATCAGGGGAAGGAAGTCCTGATCCTGGCCGAATCCCCCGGCCTGCCCCGGCGGGCACGGTTTCTTGGCGGCCCCTTCCTGGAGGCCCTGGAAAACGCGGAATCCGGGCGAATAGGGGGGGCGGAAGCCCTGAGCGCCGAAGCCTGGCATATTCCCCTGGCCGCCGCCGGTTGGCCGGCCAAGCTCCTGCGGGGATTGGCGGTCTACGGCCTTCCCCTCAGCGATCCCCTGCCCCGGCTCCGGGAGGGGGTCTTCGTTGAATCCCAGCGTTTTTCCAAGGGCTGGATATTCTTAGGGAAGCGATGATTGCGGGCCGCAGGCCCGAATTCAATCGAGGATGCGGATATAGTCCGCAAACATCGCCGCTTACCCGTATTTGCGCACTGAAAGGGTTAGGTAAAACAGGGCGAAAATTTATCGAACCATAGGTTAAGGGCAAGGCTGATTGCGGACCAGCGGTCCGGCGTCAAGTTGATCAGCCTTAGACCAGGAGCCGGGCAGCGGGCTTGTTCACGAAGGCGGTTTTACGGATCAGCGGCGCCGCGTTACCCAGAACCGTCCTAAGTATAGAGAAGGAGGAACTATGACAAGCATGAATATGGAGACCCTTATAGGGATGGGGGCGTATCTCTTGGTGATGATAGCCATAGGGATGTGGTATGCCCGGAGAAGCAACAGCAACCCGGAGGAATTCTTCCTGGGCAAGCGGGGCCTGGGGCCCTGGGTGGCGGCCATGAGCGCCGAAGCCTCGGATATGAGCGGATGGCTCCTGATGGGCCTGCCCGGGGTGGCCTATTTTACCGGCTGCGGTGAAGCCTTCTGGACCGCTGTGGGCCTGTTTGCCGGGACCTGGGTTAACTGGGCCGTGGTTGCCCGGCGGCTGCGCTCCTATTCCCAGACGGCGCATAACGCGATTACCCTGCCGGAATTCTTCAGCAACCGCTTCCATGATAAACGGCGCGTCTTGGCGACCCTGGCCGCGCTGATCATCATCATCTTTTTTTCTATATATACCGCCGCCCAATTCGTTACCTTCGGCAAACTGTTCAGCTATATTTTCGGGGCCCAGCAGTATTATACCGCCATGGTGATCCTGGGGGCGGCGCTGGTAATGGCCTATACCCTGCTGGGAGGCTTCCTGGCGGAAAGCATGACCGATCTTATTCAGGGGATATTGATGATCGGCGTTCTGATCCTGGTGCTGCTCTTCGGCTTCTTCCACGTGGGGGGCCTTTCCGGCCTGGCGGACCGGTTGGGGAATTTCCCCCGGTTTACCGATATTTTTGGCATTGCGGTTCCCATAGACGCCCAAGGGGCGGCCGTATCCGCCGGGGCGGGTAACGCCCAGGCGGTGATCCGGGGGGCGCCGCTCTTCGGCGGCGGGGAAAATTACTCCCTGCTCAATATCCTGTCCTGCATGGCCTGGGGGCTCGGCTATTTCGGGATGCCCCAGGTCTTGCTCCGCTTTATGGCTGTTAAAACCACCGCCAAGATCGCCATGTCCCGGAACATCGCGGTAACCTGGTGTTTCCTCTCCCTCTTTACCGCCGTGGCCATCGGACTTATTGGCAGGGCCTATATGCCCGGCCTTTTGACCACCAGCGGCGAGTCCGAAACCATCTTCCTCCACATGGCGCAAAACTTTTTCCCGCCCCTGCTGGCCGGCCTGATCATTTCAGGCATACTGGCCGCGTCCATGAGTTCCTCCGACTCATACATGCTCATCGCCTCTTCCGCGGTGGCCAACGATCTGGTTAAGGGGATCGTCAAACGGGACGCCAATGAATTTTTGATCCTCTGGGTTGCCCGGATCACCATGCTCTTGATAACCATCCTGGGTATCTGCATCGCCCTCATGGACAACGATTCCATATTCCGGATTGTCTCCTATGCCTGGGCCGGGCTGGGCGCGGGTTTCGGCCCCCTCATCCTGTTCTCCCTCTTCTGGAAGCGGACCACCCTGGCCGGCGCTGTGGCTGGCATGATCACCGGCGGCGCGCTGGTAATACTCTGGAAAGAAAGGATCAGCGCCCTGGGCGGCGTCTTTGGCATCTATGAGCTGCTCCCCGCCTTCCTCTGTTCCGCGCTGGCAATAGTCCTGGTCAGCCTCCTGACCAAGTCGCCTTCCGAAGCGGTTATCAAGGAGTTTGAACAGGCCAGGGCGGAGAATAACTAGGTCAACGCTGATTAACCCGGTTTTTTAACACAGTCCACGGATTGCGCGGATTAATAGGGATTTCCTGTAACAAAACCCTTCTAATCCGTGAACATCCGTGTTGAACCGAAGGTTCGCAATCCGCGGACCCTTTTGATAACGCCGGATCGAACCAGCGGTTCGCAATCAGCGCCGCTTACCCGTATTTGCGTAGAGAGGCCGGTACGAGCGGGAGGGGCCGGGTAAGAAGCGGCCCTGGGCTTCCCGCCTGGCGCGTTTTGGCAAGGCGCGTCCAGGCGGCTGGGCGTTACTTGGCGGTTTCCCGGTAATACTCCCAGGCTTCCTTGTCGGTAAACTTGCTGTGAACAATCTTCCCGATTGCATCGGCCATGGCCGCCGGATGGCGGCTCTGGAAAATATTTCTCCCCATATCCAGGCCCCGCGCGCCCCCCTGCATGGACCGGTAGGCCATGGTCAGGGCCTCGGCTTCGGGGAGTTTCTTGCCCCCGGCCACCACAATGGGAACCGGGCAGGCCGCGGCGATTTCCTCAAACTTCTCGCAGTAATAGGTCTTGATGATGTGGGCGCCCAGTTCCGCCACAATGCGGGTCGCCAGTTTAAAGTACTGATCCGTGCGCTCCATGTTTTTGCCCACCGCAATCACCCCCAGGGTGGGGATGCTATACCGGTTTCCCGCGTTGATCACCCGGGAGAGGTTGTCGATACTCTCAAGCTGGCCATCCGCGCCGATAAAGGTCTGCACCGCCATACAATCCGCGTTCATGCGGATCGCGTCCTCCATATCCACCGAGACAATCTCATGGCTGAGGTCGTCGTTGATCATCGATGATCCCGCGGACACCCTGAGGGCTATGCCCTTTCTGAAATCCGGTTTTACGCAGGTCCGCAGGGCGCCCCGGGTCGCCATAAGCACATCCACCTGATCCACCAACTGGGGAATCAGGAGGTCCAGCCGCTCAAGGCCGGATACGGAACCCATAAAATAGCCGTGATCAAAGGCGAACATCACCGTATTCCCGCTCTGGGGATGAAAAATATTGGTAAGATGCCGCTTCATGCCCCAATCAAGATGGGCCGCGCCCTTCACATGAAAACCGCTGTCCGTCCCAAAGGGCGTATTCAAATGGTAGTTTTTTTCAACCTTCAGTCCCTCTCCGTCAGCCATAGCCGCCTCCTTAAAAAATATATTGGTCCATCCAGGGCGATCAGCGCCCAAAGAACCATACCCTATGGTAGCAGCCGCCGTATCCTTTGTCAAATAGAGACAAAAACAGCTTGACAATATGCCAAAATGACCTAGCATAATAGGGCGGAGACCCGGCCCGCTGTTAATAACGGGGGGACCGGGGGGCGGGCAATCCGGCGTTGCCGGATTGCCTCGGAGTTTTGCCTTTGGCAAAACTCCACTCGGCCTGGAGTTTTGGGCGTTGCCCAAAACTCCCTAATGGTTCCGCT
>JAITHL010000010.1 GCA_031279975.1 Treponema sp. | reverse complement strand
TCATACCTAGTCCTTTGTGTTTCACTTGGTTACCTCTTAGCAACCAGTGTACTTTGGGCTAGGTTTTTAGTTTTTAGGCATCCGCTTTTTCGGCTAGATTTTGTTTTTAGGCATTACGGTCCCCGGCTTGGCGGCTCCCCTAATTATGAGTACAATTGAGGCGGTTCCAACGGGGCGGTGATATGCGGGAACAGCCCCGTTGGCAATACAAAACGCGAAAAGGCAGGGGGAATCATGTTCGATGAACTGATCAACCAATACGGCGGCATCATATTCCGGCTGGGGGGGAAACTGCTTTATACTCTGGGGATAGTTCTAGGGGGGGTGATTTTCATCCGCCTGGGGAGCGGGATTATTCAACGGGCCGTAAAGGACCTTCGGTTTGACGAGACCCTGGGGATGATTCTCAAGCTGATCCTAAAATACGGGGTTGGCATTGTGGGGTTGATCATGGCGCTGGATGCCTTCGGGGTCAATACAACCAGCCTCATCGCCATTCTTGGAGCCGCGGGGGTTGCCATAGGGCTGGCCCTCAAGGACACCTTGAGCAACATCGCGTCGGGCCTCCTGCTGTTGCTGTTGCGGCTGTACCGGAAAGGGGACTTTATTGAGTTCGGCGGCTATAACGGCACGGTGCAAAATATGGACCTCTTTTCTACCACCCTGGAAACCCCGGACGGGGTGTATGTTTCCGCGCCGAATTCCGCTATCTGGGGAATCCCTATAAAGAACTACACCCGGAACGGCCGCCGCCGCATGGATTTAACCGTGGGCGTCGCCTATTCCGACTCCCTGGATACGGCGTTTGCCGTGCTGCGGGATATTGCCGCGGGGGAGTCCCGCTTCCTCAAGGACCCGCCCCCCCAGGTGATGCTCCAGTCCCTGGGGGACAGTTCGGTAAACATAACGCTCCGGGTTTGGGCAGGCGTGGACGATTACTGGGCGATATACTGGGAACAGATGCGGAATATAAAAGAAAAGATAGAAGCCGCGGGGCTCGTCATTCCCTTTCCCCAGCGGGATGTGCATCTCTATAAAACATCCTGAAGGCGCGGAAACACGGGAGGGGGGGCAGAGCACTGTCAACAACTAAAGGGGGGACCGGGGGGCCTTTCGGCCCCCCGGCGGGGGCGTTACGGGGGCAGATCCCCCGTTGAGGGGGTAGGGCGCAACGAAGTGCGCCCGTAGGGGGAGACTTCCCCTTTCCTCATTTCTTAAGTTGTTGACAGTGGGGGGTAGAACCCCCGCATAAAAGCAGCGGAAGCCCGTTGGAGGAGGTTTTTCATGGGCAGCACCATTGCCTGCATCGGCAGCGGCGTTATGGGAACCGCGTTGATGCGAGGCATCGCCGGTTTGGGGGAAACCATTGGGTTTGCCGACACGGACCGGTCTAAGGCGGAAGCGGCCGCCCGGTCCCTGGGCGCCGGCGTGTACGCTTCAAACACTGAGGCGGCGGACCGGGGGGACTATGTATTCCTTGCGGTAAAGCCCCAGACGCTCCTTGGGGCGCTACGGGAGATCGCCGGGACGGTTCAAAAACGGGTTGCGGAAGGCAGGCCGCCGGCGCTGGTGTCCATGGCCCCGGGCTGGCCCCTTGGCAGGATACAAGCCGCCCTTGCCGGGGGAACGCCGTTTCCACCGGGGAAAGCCCCTCCGGCGGCCCGGATCATGCCCAATACGCCGGCCTTGGTTGCCCAGGGCGTGATAGCCCTAGCGGTTTCGCCGGAGTTTTCCTTGGAAAAAACGCGGGAACTGGAAGGGCTCCTTGCTTCGGCGGGCATGGTTGACCTTTTGGAGGAGTCCTATATGGACGCGGTTACCGGGCTTTCCGGCTGCGGTCCGGGGTTTGTGTACCTCTTTATCGAGGCCCTGGCGGACGGCGGGGTCCGGGCGGGGCTGCCCCGGGACAAGGCCCTGCGTTACGCGGTTCAAACGGTTCTCGGTTCGGCCTGTATGGTCCGGGACACGGGGAAACATCCGGGGGAACTCAAGGATATGGTTGCCTCGCCGGGGGGCGCAACCATTGCCGGCATCGCGGCCCTGGAGAACGGCGCGTTCCGGGGCGCGGTTATGAACGCCGTGGAAGCCGCCTGCCGCCGGTCTTTAGAACTAGGACAGTAGACGTGTTCCAAAAACAGGCAGGTTTCGGAACACGTCCCGCGGTTTCTCAGGCTAAAGCCCGCGGACTAAAGTCCGGTGAAACCGCGTTTTTAAGCGGAAGCTGTTCTGAAACTGAAGTTTCACAACAGCTCTAGTGAACAGCTTTGCCAATGAACCGGGAAGAAGCGGGTGGCGGACGCGCTGTTCCCGGTATACTAGGGCAACGCTGATTAACTTGACGCTAATCAGCGTTGCCCTCTGCATTTGCTCATTTCATTACGCAAATGCGGGTAAGAAGCACTGATTTCGGACTTTAGTCCGCATCCTCGATTGGATTTAATCAGTGCTTCCCTAGGGTAAGGCTGATTAACGCGCCGCCGGACCTAGGGTCCGCAATCAGCCTTACCTCCAGGGGCGCTACTTGCCGACCCTGACGGACTGCCAGGCTTGGTCGTAAAGGGCCAGGTCTTCACCCAGGTCCTCTTTGAGTTCCGTATTGTTCAAATCCTCTATAGTATAATGGGGGGTTTGGGTTTGCAGGTCCCGGGCCGGAATATTGACAGCCGAGGGGAATCTGAAATAATCGGTGAACTCCGCGTATATCTCCGGCCGGTGGATAAAATCGATAAACTTATAGGCCAGGTCCAGGTTTTTAGCCCCCTTCAGAATACACATACTGTCAATATAGGCGGGGCCGCCTTCGGGGGGGATAAAGAATGCCGTGTACGCCTTTTGCGATTCATCTATTTCCGCGTAAACCGCCTCCACATAACTCTGGACCACCCAAAAGTCCTCTTGCGCAAAGCCCTTCCCCATATTATCGGCGTCAAACTTAAGCAGGTTCGGTTTCCAGATATTGTTGACCAGGTCCCGGGCCTGGGCAATATCATTGGGGTCTTTGGTATTTACCGAGCGCCCTAGGTAAGCCAGCGCGTCGCCCAGCACTTCCCGCATATCATCCAGCATGGTCATCTTATCCTTCAGGTCCTGGCGGGCGAAAATAGACCAGCTCCGCTCAAAGTCCGGGACCCGGTTCGTATTCACCACGATTCCCGCCGCGCCGAAATAGTAGGGCACGCTGTATTCCATAGCGGGATCATAGGAGGCCCGTTTGAGGATCAGGGGATCGATATTTCCCAGGTTGCTCAGTTTTGATTTATCGATTTTTTCAAGCATCCCCTGGGTCTTCATAATGGAAACATAGTCCCCGGAGGGGAAAACTATGTCGTACCCCGCCCCTCCGCCTGACGCCTGGAGTTTGGCGTAGAGTTCCTCGTTGGACGTATAGTTGTCATAATCAAGGGTACAGCCGTACTCCTTTTTAAACTTCTCCAATATCGAGTCCGGGGTATAATAGGTCCATTGGTAGATAGACAGCTTTTGAGAACCGGCGCTCCGCGGCGGGGCGGCCGCGTCCTGTTTGCCGGAACAGCCGGCAAGACTGAAAAACCCAAGGACGGCTAGAAGGGCCGCCCGGTATCGCGGACGGCCTCTGGCGCGGTTTCTCCAGGAGACCGCGCGGGGGGCGGGTATTTTTTTCAAGTGTTCCTCCTCGTGGCTGCAATAGTTTCCTTGGCCTATTGCAGCCGTGCTTTATCTAATGGCCCCCATACGGGGCCCTATAGCAGCCATTAGACTGGTAACGAAACCCGGTTGGTTTCTTCGCCAGTCCCGCGGTTTCGCAAGGCTAAAGCCCGCGGGCTAAAGTCCGGCGAAACCGCGGTTTCAAACGGTTTTAAACGGAAATTGTTCTGAAACTGAAGTTTTAGAACAACCCTATTATTTCGCCGCGATATATTTAAGAAAGTTCCGCAGCAGGCAGGTCAGGAATACGGTCCCCAAAATCATCACCACCGAAAGGGCGTTGATAACCGGCGACACGCCGAAACGGATGGCCGAATAGATATACACCGGCAGGGTGGTGGAACCCGCGCCGGAAACAAAATAGGTTATCACAAAGTCCTCCAGGGATATGGTAACGGCGGTTAAAAAACCGGATATGATGCCGGGCATACAGAGGGGCAGGGTAACGCGGAAAAGGGTCTCCATCTCATTTGCCCCCAGATCATGGGCCGCTTCGATGATGGAAAAATCAAATTCATCAAGCCGGGCCATGACCATGAGAAAGACAAAGGGAAGATTGAAGGTGGTGTGGGCGATAAATATAGTAACAAGCCCCAGGCGCATCTGAACGCCGTGAAAGAACTGGGTCAAGGACACGCCGATGATGATCTCCGGGACTATCATGGGAAGAAAGGAGATGATCTGGATATAATTCCGCAGGCGGAAGCGGTACCAGTTTACCCCGACAGCCCCGAAGGTCCCAATAACCGTGGCGGCCCCCGCGGAGCTGAGGGCGATGAGTATGCTGTTCCAAAAGGCCCGCCAGAGATACTGGGAGTTGAAGAAAAGCTGTTCATACCAAACCAGGGAGAAGCCGCCCCACTTCATGCCCTTGGAGCCGTTAAAGGAGTAGAGGATCAGCACCATGAGGGGCATAAAGAGAAAGATAATCGTGGCGATAAAAATCGTTTGGGAAAAGGAAAAGCGTTTCCACACCGCCCGCCGGGCGTGCCGTCCCGCTTCGCCCCCGGGGTTTTCGCCCTGCCGGTGCGGGTCCGCAAGGCCGCCGTTCTTAAGGGACGTGATGATATGCTTGATATTAAGCTTCATCCTGGGGACCTCTCTTCCGGGATGATCCGGCAATCCGGGCCGCGTCCCGCCGCTGCAGCCCCATCATCAGCAGTATCCCCAGGGTGGTAACCAGGGTTAAGATCATGGAGATTGCCGAGGCCAAAGGCCAGTTCCGGGCCCGGGTCAGCTGATCCGCCACCACATTGCCCAGCATATACGAATCCTTCCCGCCCACCAGTACGGGTATGGCGTAGGCCCCAAGGATGGGGATAAAGGTAAAAAGGACCGCGGTGTAGATGCCGCTGCGGATATTGGGGAGGAGTACCTTCACCATGGCCGTAAGGTTGGAAGCCCCCAGGTCCCGGGCCGCCTCCAGGAGGGAAAAATCAAATTTATCAATGGTGGAAAAGAGCGGCAGGATGGCGTAGGGGAGATACATATAGACCAGGACCAGGACAACCGCCCGCTGGTTGTACATAAAAACAACGGCCTCCTTAACCGCCCCCAGGCGGAGGAGCAGTTCATTCACAAAACCGGCGCTCCCTAGAATATTCATCCAGGCAAACACCCGTATTAAAAAATTGGTCCAAAAGGGTATGATGATGAGCAGGAGCAGCAGGGTCTGCCGTTTGCTCCGGGCAATATAGTAGCCGCAGGGCAGGGCGATGAGAATGATCAGCAGGGTGCTCGCCAGGGAAACGCCGATAGTGCGGATGGTGATGATCCCAAAGTTCGGATTCCCCAGGGCTTGATAGGCTTCCAGCGAGAAGGTTCCCAGTATGCCGTTGCCGCGCAGGTCCCTTTTCATAAAACTACAGGCCACGATGATGAGCAGGGGGGCAAGGAAGAAGATGGTAAACCAGGCGGCCATGGTTCCCGAATAGAGTATCCCTAAGTTACGGCCGCCCATGAATTTTGCCGCGCTCCGCCGCGCGCCGGCCGGCGGCCCCTTGGCGCGGGGCACTAGGGCGTCCCCCCGGCGGGGCTTGCCGACGGACAGGCCCTTTGGCCGTCCTTGATTTCCACGATATACCCGTCATTGGCGCTCCACGAGAGATAGACCGAATCTTTCCATTTTATATCGGGCCCCTCGTCGGAGTATTTCGCGTGCTGTTTGATCACCCGGATAAGGGCGGTATCCGCCACCTTCACATAGAATTTGGTTTGAAACCCTGAATAGATCGGTTCGTCCACTATGCCCTGGTACAGGTTGATGTCCTCCCGTTTGGTGGCGGGCCGTTCCTTGGAGATGAGAATTTTTTCCGGCCTGATGGTAAAACTCACCCGCTGGCCTATTTGAACGGCGTCCACGGTAGTAACCTTGATCCTGCCCAGTTCGGGAATGTCCAGGGCCGCCAGGTATTCAGGCGCCCCGGCGCCGCCGGGTTTTACGATCCGGTCCGCCGAAGCCACAACCGCGTCAAAGAGGTTGGTTTCGCCGATAAACCGGGCTACAAAGTCCGTGGCGGGGCTTTCATAAATTTCATGGGGGGTCCCCACCTGCAGCACGTCCCCCTGGTTCATCACGGCGATCCGGTCCGATACCGAAAGGGCTTCCTGCTGATCATGGGTAACATAGATAAAGGTGATCCCGATGGTATCATGTATCTGATCGAGCTCAATGAGCATGTGCTGCCGGAGTTTGGCGTCCAGAGCGGAAAGCGGTTCATCCAAGAGCAGGACCCGGGGCTCGTTGATCAGGGCCCGGGCTATGGCGACCCGCTGTTTTTGCCCGCCTGAAAGCTGGTTCGGCTTTTTGTAGGCATGGCTTTCCAACTGGACGAGTTCCAGGTAGTCCTTCACCTTCCCCTTGATTTCACCGGCGGGCCGTTTTTGCAAACGCAGGGGGAAGGCCACATTTTCAAACACCGTAAGATGGGGAAACAGGGCGTAATTTTGAAAGACCGTGTTTACCGGTCTCCGGTTGGGGGGCAGGGGAAGCACATCGGCGCCTTCAATAGTTACCGTCCCGATGTCCGGGCTTTCAAAGCCCGCGAGAATACGCAGCAGGGTTGTTTTACCGCACCCCGACGGACCGAGAAGGGAAAAAAATTCGCCCTTTTTTATTCCCAGCCTGATATCCTGTAATACCTTCATCCCTCCGAAGGATTTGGAAACCCCGCCGATGACAATATCGCTTCCTTTCAAGCCTGTTCTCCCAGCCTCCCTTCTAAAGCGCAGCCCCTCCCCAGGAAATGCTAAAAGGAACAATGCGTATTTTATGCCTTGTTGTCAATCGGGTATCCCGTGAAACGCCCGGTTTTCCGGCGCTTTCCCCGGCGGGGGCCGCCTGGCGGAAGGGCTTCAAAATTCCAGCGGTTTGCCCGGTGTTTAGGGAAGCGCTGATTAAATGGACTTAGGACCTTCGGTCCGCAATCAGCGCTTCCTTAGAACCTGTTCAAATTGTAGATTTTTGCGGCCAATAGACCGCAAAAATCCCGATTTTCGGGTTCTTTTTGAGCCTGCAAGGTAGAATTTTGGCGTTTGCAACGCCAAAATTCCAGATTTTGAACAGGCTCTTAGGGATACGGGCGTACCGCCGCGGTTGATCTTTTTCCGCAAGGAACGTATACTAGCCTTGGCTGCTAAGGCGGTTGGCCGGGGGCTTACAGTCCGGCAAAACCATGTTTTGAGCGGAAGGCGTCAAACAACTTCCGCCCTATCCATTGTTAAGAGGGAGGGTTAAGCGGAGGCTATGGCTAAACAGGAAATCGTTGAATGGCATAGTTCTTATTCAATAGGAATCCCCGTAATCGACGGCCAGCATAAGGAGCTCATCAATTTAACCAATAAACTGTACAATAGCTGCCTGCAAGGCTGGGAGAGTACCAAGGATGTCTTTATGAAGACCATCCGGGGGGCGGTTGATTATGTTGGGTATCATTTCAGCACGGAAGAGAAGATCATGGAACGGGTTGAATACCCCTACATGGCGGAACATAAAAAAGAGCATACCGATTTTGTGCGGACCGTACTGCAAGAGGTGGATGATTTCCAAAGCGGAAAAAAGTATACCCCCCATAACTTTGTGTATTATTTACGGGACTGGGTGCTGACCCATATCGCCATATCGGATAAAAAGATGGGGAACCACCTGCTGGCCATGAAAAACGAGGGCAGCTTGCAGCGTATTACCCTCAAGGTTAAGAAAATTACTAAAGTGGAAGTGGATATAGAACATTCCAATCAAAAAAATGTTTCCAAACGCTTTGTTATTGAATAGGGAGGACAACCCATGCCTGAACCGCAAAAAAGAGACCCCGCCGCGCCGCAAAACCTGCAAATCATCATTAAGGACGGCAGCGGCAAGGAATGGGGAACGATTTTCGCCCCTGAAAAGGTGTTTTCCAGCGGCTCCATTGGGTATTACGGCAGCGGCAAGATCGAAAACCCCGAAAGCCATGAACGGTACCAGGTGGGTATGAATATCACCCTGATAGGTTCCAAGCCCCAGTAATACCCGGCCCCGGCAGCCCCTGGTTATACCAGGAACGCCGTTCCCCGCTGGGTTCCTTGGGCCAGGGCTTCCAAGGCCCGGCGCTTCCCCCCGTGGGCTATAATGGTGGGGATGCCGTATGCCGCAACCCGCTCCGCCGCGTCCAGCTTGGTGGCAATGCCCCCGGAGCCGAAATCATTGGCCGCGCCGATGCTCACCCCCTGCCGTACCGCGGCGACATCCCGCACTGTTTCCACCAGTTGGGCGTTGGGAAACTCCTTGGGATTTTTATCGTAAAGCCCGTCAATATCGCTGAAAAGTATCAGGAGGTCCGCGCTCCAGAGCACCGCCGATTGGGCCGCCAGGGTATCGTTGTCCCCGATCTTGATTTCCTCCACCCCCACGGTGTCGTTTTCATTAATAACCGGAACAACCCCCTCGTCCGCCAGGGTGAACAGGGTGTTCCGCATGTTCAAGGTCCTGATGGGATCGCCGAAGTCATCACGGGTTAAGAGAATTTGGGCGATGGGGAGCTTGTGTCCGGCAAAGGCCCGCTTCCAAGCGTCCATAAGCTCCACCTGGCCCACCGCGCAAAGAGCCTGGCGGTAATGGATGTCCTTCTTGCGGGCCCATTTTCCCATGGTGGCGATGCCCGCGATCTGCGCCCCGGAAGACACGATGATAAAGCGTTTGCCCCGCTGGATCAGGGCCGCCGCTTGATCGGCAAATTCCGCCAAAAACGCGGGATTGATATGCCCGTTTTGGTCCGCCAGGGTATTGGAGCCGAATTTAAACACAATTTTTCGCGCTTCGGCGATCAACGAGGGTATCACGGGTCCCTAGGAGCCTCCGGCTCTTGCAGGTTTTTTCGGCGTGTACCGAAAAAACCACGATTTATGGGCTCCTTTGGGAGTTTGCAGGGTAAAAAACACGCTTTTGGCGTGTTTTTTTCATTGATTTGCGCGAAGCGCCGCAAACTCCTAGGGCCTGACATGGCCGCTTCCGGCTATGCGGTATTGTATGGCGGTTAGGGCATCCATGCCCATGGGCCCGCGGGCGTGGAACTTTTGGGTGCTGATCCCCAGTTCCGCGCCGAACCCGAAGGCCCCCCCGTCGGTAAAACGGGTAGACGCATTGACGTACACGCAGGCGGCGTCTACCCGGCGGCTGAATTCCTCCGCGGCTTGCAGGGTATTGGTAAGAATGGCCTCAGAATGTTTGGTTCCATAGCGGTTGATATGTTCGATAGCCTCATCCAGGGAATCAACGGTTTTAACCGCCAGGATATAATCGAGAAATTCGGTCTCCCAGTCCGGTTCTACCGCGTCCCGCAGGACAAGTTCCGGCGGCGGGGAACCGGCGGCTTCCCGGGCCGGGGGGTCGCAGCGGAGTTCCGCCTTCCCCGCAAACCGCCCGGCCAGGAGGGGCATGAGGCCCCCCAGTACCGACCGGTGGATCAGCAGGGTTTCCACCGCGTTACAGGCGCCGGGTCTTTGGAGCTTGGCGTTTTCAATTACCGCCGCGGCCATGGCAAGGTCCGCGCCGGCGTCCACATAGATATGGCAGTTGCCCTCCCCGGTTTCGATAACCGGGACCCGGGCGGCTTCCACCACCCGGCGGATCAGGTCCCTGCCGCCCCGGGGCAGGACCACATCGATTTTCCCCCGGGCCTTGAGAATCACCTCCACCTCGTCCCGGGTTTCCGCGTCCGTCAAGGCCACCGCGCCGGGAATGCCCTCCCCGGCTTGCAAGCCCTGTTTGATGGCGGCGGTCAAGGCCCGGTTTGATTCACGGGCCGCGGAGGAACCCCGGAGCAGTATGGCGCACCCCGCTTTATAGGCTAAACTAAAGGCGTCAACGGTAACATTGGGCCGGGATTCATAGATAATCGCCGCCACCCCCAAGGGAACGGCAACCGCCTCAATTTTCAGGCCGTTCGGCGCGGTCCAGCCGGCCCTAACCCGCCCTATGGGATCATCCTGGCGGATTACCGTTTCAAGCCCCTGGATAATGGCGGCGATCCGCGCGTCATCTAAAAGGAGCCGGTCAACCAGGGCTTCCTTCATGCCCCCGCTCCGGGCCCGTTCCACATCCGCTCCATTGGCTTTGAGTATGGCTTCCTGGTTCAGGGCTATCATCTCCATTACCGCTTCCAGGGCGCGGTCCTTGGCCTGCCGGGTTTGGACGGCCAGCTTTTCCTGGGCCTTTCTGAGGCTGTCAAAGAGCGCGTTCATCCTAAGTCCTCCCCAAGGGAACCGCTGATTAACTTGACGCCGGACCGGAGGCCCGCAATCCGGGATTCCCTAGGGCAATGGTAGCATAAGACCGCGCCCTAGGGAAGCGCTGATTAATTCGGCATTATCAAAAGAGACCGCGGATTAACGCGGATTAGCACTGATTTTCACAGATTTTGTTACCGGTAATCAGCGCAATCCGCGGGCTATTTT
>JAITHL010000009.1 GCA_031279975.1 Treponema sp. | reverse complement strand
GAAGAAGTTTTATCGCTACAAATTGGCGGGATGGGAGTCCTTGTTACAGGCCTCTTGACATAAAACATAGGAGTTTTGCCGGAGGCAAAACTCCTGGGCGGACAGAGTTTGCGCTCCGCGCAAACTCTCAAGCCAAAGCCGCTCCGCGGCTTTGGCAGCCCCCGTCTGCTGTTCCCTGGTTCTTGCTACCGGTTCTCCGGCTCCCTGTTCTCTGGTTTTCCTAGGTACTGGACGCGGAAATCTTGCACCATTTGTTCAAAGCCCTGGGTCATGTCGTCGAAATAGCCGTTGAGCAAGTCCGTGTCAACGCTTCCCTTTATGCCTGAAATGAATAGTTCATAGGGGCTAATGCCCAATACGCCGGTCAATTTTGCGATAGTATCCGGGGAAACCCATTTTCTGCCGTTTTCAATCTCATTGATAAAGTTATGCGTGAGGCCCGCTGAATTCGCCAATGCCAACTGGGATAAATTTTTCTTTCCCCTCAGCCGTTTTAAATTTCTGCCCAAGAGCATGTTAATTTCATGCCCGTTCCATTTGCACATACATAGAGTTTCAAACGATTTTTATAAACTTACAAATAGCGCTAAGAAACTATCTGTCGCTAATAGGAATGAAAACTGGAATTTCGTAATTTGAACGCATTTTTACTATTTGCGCGCCGGCAGGTTGTTTAAGAGCGGAATTTCCGGGCGGTATTCAAAATGCATGGTATCAAAAAAAAGCCACTTCCCGCCCCAAATAAACCCATAGGCTTCAAAGGCTTGGATCACCCCGGGGGGAGGGTGCAGCCGCTCGGCATAGGGGACCGTCCACCATTGGGGGCGGCTCTCCATGGTCCACAGCCAGTAGGTATGATAGGTCCGGGGCCGGGCGGGGAGCAGATCAATGGCCGCGCCATAGGCATGGAAACTCCGGCTTTCGGTTTGGGCCACATTCCGCCAATTCCAGGCCGCCGCGGTATTGATATTCCGTATCCATTCCCGTATCCGGGCGTCGGTTTTCGCTTCCTCCAAAATCCGGGCTTCTACCAGGGCAAGTTCTTCCATAATACTGTAATGAACCAGGACGCTCCGGTTCAAAAAGCGCATGGATTTCACGCGGCGGTAGGCTTCTTCCTGGGTCCCGGCCTGCCACAGGGCGTCGTAAAAATGATGGGAACGCCGGGGAGGATTGGCCTGCCTGCGCCGGGAGTATTCCCGAAACCGTTCAGCCGCCTCCGCGTCCGGCTCTTCCCACGGGGGAAGTTCCGCGGGGTAATGGTAAAAAGGCAGGGGATCATAGGCTTCCGCCTGGTTCCGCAGCTCCTCCGGCAGCAGCCGGCCTTGGGCATAGTAAAACCACCGGCCCTGGACCAAGGCCGCCCAATCGTTGCCGCGGAATTCCACCCGCTCAATACGGTCTGGATAGGCCGCTCCCAGGGCTTTCATAACCTGTTCCCCCCGTTCCGGTTCCCTGGAAAAGGCCGCGGGGGGAACCAAACAGAGCGGGAAGGCCAGGACTATCCAAAGGGCTGGCCCGCAATAGCAGGGGATACGCAATTTCCAGGAGTACGCCGGATAATCCGGGAAGGGTACAGCCAAGGGCCCGGCCTTTCCGTTTTAGCCGTTACGAAAGGCGCGCCATGGATTGACGCCGAACCGGATAAGGAAGTAGAGCCAGCCGAAGGCAAAGCCCGCCAGATGGGTGAGATGGGCCACGCCGCTTTGGTAGCCTATAATGGAGAAACAGAGTTCCAGGGCGGTAAACCCCAGGACCATAACCGGCGCGCGGAGGGGGAATATGCCCCAGACGTAGATCACCGAGCTGGGAAACAAGGCCGCATAGGCAAGCTCAACCGCAAAGACCGCCCCCGACGCGCCCAGGAGAAAAACCCTGTAGGACCGGGTTATCCAATAAACCCCAAAGGAAAAAAGCCCCGCAAAAACGCCGGTGAACAGGTAGTAGAGCAGGAATTCCTTGCTCCCCATGCGGCGTTCCACCTGGCTTCCAAAAATAAACAAGGCCAGCATGTTAAAGATCAGGTGGCTTGCCCCGCCGTGGACGAACATATAGGTAAGGGGCTGCCATATCCAGCCGCTGGCCACCGATAGCGGATTGAGGATAAACAGGATGTTGACCTGGGGAAGAAAGCGCTGGGCCATAAAAATAAGGAGGTTCAGCCCGATAAGATAGAGCGCCAGGTTGTCATACCGGTATCGAAAGGGCCGTCTAATAGGGTTCATACCCTAAACCATACAATCATTGCCCTGCCCGGTCAACCATAGGCCCGCGGGAGGGCGGCCCCTGAATACCGTCTTCTTGCATGCTCCCCTGGAGTTTTAATCCCTCCATATTAACGTTATTGGGAATGCCGCCGCCGCTCCAACGATAAGGGGCGCGGAATAATATAAATAGGCGTTATCTCGAAAAGCGTTTTGCGCCTGGGGTATAGAGGCAATATAGACGCCCGCTGTAAAACCTATTATCGCTCCAAGCCCGCCCCAAATGATTTTTCCGAATCCATCATCATTGAAAAAGATTCCGGCGGCCCCTCCCGCGGCGGCGCCCAATATGCTCAGGGATACAAATGAATTAGCAAGGCCCATATTATTTTTTGATACATCTTCACGATACGCATATTCTCTCAATAAAACGTTTAAACCGGTATAGGCTAAGGGTATCAAAATAAACGGCATTGAATATTTCAGTTTATAGAGAAAAATTTGCGCGGTTATCCCCCAATCATCCCTATGGCCTGTTAAGGGTATAGTATGGGCAGCCACAGCGCCGTTAAAAAAGTTGTCCGCCCCATGGGATGCTGTTCCGGGGAACAGGCTTGTCCGGTAATCCGGGCGGCTGTTGAACAGGTCTTGCGGCGTTTGGAAATTGAAGTTTCCGGGCGGCCCTGGTATATTCCCTTCCGCAAATACCTCTCCTAAAATAAGCGTTATAGAGCAAAACAGCATACCATGTTTCATTTCTTGTATCCCCAGGGTAAATAGCGCCCGTCCATAAAGCCGGCTGGTTTCCGAACAAGTCTACTGCCTTTATAGGTTTGCCGCTAGAGCCAGTTGCAAAAGCCGGTTACTTTTGCGCCGGCTCTTGCAGTTTCTCGCATAAGGGCTGCGAAACATGCTTTTTTTAGAAGCAGCGGTTGCAATGTTGCAATTTTGCAACCGCCCCGCTATTTTTTGCAAAAAATTAGGGAACCGGCGCGGATCGCCCGCCCGTATATTCGCCTGGGGGCGGCGGGCCGTCTTGCGCAGGGATAATCGATAGCATAGTATATCCTATGCCGAAGATCGAAGTGAACGAAGAAGTTTTCTCCACCCTGGCGGGCCGCCGCTGGGACAGCCGGGAAGCCCTGGAAGAAGCCCTGGTGTGCGCCAAGGCGGAATTGGATTCCGGCCCCTGCTCCGCGGAACCGGTCCTCAAGATCGAGTTGAACGATACGAACCGTCCCGACCTCTGGTCCACGGCGGGCTGCGCCCGGCAGCTGCGGATATATTATGGGGGCAAACGTCCCGCCTATTCTTTTTTTTCATACCCCGGCGCCCCTCAGACAGCGGACGCCCAGGGCCGCCCCCTCCGCTCGGCGCGGGTTGAGGCTTCGGTTCAGGGCGTACGGCCCTACCTGGCGGGCTTTGTCGCCGCGGGCAAGGCCGTTACCCCTGAGTCCCTGCGGGATATGATCCAGACCCAGGAAAAGCTGGCCTGGAATTACGGGCGGAAACGCCGGACCCTCTCTATGGGGCTGTACCGGGCCGGCATGATCCAATGGCCCATTGTGTATAGGGCGGCGGACCCGGATGCGGTTTCCTTTGTCCCCCTGCAATGGGACGCTCCGCTGACCCTCCGGGAAATCCTCCAACAGCATCCCAAGGGGCGGGAATACGCCTTTATCCAGGAGCATGAGCCCCTGCACCCCCTGTTGCTGGATTCCCAGGGGAACATCCTTTCCTATCCCCCGATTATCAATTCCGCGGACATCGGCGCGGTACAGGCGGGGGACCAGGACCTCTTTGTTGAGCTTACCGGGACAGACCAGCGCCTGGTCACTTTGGCGGCCTCCATAATGGCCTGCGATATGGCGGATCAGGGCTGCCGCATCGAGCCGGTGCGGGTGGACTACGAGTACGATACCCCCATGGGCCGCTCCGTTACGACTCCCTACTATTTTCAGGAGCCGGTTTTCTGTTCCCTTGCCCGGATCAACGCCTTGCTGGGCGAAACGCTCAGTCTTGCGGAGTGCCGCGCCGCGCTGGAAAAGATGGGCCCGCGCGCCGTCGCCGGCCAGGGCAGCGAGGGGGGGGATGCCCCGGAAACCGGGGGCCTGCGGGTGTATCCCCCGGAATACCGGAACGATTTTCTCCATCCGGTGGATGTGGTGGAGGATGTTGCCATAGGGCGGGGGCTTTATTCCTTTAAACCCCAACGGCCCCGTTCCTTTACCGTGGGCAGGCTTTCGCCCATAAGCGCCTTCAGCCGGAAGGTGAAGGAGCTCTTCATCGGCATGGGCTACCAGGAGATGATCTACAACTATCTGGGTTCCCGGAAAGACCTGGTTGAGCGGATGCGGGGGGACGGCGCGGGGATTATCCGCATCGCCAACCCCATGACCGAAAACTATGCATACCTCCGGGATTCAATACTGCCCTCCCTCCTGCAAAGCGAGGCCGTATCGAGCCATGCGGCCTATCCCCACCGGCTTTTTGAGATTGGCAAGATTGCCCGGCGGGATGGGAATGAGAACTATGGAACCGCGACCCGCCAATATGCGGGCTTCCTGTATGCCGGCGAGGACGCCGGTTTTAATACCCTTGCCGGGCAGCTACAAACCCTCTTCTATTATCTCTCCAGGGAATACCAGGCGGAAACCCTGGAGGACAGCCGGTTTATTCCCGGACGGGCGGCGGCGGTTCAATACCAGGGGCGGGCGGTTGGGGTATTCGGCGAACTGCATCCCGGGGTCTTGGAAAACTGGGGCGCCGTCCAACCCTGCGCCGCCGGCGAAATCGATTTGGACGCGCTGCTGGAACTGTGATCGCCAAGCGGACCGGGGAACCGCTGATTGGGGGCCGAAGGTCCGGCATGGGACTTTTTTAACAAGCTCCGCGGACTGGGCGGAACTTTACGGATTAACCATAAGAAAAAATCCGCCTTACTCCGCCCAACCCGCGGCGCCTTTTCACGCCGCCCCATGAACAGTATTGCCCGATCCCTTCAGCCGGCGCCTTGCAAGGATTGGGGTACAATTTTTTGAAAACCAGGATGACATTCCAAGATTATTAGGGTATAGTAAAAGCGTATACCCAAACCTAAGATGAGGCGTCCTCTATGAAGGCAATGAACAGAGCAATTTACCCCCCCCCCCCCCCGGCCAGCCTAACCTTTTATTATCGGCCTAAACCTAAGTACGCCTTACCCTTTATTTTCAAATTGTTTCTCAGCCTGACGCGGCGTTGATTACGGACTAAGGTCTGATGCCGCGTTCATCAATGCCGCCGCGCCGGGCGCGGCAAGCTATACGATTTATTGCCTTAAAGGAGTTTTATATGCCAAAACATTGGTTGTGTTTTAGATTTTTGACAACCGCCGCCGTTTTCTCTTGGCTGCTGTGCGGCTGTATTAGTTTTTCCGCGTCAAAACAGCCTGATCTTATAACAACCGTTGATGAATACCAAAAACTAGTGCCGGAAAATCTGGTAAAGTATGCTGATATGACCGTATTGGTTACGGGAAAACTTAAAAAAGTTGATTTTTACGGCGGTTATAGGGTTGTTCTCGCCGGCGGAAGAGATACTATAGATTGTATTTTCGCTAAAACAAAAGAGAATAGAAAAATACTAAGCGGCGTAATGCCTAAAAACAAAACCTAGCCGAAAAAGCGGATGCCTAAAAACTAAAAACCTAGCCCAAAGTACACTGGTTGCTAAGAGGTAACCAAGTGAAACACAAAGGACTAGGTATGA
>JAITHL010000007.1 GCA_031279975.1 Treponema sp. | reverse complement strand
TCATACCTAGTCCTTTGTGTTTCACTTGGTTACCTCTTAGCAACCAGTGTACTTTGGGCTAGGTTTTTAGTTTTTAGGCATCCGCTTTTTCGGCTAGGTTTTGTTTTTAGGCATTACGTACCCCTGTTAGAAAAATTGATGCCCTTCAGCAGACGGATGTTTTGGAACGCCTTGGCCGTCGGGCCCTATGGGGAAACTTAACCTGGAAGTGGAACTGAACAGGCCGGGAAAACACGGGCGATCGCCTGCCGGATCGCCCATGATGGACCAGGGGATGCCCCGGCCCCTAAGGGCCGGATACAGACAGCGGCGTTAATCAGTACGGTTAAAACTCATCCGTAATTTTGCCGTTTCCTTTTACGGGGGTGGAAACGGTTACATGGTCTACGCCATCGTTCCAATCCCCATCGACCGTTACGGTATAGCGGTAATCGGCATCCAGCGGCGTGGCGGCCGCAATCGCTTTTTCCCGGGTACCCAGGTTGACTATCTTCCAGCCGGAAAGCTGTTTTGAACTCTCGTACCTGCCTTCGCTCAAACTGTCCATCAAGATGGTAAACGTCCGCTCTTCCCCGCCGCTGTTGATGGTGCTGATGCCTGTTTCAGTTTTTTTAACATAAATCCCCTCCATAACGGTTATTCCCTGTTCGCTTGCGTTTTTTATCACCAGCAGGGCCGCGCCGGAAGAAAACCCGGACTTGTTGGCTCCGGTATATTTGGCCGCGTTGATGGTCAATTCCTGACCGTTCACAAAAGAAAATTCATCCCCCATGGGCAGGCCGTCGCCTGCGTAGGGATAAATCGTTATTATCTCGTCCCGCAGGGCGTTGTACTTCTTGAACACCGGGAAAATATAAAAACTGCCGTCGTTCATATTGAGGGTGGTGTTGTTCGCCTGATAGGGCGCGTATCCCAGGGTGGTTCCACGGGGGCTGTCCTGCCGCAGTTCCATGTTATAACTGGTCAGGTTGTTGATGACCAGCTTGTTGTTGCCGCCCAACTTGCCGGAGACAATCCACGGCACTTCGTTGGCGCCGCTGGCGTTATACGCGGCAAAGATGCGGGTAAAGGGTTTTTGATTCATCTCCGCAAGCAGGTTTGGGTTGTCTTTTTTCGCCTCGTAGTCTTCTTTGGTAATAAAGATAAGGCTAAAATCGGCGTTCTGGTTAAAATGGGTTGTGTCCTTTTTCAGGCCCCAATCGCCTTTGTTTTTGGGTACGCCGCCCAGCAGATTCGCCGCGCTTACCGAGTCCTTGAACGCCACCAGGCCGCGGTTTGCCTCGTTCTTTATCCGTATCGCGTAGCTTCCCCCGGTCTGGTAATTCGTCCAGTCAACGCCGCCGCTTCCCGGGTTGTCTTCATCTTCCTTTCCGTCCGGGTTATCGCGCCCCGCCAGACCGGTCCCCATTGCCAGCGACGCCGCCAGCAAAGCCGCGATGGTGAACAATTTCCTTGCCCTCATATTGTTTCTCCTTTGCCATGCCCTTACAGCGGGGCGGGGCTTCCATGCCCATGCTTTTTAGCCGCCCTCCCCCCAAAAAAGAGCGGGTTTGGTAAAAAATTCCGTAAAGGAATGTTTTTATATGATAATTCCAATAAGGAAGTTTGTCAATATCCCTCCTTCCATTAGGCTTACCGGGAAGACTATGACAAGTTTACGGGCCTTATTGGCGTATAACATGAAGGAGCGCCGGCGAATTTTAGGCGTTACCCAGGCGCGGCTGGCTGAAAGGGTCAGCACATCAACCCATTACATAGGGCAAATTGAGCTTGAAAACAAGTTTCCCACCCCCGAAATGCTGGAACGGATAGCCGCCGCCCTTGAAATCGACAGCTCCCAGCTTTTTTCAATGGATTCCTTCCCCTCCGAAGTCATTAGACAGTTTCAGCAAGGGTTTTTATCGGGCATAGAGCTCGCCATAGCGGATGTAATTTCAACAACAAAGTCTGAATTAGGGAAAATGGGCTGAAAATGGGCGGTATTATGAGGCGCGTTCCAAAACCCGGCTGGTTTCGGAACAGCGCCAGCCCGTTGCCCGCCCCCTTATTCCAGCAGGCTGGCAAGCTCCGCAAGCGCCTGGTTCTGTACCAAGGAAGGGCGGTTCTTTGACGCGAGGGACGAGAGGAGGGGGACCCCCAGTTCAGTTACCGGCGGCCCGGTAAAACGGCACAGGGAACCCGCGGCGGCGGCGGTATTCCGCAGGACCTGCTCGTCCTGCCCCGACGGGAGGGCGGCGTGGGCGGTGAAGGCCCGGATTGCTATGCCCTGGGGATCAATGCCGATCCGCCCTATGGCTTCCGCGGCGGCGGCTTTGATAACCGGCTCCGGGTCCTGGGAATAGATGGCCGTCAAGCGGGGAATGAGTTCCTGGGAACCCAGCCGTCCGAGCAGATGCAGCGCCTCTTTCCGTCTATGGAGCGGCGCGGCGGAGCGGGCGGGGGAGGTTTTGTTGGGATCGTTTTTGAGGTTTTCCGCCACCTCCAGCAGATAGGCAGCCCAGGGGCCTTCCCGCTCACCCACCTGGCCGGCTAAAACCCCTTGGCTGATAAGCGCCAATTGGTCTTTGATCGCCCCTTCGCTGAAAAAGAACGTATAATCCGGCAGGGAAGCAAGATTCTCCGCCCCGATCCGGTAACTTCCCTCAGGCCCGGGGCCGAAGGGCGAGCGCGGGCGGTCCAAAGGCCGGTCTTCCAGGCGGTAGGCGTCGAGCACCCAGTCTATCCCGCCGAAATAGAGTATCCCGTCGTCGCTTAAGGCCGGAAGCGCCCCGGCCCCCCGGATTTCCAGTATCCACAGCCGCCGCCCGTCCTCGTAAAATCCAGCGGCGGCGTTTTTTGAAAAAACATAGATACCCCATTCGTTAAAGAGCATCCCAAGGGCTTCGCCGGCGCCGGTTGTAACGCCGCTTTCCGCGGACCAGCGGATACTTTGTTCCGCAAGCGAGAGCAGGACTATACGTCCGTTTTTAAGGGTAACTGCCGCCATGCCTCCCCGTATTGCCGCCGCCGCCGGAACGCCCCCCAGGGGCGGCAAGGCCGGGGCCGGATAGTTGGCTTGCGCCCCTGAAGGGGTAAACGAAAGGACCTCGGCGGCGCCATTGGGGTACAGGAGCAGGGCCGCGGGGCCCGGTTCCCCCCGGCCTTGCGAGGCGCTCAAGGCGAGGGGAAGAACCAGGGAGGGGAGGGCTTGCAAGGGGCGGGAGCGGATAAGGCCGTGGGGATTAATCGTGAGGAGCTCCCCCGTATCCAGAACCGCCAGGAGCCCGCCGGTCTTATCCAGGCAGGGGGGGAAGGCGAGGGGGCGCTGGAGTTGCCGGGACCAGAGCCGCTGTCCCGCGGCGGTATAACAAACTATGCCGCGGGCTGAAGGGATAAAGAGCCTGCCGTCCCAGCCTAGGATGACCGGCGCGGAAATGGGCGCATCCAGCCGGCGCCGCCAGAGTTCCCGGCCCACCCGGTTTACGGCGATAAGGGTTCCGTTGGTCCGGCAGATATAACTGCTCCCCTCAGGCGACCGGGTGATAAAGGGGCTGAGCCTGCCCTGGGCGAAGAAATCCCAGAGCAGTGATCCCTGGAGGGTATAGGTCTTGAGGTTTCCCCCGTCGCAGACCATGGCGAGCGTTTCCCCCTGGATCGAGGGGGGGCCTAGGACCGCCCCGCCCAGGGCTTCCCGCCATATCGGCTCGATCTCCCCGGCGGCGCTGGGACTTTGGGCCGCAAGCCCCAGGAGGGGGAAGCAGAGGAGTCCCAGGACTAAGGTTTGACGCAAGGGCTTCCGGGCCGTCATAGGGCCTTTGCCCCGGGGTTTCTTTTGAAAAAGGCCAGCCCTTCGATATGGGCGGTTTGGGGATAGCAGTCATAGAAACTTACGGACGCCAATTCGTATCCTCCCTGGGATAACCGGGCGCAGTCCCGGGCAAGGGTGGCGGGATCGCAGGAGACATAGACAAAACAGGGGGGGCCGTCCTGGATAAACCAGTCCGTTAGGCCCTGGGCAAGCCCCCGCCGGGGGGGGTCTGCCACGGCAAAGCCATAGGGCCGCTTGCTTCCCCGGCGCCGCCCCATGGCGGCGGCCCATTGATCATCCCGCAGGGCAAAAAAACGGCGCCCCGGGCCGGGCGCGTTTTGCCGGGCTAGGGCCAGGGCGGTTTTGTTTGATTCCACCATATCGATACGGGAAAAACGGCGCCCCAGGAAGGCGGCGAAGGTTCCCACGCCGCAGTAAATATCAGCCATGGGCAGGGAGGGGTCCGCCTGTTCCGCCAGGGCAAGGATTTCCGCGAGCAGGGATTCCAAGAGCAGGCCGTTGCTTTGAAAAAATACCTCAGGGGCCACGCGCAGTTCCTGTCCCGCCAGAAGGACCGCCCCCTGGCGGTGGACGCCCTCTTCTAAAAAGAGCGCGCCCCGGGCATAGCAGGTAAACCGGTTTTTATCCGGCGGCGGACGCAGGCGCTTTTCCCGCAGCCGCGTTCTGATGGCGCCGTCCAGCACGGGGCAGTCATCCAGGGGGATGCTTGCCCCGCCGCCGCGGGTTTTAAAGGCCGGCCTTCCCTGGCCGCAATGGAAACTTACCCGGTTCCGGTATTCAATGGGGGGGGATTGCGCTATGGCGCCAAGCGGCGCTTCCTTGATCCCCCCGACGCGGGCGAGCAGTTCCTTAAAAACCGCCGTTTTTTCCGCCACCTGGGCCGCATAGTCCAGGTGCTGGAGGGAACAGCCTCCGCATCGGCCGTAGAGGGGGCAGAACGGGGGCCGCCGGTTTGCCGACGGTTCAAGCACCGCTTCCAAGGCGGCCCGGGCCCACCGGCCGTGTTCCCCGGTTATCCGCCCCCGGACCAGGTCCCCGGGGGCGGCCATATCCATGAAGATAGTCTTTCCCTCCCAGTGGAGGACGCCCGCCCCGCCGGCGGCGATATGTTCCACCGGGGCGGTAAAAAAATCACCCGTTGCCATCCGTAGAGCCAGTGTACCATGATTGCAAGAACAATCCTATAGGGAGTACAATAGCGCCATGGCCGAATCAAGCAAGGACGGGGAGGCTCCGGCGGGGGCCTCCGGGGAAGCGGTAGACGCGGTATTGGAAGAAACCTGGTTCCCCGTTGGTGATGGAACCAAACTTTTTTTACGCCGCTGGTTTCCCCAGGAACCGCAATCCCCGCCGCCGGCGGGAGGCAAATCCGGGAACCGGGGAACCCTCCGGGGGATAGTGCATATCGTACACGGCATGGCGGAACACGCGCTCCGGTATGAACGGCTTGCCCGGCGGCTTTGCGCCCAGGGGATTGCGGTCTGGGCCGCGGATCAGCGGGGGCACGGCAGGACCGCGGACCCCTTGGTTAATGATCCCGGCAAGGGCGGGCTTTTAGGGCATTGCCGGGACCGGGACGGCATTGCCCATATCATAGACGATATCAATAGGATCACCCTGCAAATCCGGGAAACCCATCCCCAAACGCCCCTCTTTCTTTTAGGACATTCCTGGGGTTCCTTCCTGGTTCAATCCTATATTGAACAGCATAATCCGGGCTTGGCGGGCTGTGTGCTTTCCGGCACCCGGGGGCCCGGCGGGATCAAGATACTTTTGGGCGTACCCTTTATGACCCTCATCGCCGCGGCCAGGGGCTGCCGCAGGGGTTCCGCGTTGGCCTGCCTGATGGCCAACGGCCCCTACAATAAGCCTTTTAAACCCAAGCGGACGGCCTATGACTGGCTGTCCCGGGATGAGCGGGAGGTTGACGCCTTTATCGCGGACCCCCGGTGCGGGCAGTTGAGTTCTTCCGGGTTTTACCGGGACATGCTCGGCATGCTCAACCGGATACACACCGGCAAAGCCCTGGCCGCCATTCCCCGGGACCTGCCCGTCTATGTGTTTTCCGGCAGCGCCGATCCGGTGGGGGAAATGGGAAGCAGCCCCACCGCCCTGGTAAACGCCCTCAAGTCCTTGCCGGTCACGGACCTGGAATTTGTGCTGTACCCTGGCGCCCGGCATGAGGTTCTCAACGAAACCAACCGGGAAGAAGTAATGGGGGACCTCATCGCCTGGATCAATAAACACTGCGCCGCCCCGGGAAAGCGCTGACGCGGGCCGGAGGGGGGACCGGGGGGCCTTTCGGCCCCCCGGCGGGGGCGTTGCGGGGGCGGAGCCCCCCCATGGGGGGCCGCGGTGAACCCGGAGGGTTCGGAGTGAGGGGGGCTTGCCCCCCGCTAAACTCTTAAGTTGTTGTTAGCGGGGAGGCCCCCCATGCTAAA
>JAITHL010000234.1 GCA_031279975.1 Treponema sp. | reverse complement strand
TTACACTGGAGACGGATGCCGCGAGCCCGCCATGGAAGCGGCGGCGGTTTGATTTCGGCTAGGTTTTGGTTATTAGTCATTAACCCCTTTTCGGCTAGAAAACTTTTTAGGCAATTCGGATTGTGGACGCTCCGGCGCGGTTAGGGTATAGTAGGCCCGGAACCTTCAATTTTTAGGCTGGCCTTCAATGCATGAACTTATCGCGCTGGAACTGATAACCGGTCTTTTTCTTGTGCTGCCCCTCCAGCGGTCCCGGATTAAACGGTTACAGCCCCTGGAGGGCTTGATCTGGCTTCCCCCCTTAGCCCTGATTGCGGGGATCGCCCTGTTCCCGGCCTACGGCTTCCGCCCCGAGTGTATTCCCCTGCTTATCCTGGTTCTTGCGGTCAATATTGGGAATCTCCGGGGCATAACAGCCCGTTTTTTCCCCTTTCAATCCCGGTATCAGGAACGCGGCGCCTTCCTCCCCGTCCTGGGGACCCTCCTCGCCGTCGCGGTATGCGCCTTGGGGATTATCTTTTCCCCCAGCGCTGAAACCGCCTTGATACGCGAGGGAATAACGGCCCTGTCCCTGCGGGATGGAAAACGGAACGAGACCCTGTTCCTGCGGATATACGGGCCCCTAGAGACCCAAGGGGCCGCCGCGGGCCGGAAACGCCCGGTGATGATCCTGGTTCCGCCGGTCCAGGGATCGGTGTTTGCCGTGGACCGCTTTGGGGATGAACTGCGCCGTATTGGATTTACGGTGATCGCCTTTTCACGGGAAGGGTTTGATTCCCCCGCGGTAAACCAGGCCGGGAAAAGGCTTGAACAGCCCCTGGCCCGGCGCTTGGGCCTGCTCCGGGTCCACCTGCGCGGGGGGACCTACCAGTCCGCCAATGCCGCGGCGCGGGAGATGGAAGCGGGAAAGGCGGAGGATACGGTCTTTCTCTTGGATTATATCAAATCCCACCAGGGCATACCGGGCTTCTTGTCGCCGGAAACCGATTTTCAAGCCCTGTTTATTACGGGGTTTTATACCGGCGGCGCGGCGCTGACCCTGCTGGCCGGCTCCCCGGAATTTATCGCCCGCCATGGGGACCCCGCCGGGGGTGTCCGGGGGATCATCGCCGTGGAGGCCCCTCCCCTATCGGTTCTTGAGGAGGAGGCGGTTGAACCGGCGGATTCCTTTGATACCCCCAATTGGTTCCAAGGGGTCTGGGGCGGGTTCCGCGCCTGGCTTGCCAGCCTGGGGCCAAAACGGATTACGCGCATCGGAACCGTCCCGTCCTTGGGCCTGCCGGTTTGCTTCATCCTCTCCGACCGGGTATACCGGGACCGGGACCGGAACGGGCGGTATAAGGCGGCGCTGCGGATATTTCAGGCGTCCCGGCAGCCGGCGGTACTGGCTTCTCTTGACGGGGCGGGTATTTTGGACTATTCGGATATTCCCCAAAAATATCCCCTCTATGCCTTCTTTTTTCCGGGAAACGCCCGCCGCGTCCTTCCCCGGCGGGACATGAGCCGCCATGCCGCGGCGCTGGCAACAAACTTTTCCCGGACCTTTCTTGAACCGGATACGGCGGCGGCGGCGCAGCCCTTGCCGGGCCGGGGCTTCCGTATTGAATCCAATGGGGCTTGGAATTCCCTGGACCGGCGGTATATACTCAACCCATGACCACCGCTCAATTAGACGGTTTTTTCCGGGGCCTTCTGGATATAGAAGGGTTCGCCCCGGCGGACCCTTCCCTGAACGGCCTGCAGGTTGATAACGACGGGGCTGATTTTACCCGTATCGCCTTTGCGGTTGACGCAAGCGTCGAGGCCTTTGAACGGGCCGCCGCATACGGCGCGGGGCTGCTCTTTGTCCACCATGGGCTTTTTTGGAGCGCCCCGGAGCGGATAGCCGGTTATATGCGGAAACGGCTTTGGTCCCTGCTCTCCCGCAACCTCGCCCTCTATGCGGTGCATCTGCCCTTGGACCAGCATCCCGAACTGGGGAACAACGCGGCCCTGGCGGAATTGCTGGGCATGGAGAACCTGGAGCCCTTCGGCCTGTACCGGGGCCGGAAGGTGGGGTATAAGGGCAGGCTGAAAGAACCGCTGACCATTCAAGAGGCGGCGGCCCGCATAGTCTGCGGGGACCGGCCTATGGGGGTATACCCCTTTGGGAAACCGGAGAATCAGACCTGCGCGGTCGTCTCCGGGGGCGCTCCCCATGAGGTCCTGCAAGCCCTGGAAGAAGGGGTGGACCTCTACGTTACCGGGGAAAGTTCCCATCAAATCTACCGCCCGATCATGGAAGGGGAGATCAACATGGTCGCCGGGGGGCATTACGCCACCGAAGTATGGGGGGTCCGCCGGGTTATGGAACGCTGCGCCGCCCAATTGGACGCGGATGTGGTATTCATCGATCTTCCCACGGGGTTATAGCATGGCCGTGCCGAAAGACCGCCTCAAGCCCTTCCTGTTGACCGGCCTTTTGATCCTGGCAGACCAGGGGATCAAAGCCTATATTACCCGGTATTGGCCCCAGGCCGGCAGCTTTATTATGGATGTTTTTAACAACGAGCTTGTGTGGATCATCCATGTGCGGAATAAGGCCATTGCCTTTAGCCTGGGCCATAATCTGCCGGATGCGGTCAAGCCCTTCCTGTTTATTCTTATCCCCCTGGGGGTGCTTGGCTTTCTGGTCTACTACGCGATCCGGTCGGCGGAATTAAGCGCCCTCCAGCGCTGGACCCTGGCGGGCATAGCCGGCGGCGGTATCGGGAATCTGCTCGACCGTGTTTTCAGGCCCGACGGGGTGGTGGATTTTATCAGCGTAAAATTTTACGGCATACTGGGATTTGATCGATGGCCGACCTTCAACATCGCGGACAGCGGCGTGGTGGTCTGCGGCATACTGTTTTTATGCGCCGTCCTGTTCCAGCGGCCTGAAAAAAAGCGCCCCGCCGGATGAGTAAAAGAACCAATACCCTCTGGTTTATCCTTGGGGCAACGGCCTTTAATATCCTGCTTACCCTGGTCTGGTTTATCTTGCTCACGCTGCTCTACGCCGTGTTCTTGGCGCCCCATGTGCCGGAGGGGGCGGCCCATTGGAGCCTGTCCCTTACCATTCTGGCCGCCCTGCTGCTCTCCTGGGCCGCGTACCGTCTTGCCTTACGGCTGCTCTTAAAACGAATCAATCCGGCGCGGCATTTCGCCCCGCTTTTCAAAAAACAGGAAGCCAATAGGGGTGATTAATGCCAGCAACTTAAGGGAGGCCGGGGGCTTGACTACAGCCTTCACCATCCTGTTTCGGGCCTTCGTCCGTTTGCCGGGCGCATCCATGCCCTTTTCCTACCGCAAGGTAGCGCCTTCGCGCTTGTTTGGCGCATTAGAGGGGCGCGGGCTACGGCGCAACAACGCGCGCCGCAGGGTCAAGCCCCCCTCGATCCAGTCCTGCGGGCTATCCCCCATGCGAAGGTTCCGCCCCTGCCGGCCCCCGGGTAACTAGCACAAATACAGCTTAAAAACGTCCGCCACCGCTACATTAATTTTTTGGGTAATGTCTTCAGAAATTTGGCTTAACATCTCTTTACTGTCCGAAGGCGCCAGATCGCCCTTAAACAGCTCAAAAACCTCAACTTCAAGGGCTTCGGCAAGGCTGCAAAGGGTTCCAGCAAGGGGAAAATTGTTCCCTCGCTCGATATTTGACAGAAAAGTTATAGAAATTTCGGCTTTTTTGGCTAAACCAGCCTGTGATAACCGCCTTTGTGCGCGAAAAAACTTGATGTTTTTACCCAAAACGTCTTTGAGTTCTTGTTCTTTCATTAAGCAACTCGTCCTTCCCTTCCGCCTTACCTCCTTTATTGGATATGTTTTTTGGAACCATTGAAAAACCTATATTACTTCAAGTATAGAAGTAATATGACGTTTTTCTGACAAAGACGCTTGAAGATTAGGCGGATATTCCGCCATTGACTACGGCAAAAGCGCCGGACGGCTTCTTGCGGGCTAAACCGGCGATTTGATACCCGCCTTTGGGCGGGGGCTTGCCCACTGTCAACAACTTAAGGGGGGACCGGGGGGCCTTTCGGCCCCCCGGCGGGGGCGTTGCGGGGGTAGACCCCCCGCAGAGGGGGTAGGGCGCTGCCACGCAGCGCCCGTAGGGGTCGTACCCCAGAGAGGTACGCGACTTCCCCCGCTTATTTTCTTAAGTTGTTGACAGCGGATTAATACCCGTCCGACATGGCCCGGTTGAGGTCCCGCTGATACAAATCCTGGTAGGTAAAACTGCGGGTTTTCAGTTTTTCCTTGACCGGCTGGGAAAAGGGCATATAGCGCCAAAAAATTCCCCGGATTTCCTTGTCGAGTTTTTGTATGCCTTCGCTTTCCTTGGTTATCCAGAGTATATAATCCTGAATAAAGTATTCCTTTACATCCCCCTTGAGTTTATGGGCGGTAAACCATTGGTAGTAGTAACCCGTAAGCCCCTCTTCCATCCAGTAATAGGAGGCCTTTTCCTTGGCCACCTGCCACCGGAGGTCCGCCACGGCCCCAAGCACCGCGGCGGCCAGGCTTTTGGGGTACAGGGGCAGGGCGATGCGGCCCCGGCTCGTGGCGCGGTTAAACCGGTCAAAGGGTTCCCAGCATATCCCCAGGTCCCCGTAGCTGGGGATGAGCACCACATAGGGGGCGATCCGGTTCATCCGGCTTTTATAGTACCGGCAAAACACCTCGGGATCGATGCTTTCCACCCAGGCCAGGGTGGCAATAACGTTTTCCCGGTAGGCCACATCGTTCGGGCCGCTGCGGAAATACTCACTGCTTAACACCGGAAAATGATTTCCCTGCCGGCCTATGGTCATTTTAGCCATCTGCCGTATGGTTTCAAATTCGGTTCCCAGGGCCTGCACGTCAACCACCGCCTGCCCCTCATCCTCCTGTATCTTCTCTTGCAGGGTTTGCACATCCGCATCGGCCTGGTAATAATCCCGCAGGAACAGTTCCGTGTCCCGGTCGGCCTTGAGCATCTGCTTCATCAATTCCTGCACTTCCCCAAAGAGCCGCCGCTGGGATTCAGAATAACCGGCGTTAATGCTCGGCAGCTCATTGAGGGGCGTATGTTCCAAAATGAGGCTGGTCCGCTCTATGAAGGCGGCTTCCAACCCAAGGCGCTCGTCATTCTTTGCCTGGAGCAGGCTCTTGGCGGTATCCCGTTTGCCCTGGGTTTTTTCCAGCAACTGCTGCAGCTTGACTTGGGAGTTGCTTCGCGCCACCTTCACCTCGTCGGTGGTGGAATTTCTCACCAGCCCGGTTCCAACGGCCTTAAACCATTCATCCAGATA
Organism: Treponema sp.; assembly: GCA_031279975.1. Classification (GTDB taxonomy): domain Bacteria; phylum Spirochaetota; class Spirochaetia; order Treponematales; family Breznakiellaceae; genus JAITHL01. The sequence continues at coordinate 13,378 of JAITHL010000234.1, read as the reverse complement.
ATAGACTGGAACGGACAACTCATTGTTGATCACAATCTTTGAAAAAAAATCCCGCATTTCCTCGTTGAGGAAGGTGGGATGGAGTATGCCGAAACGGAGGAGGTATTTTTTCGCCTCCGGTATTTTCCCTGGGGCTTTCCGGGCAACGCTGGAGAGGAATTCCCAGTAGGGGGAGATGAACTGCTGCCGGTACACCCCCCGATCCTTGGGATCCTTGGCGTTCAGGTATTTTTGAAGCAGGGTATGCACCCGCTGGGCAATATCCCCCTCCCCGGAAAGGGCAAGGGTATAATATTTCGCGTCCATGAACCCGTTGTGGGGAACCGTTTCGAGTTTCTTGATTACCGGCGGGAAGGCCCGCTCGGTAAGGTTGATTTCCACGTCTTCCAGGTTCCGCGATTCCGGGGACTCGTCATCAGAACCCTCATCATTGAATAACTTGGAAAAATCCGGGACCGGCATAGCCGCGCCCGCGCCGGGAAGCGCCGTACCGAGTAACGACGCGAGTTCCGGGTCCATTTCCCCTTGGAACACTTCACCTTCAGCCATAGTTGCCATACTACCTTACATATAGAAGATGCTTAGTTATATAATGATACTAAAGAACTGTCAACACGGGCCGGCGTCCGCTTCAATCGCTTGCGCGGGACGGGGGCGCCGCCCCCGGAACCCCCGCTGGGAGGCCGAAAGGCCCCCCAGACCCCCCGCCCCCCTTGCGTTGCTGCCATTGGCCGCTTAACCCGCCGGTATTAGGCGCGGCGCCTATGGCTTACTCTCTGGTTAGCGTAAAATGATAACGATCCGCCTCGTCAGAAGAATTTATCCATTCGCCGGCCAGCGAGCTATCGCCGCCGGTAAAATTGTTGAATATAAAAAACGCTTCTTTGGGTTGATCGATTTCCCGAAGGTACAATAGGCCCTCATATATTCCCCCTTTCAATAGAATAGGCTCATTGTATTTTGTATAGAGATACAAACACCCAAGGGCGTTATCATTTTCAATCCAGCCGATATACATTCGTATATTCAGCCTTACGGCGCCCCTGGTCATTACTCCGGCATACCAGGCGTCAACGGTCTGAATGCTGCCCGGCGGCGCGGCTATGCCCGGCGTTTGCGCCGTGTCAGGCGCTGGGTTTGCGCTGGGTTTTTGGGCCATGCCGGACCCCTGGGGTGTTTTTGCGGGGTTTCCCCGGCGCCGCTGCATCCATATTCCGGCAATCGCAATAGCAAGCGCCATCACCGCCCCCGCCGCAATCAACACGGCGCGCCCGGTATTGTTCCTCGCGGGCATGGCTTGGGATACAGGGCTTGGCGGCCCCCCCGTCCTCGCCGCGCCGCAATCCGGGCAAAACTTCGCGCCCTCAGCAAGCCTCGTTCCGCAATTTTCGCAAAACATGATTTCCTCCTTTGGTAGTTGTCGCGCCTATCTTGCCCTCTGACGGCGGCGGCGCCTGATTTAAGAGCCCGAAAATCGGGATTTTTGCGGTCTACTGGCCGCAAAAATCCACAATTTGAACAGGCTCTAAGGGAACCTCGAAAGACCGTGTTTTTCGAGGTTCCCGCGCGGTTTCCCGCCCCGCGGGGGCGGACCGCCGCTAAAAACTTCAATTTTTAGCGGCGCCCTTTAAGACAGCCGCTGGTTATCAGCCGCGTATGGCTGCTTAGGCTGGTTTTCTTTGCGCTATGCCCCCGATGATAAGAACAGCCCCGAATGCAACCGAAAGAAAACTGTAAAAGCCCATCTCCCCAAAGTACGAAAAATCCGCTGCGGCGGTCAGCACAAAGCACAGAAGATACACCGCACCCGCCGCGATGGCGCCGCCCTTGCTTTTCCTGCACGCGGTACTGATAATTCCCGCAATCAAAAAGAAGAAGGATGCCACATAGCTGATCATTCCGGCGGCGCTCTCTAGCTCTGAAGAACTCGAATTCATGGCCTCATCGGCGAACATGGCGCAGGACTGAACCTGCATCAGAACAAACAATACCATCGTCGCAATGCCGATAATCAGACGCGGCACGGCCCATTTAGTAACAGGCGGCGCGAAGGACGCCTGGGGGATAGTGATGTTGATCTGCTGCTGCAGCGCCGGCGCTTGCCGGTACGCCTGCTGCCCGTATACGGGAACCTGGCCGCCGCCCAGATTCGAGGGCGGCAGGACGGCCTGGGGGACAGGCGGCGGCGCTGCCGTTACCGGTTTGCCGCAGGCCGGGCAAAATTTTTGCGCGCCGGTCAGTTTATTGCCGCAGTTGGTACAAAATAGCATGTTCCGCTCCTTTTATTTCACCTGGTACACTTTCTGTAAAAAACGCGATCCGCCGCCCTCCCGCCAATTGATCAGTCGTTCCCATTCGCCGTACTGCCCGTTCCAGGGGCAAAACGCCCCGTCTATCACCATCCGGGCGTTCCGCCCGCTGCCTGACACATACATTCTTTTGCCGTATACGCCGGTATATCCGGCGGCGGCATTTTTGCCTATGCCGTTTTCCTGATAGGTAAAGCGGCTGATTTCGCCGGAACCCCGGGCATAGGCCCCCGCGGCGCATAACGCGGCGCGCAAGGCCGCGCGGAATACGATCTTTTTCACTATAATCCTCCGTTATTGTTGTAAGCCGGCCAGTTTCAGCAGCAAAGCCGCCGCCTCGTCCCGTTTTTTTTTGGGCGCCACAAAGACAAAGGAACCCCATGATTTTGTCCCCACGGTTATTTCCGTTTTGTCCATAAGGGTAAACCTGTTTGTTTTTTCAACCGAAACAATTTCGCTTACGGGCAGTTCAATCCGGCTCGCTGTAGGCATGGACATTATATTAAGCCTGATAAAACAAATTTTGCTTTTCAGGTATTCGGCCCGTATGCTCCATTGAGCCGCTGTTAGGCCGTCAACCAGCAAAGCGCCGAGTACCGCCGCCCCCGCCGCCGCCCCCGCGTTTGTATATTTCTTTTGGTTTTTGAAGGCGTCATGCGCCGAAAGAACGGTATCGCCGGGCTCGATAATATGAAAATCAGTGTTGAAAAACGTATGTTTCATAAGAACCTGGCCATCGTCCGCGGCCCCCGTTCCCGGCGGCGGCTGTACCTGAACCGGCGGCTGTGCCTGAACCGGCGCGGGCGCGGCGGGCGCGGGCCGGCTGCCGCCAAGGGGCGTTCCGCAGCCGGAACAGAATTTGGCGTTGTCTCCCAGTTTGGTCCCGCAGCGCGTACAAAAAGACATGGTTACGCCCTCCCTTCCCCGCCGTCTTGTTCTTCAATACTGACGCCGGCATAGCGTCCCGCGATGAAGGCGGTAAAGTCCGCCATAAAAAGGCCCCGGACATCCGTTACGGTTCCTTCAAGAACACCGTCCCGGTACAGGCAGCAGCTTGCAACGCCGTGTCCCGGACGGAACACAACGGCCGTGTCAAACGGGTTGTCCGCCGCCGCTGGTTCCGGCGGCGGCCCGTCCCGCGGGGGAAGCTCTGGCGCCCGCTCCGGCGCGGCCCGCGCCGCCGTGGATTCCAGGGGCGAGGGGCTCCGCTCCGGTACGGCTGGCGGCGCCGCCGGAGATGGCGCCCCGGCAGCCGCGCCGCAGTGTTCGCAAAACTTCGCCCCCGCTTTGAGTTTTGCCCCGCAGCTGGCGCAGAACCCTTCCATTAGCGGCGCTTCCTGCCGCGCCGCCCGATCCGGAGCGGCAGGAACCTTCCAGCCGCAGTTCCCGCAGAATTGGGAACCCTCTATTACATTTGCTCCGCAGTCTTCACAAAACATCGTTTTTCCTCCGTATATTTTCGCGCGCTTTCCAGGCGCGCCTGTTAGACAGCGTTTATCCATAAAGCCGGCTGCTTTATGGATAAACCTTGCGTTTTCACGGCCTTTAAGCCGCGAAAACGCGGTTTTTAGGGATGCCTGTCTATACCGCGTCCCCATTATAGACAGACGCCGGATAGCTGCCGCGTCAGCGCCAAGACAAACGTTTTGGCGCTGAACCTCAACCAGCCATCCGCCCCGGCGCGCTACCGCCGCTGAAAGGTAAATGTCGCAAAACCCATGCCCAGCGTTAGGGAGTCTCCCCGGAGACTCATGGGCAGGGGCGCGCCGCCCTCTTTATCTTCCCCGGTAAGGGTAATTACGCTGTTGGATACATTGAGCGTAAACGCGCCTTCCCCGGCGCGGCCTGCTGGTCTTGATACTGGGGCGCGGCCTGCTGGTCTTGATACAAGGGCGCGGCCTGCTGAGGCTGATACTGGGGCGCGGCCTGTTGGGGCTGATACAAGGGCGGGGCCTGCTGGGGCTGATACTGGGGCGCGGCCTGCTGGTCTTGATACTGGGGCGGGGCCTGTTGGGGCTGATACAAGGGCGCGGCCTGCTGGGGTTGATACTGGGGCGCGGCCTGCTGAGGCTGATACTGGGGCGGGGCCTGCTGAGGCTGATACTGGGGCGCGGCCTGCGCCGATCCGCATCCGGGACAAAACTTCGCCCCGTCTGATACCTGTGTTCCGCACTGCGCGCAAAACGCCATAGAATACTCCTTCTATTGTATGGGGATATGCCTCCCCATTTTTGAATAACCGCCGGTTAAACAAATTACCGGCGGAAGCGCTGAAAACAACCGTTTTTCAGCGCTTCCCTATAATTAGCGTCTGTCTATAAAGCCGTTGCTTTACGGACAGACAGGCTCTAATTATTATCCTGAAACTTCAGTTTCAGAATAACCTCCGCTTAAAAACGCGGTTTCACCGGACTTTAGTCCGGGGGCTTTAGCCTAAGGAACCGCGAGTTTTATTTGCTGTTCAAGCGCGTTGATAAAAGCATCCCGCCCGGTCATAAACACCAGCGTATAACCTCCGCCGGAACGCAAATTTATGGTCATTTTATTGTCAAAGACAAACATAGATTTTCCCTTGACAATACCCGCTATATCAGCAAGCGGCATGACAATCTTGCTGGCGGCAATTTGATACACCCTCGGCTGAAATATGAGGGCGTTTTCCGTAAGCAATATTTTCCCGTCAATAAGACCAAGGGTTCCTTCGGCGCTCCCCATTTTGCTTATAAGGGTTTTGCCTTCGTTAAAGGCAGCCGGGCTTTCACTAACAGTTTCCGCCGCTCCCGGCGAAGCCGCAGCCTGGGGCGGGGCCTGATACCGCTCACGCGGCGCGGGCGCGGGGCCGGCCGCCGCCTGTCCCCGCGAAGCCGCCCGCGGCGCCCCGCATCCCGCGCAAAACTTTGCCCCGTCTGATACCTGTGTTCCGCATTGTGTACAAAACATACAAACCTCCAAAAACATCCGACGGCCATTCAGCGCCCGCCATTTCCGTTAACGCCTGTCTATAATAGAGTTGTTCGGAAGTTTCAGTTTCCGAACAAGTCTAATGCTTCCACATTAGACTTGTTTGCCAGCCCGGCTGGTTATCAAAAAAGTCCTGTGTTTTTTCAGGCTAAAGCCTTGCAAAACCACGCTTTTAGTAGAAGTTGTTTAATAACGGGCCGGTTACAAAAACCGGTTGGTTTTGCCTGGCTCTTGCGGTTTCCCGCATAAGGGCTGCGAAACATGCTTTTTTAGAAGCAGCGTCCGCAAAATTGCAATTTTGCGGACGCCTCTAGCTAAAGTTATTAAACAACTCTATATAGACGGACTCCCGTTAATCTGTCAATTTCAGATACAAAGACAGTTTGTAGGAATTTGATTCTTTCCCTTCACGCAAATCCTGCCACACGCCGTCTATGGAATCTTTAAAGACGGTGTAATCCTGAAATTCCATCGAAGCCTGGTTCTCATTGGCGCCGTTTTGACCGGTTTCGTATAAGGCCAGCTTTCCATCTTCCAGGCGTCCGGCAAGCCCAATGGGTTCGCCGTATTTCTTGTTTCTGTAATACTGATAGTAAGCGCCGGATACTTCCCCTGATTGAGCGATGGAACCTATAACCAGGCGTATCTCCATGTTCCGCGAACCAAACATATCGCCCTCATAGCGATGGGCCTTTTTATGAAACACCCGGTCATCGTTCAGGCGCAGCTCATCCCCGTCCAATACATAGGCATAGGTTTCATTTGCCCCGCCGCCCTTTTCCACAGGTTCCCAATCGCTCATTTGGCGTATCGCTTCCTGGGGATGGAGGGTAATTTCCTTGTCTGTTATGATGATCTTACCCCGTGTTCCGTCCTGCCAGCGCATGGCCGTCTCGCTGTTTCGTTCCGCGTAATACTGATAGGCTTCCCCCAATATAATCCAGGTTTCGGAGGCCGTATACCGCCCTAAACCTTCATCAGTACCGGATTCCAGACTATGCCAAAGGCCGTCCAAATGCGCCGGAGGCGGTCCCTTGGGCTGTTCCTTGGCGCAAGCGGCCCCAAATAAGAGCGCCAGAAAACCCGCCGCCGTACAAACCATTGTGTTTCTTTTCATCATCTACTCCTTGCAATTTTTATGGCGGTCATTCAAAAACTGACCGCCCTCATCAGCGCCCGCATTATAGGCAGGCGCTCATTAGAGCTGTTCTGAAACTTCAGTTTCAGAACAGCTTCCGCTTAAAAACGCGGTTTCACAAGGCTTTAGCCTGAGAAACCGCGGGACGTGTTTCGAAACCAACCGGGTTTTGGAACACGTCTATTATACCGGCGCTTGCGACGCCGCAAACGCCCAACCGCCGGAATCCGCGCCTCGGTATGAGGAGGGGAAAGCCGGATAGCGCCGCAGCGCCCCCGCCGGCGTGGTTCCGCTATGGAGTTTTGCCAAAGGCAAAACAGCGCCCGGCCCCCCTTTAAGCTGTTGGCAGCGGGTTACTACCCGCCGGGATCCCGTATCATTTCCGGCGGCGGCGGTTGGGGCGGCGTATCCGCCATGCCCGCGGTTCTGATTAACCCTTCGGGTATACGGTAGAAACCGCGTCTAATTCCGCTTAAGCCGGTGACAACCGCTTCATTGCCCGCGCTGACGCAAACCGTACCGGCGTTCTTTAGAGCGGCAAACGGTCCGCCCCGTCCTTCCCGGCTATAACAAAACAGAATGTCAATCCTTATACGGCTGTTTTGCTCATCATACAAAAACATATAGTCATAACCCTGACAGCCCGGCGTGATGGTTTCCATTTCCCCTGCTCCTTGCGTTTTATGCGCCTCCTCTGTTCATAATCATCATCTTCTGTTTTTATTACCGCCTGGACAACGCGGGCAAGGCCGGTAATTCGCCTCAATACCCCCGGATTTCCCGCAGGCGGTTTTTTGCCCAGGTATAATTAGGATCAAGGCTTATGGCTTTTTCTAAATCCGCGACGGCCTGGTTTTTTTGGCCCTTTTGGTTATACGCAACGCCCCGGCTGGCATAGGCATAGGCATAATTGGGGTCAAGCCTGATTGCGTCGGTACAGTCTTTTATCGCATCGTCATATTGGCCTTTCATGCGATAGGATTCGCCCCGGTGGGCGTAGGCCCAGGCATAATTTTGGTCAAGCCTGATTGCCGCGTCAAAGTCCCTGATCGCCGCATCGTATTGGCCTTTCATGCTATAGGCATCACCCCGTCTGGCGTAGGGGATGGGAAAATGGGGAACAAGCCTGATTGCCGCGTCAAAGTCTTTGATCGCCGCATCGAGTTGGTCTTTCATGCGATAGGCTTCGCCCCGGTGGGTGTATGCCCAGCCATCATTTTGGTCAAGCCTGATTGCCGCGTCAAGGTCCGTGATCGCATCGTTATATTGGCCTTTTATGCGATAGGCATCGCCCCGGTTAGCATAGGCAGAGGCATCATTGGGATTAAGCCTGATTGCCTCGGTAAAGTCGTTGATCGCCGCATCGTATTGGCCTTTTCCGCTATAGGCTTCGCCACGGCCGACGTAGACAGGGGCATAATTGAAGGAAAGGCTGATTCCCTCGTTGAAGTCAGCAATAGCGCGGTCAAAGTCCCCTTTGTTAAAATACGCATAGCCACGGTGGAACAAGGCAAAGTTAGCGATAGGGGAGATGCGCAAGGCCTCGGTGCAGTCAGCAATGGCCTGATCGTTGTTTCCTTTATAGCGGTACGAACCACCCCGGTAAGCAAGTGCGCCGGCGAGATTGGGGTTAAATCGCAGGGCCACGTTTAAGGCGCTGATCGCCTGATCATACTCTTTCTTATCATAATGCTCATAGCCCCGTTTAAACCATGAGTCCGCCTTGGCTTTTGTATTCATCTTGCCAATAATCAGAACCGCCGCCACAACCACTCCCGCCGCCGCCGCCGCGATCAGCACATTCCGCAGGGTGCGCTTCTTCTTCGCGGGCGCGGGCGGCGGCTGGGGCGGCGCTGCCGCAGCGTCGGGCGCTGGCCGCTCAACCGGAGCCTCATCCGTCACCGGGGCCGGCGAAGCGGCGGGAGCCGTCCGGGCCGCCCCGCACTTCGGGCAAAACTTCGCGCTATCACTTATCTGATTCCCGCACTGTACACAAAACGCCATATAAACTCCTTTGCGGTCTTTCCCGCCGTCTCAATGCTTATATCCGCCAGCCCCCTACAGGACGGGCCGCCTTTTACGCGGGTCCCCGCATTTTGCGCATTTCCATATTCCCATTATGCGCCTCCTCTGTATAGTATGTATACCCGCCGGCTATTTTGCGCAGCCCGGATTTGAGCGGGTTTATTGACATACCATCGCCGGTACTCCACAACTGACGGGGCTCGTTTGTCTGCTGTGTTTGTGATTGCGTCTGTGCTTGTGGTTGCGACTGTGGGGAATCGGAACCGGTATTCCCTCTTGTCTGCATGGAAGGAGATAACCCGTTGGCTATTGCGACAACGATGATGAGGACGGCAAGTACGGCGGTGCCGCTTGTCGCGGTTTGCGCCTTTTTTGCTGCGCACCATACCATACTCAGAACACAAAAAACAAGAGGGTATACCCACATAATAGTGAAGACAGGCCAGAGAAGTGGCATATATCCTTCTTGAAGACTCCAAAGACCGCCAAATATGATGTTGGCGACATAGTTGTAATCAGAAGCGGCGCTGACACCGATAAAACCGATAAGCACTACAAGATACCAGAGCAGCGCAACCACCGCCGTTACCGTAATGGAAGCTTTTTTACGCTTTATGCTCTGCACAAAAGCCATTATTCCCTGAACCAGGAGGCAGCCAAACAATACAACCCCGTCCACAATGGCTCTGGCGCCGCCTGTTTCATAGTCGGGATCCGCATATCCATTACCCCACCCAATAACAAGATACGCCGCATAGATGAGCGGGGCAATGATGGACAAAATAAAGAGGGGTCTTAGTTTGCTGCCGGGCCCTTGTACCGCCGCCCGCGCCTGCTGATAGGACGGAGCGTAAGCGGCGGGCGCGGCCTGCGGCGGCTGGTATGGCGCCGCGAGTATTTGACCAGAATGTGCGGCATTCTGGATCGGGCGCTGCGCCGCAGCGCCCGCCTGCGCCCCGCAGTTCCCGCAGAACGCCGCGTCCTCTTTTACCTGTGTTCCACAGTTTTTGCAAAACATCGTTACACTCCCCTTTTCTACAACTTCTAAAGTTGCGAAAAAATTGCTATAAGTATTACAATAATGATTATAACCCAGACCAATCCGCCAAATTTTTTCCCCAATGTTTCTCCAAATCCTCTGCCAAACCCAGTTGACGCATCATGTCCTCTTTTTGCGGCATGCTGTATGATAATGTGTTGAGGAGTCTGTTGATTTCCACTTACATTATTTACACCCATAAGTTTTGTCCCACATTTTGAACAAAAAACAGTGCCGTCCGCCAAATTCTCGCCACACTTTGAACAAAACATAAAATCCCTCCAGTCCTTTTCACTGAATATGCAAAAGCCCTACGGCTTTTTTACTCCCTTGTCAGCGTAACAGCGTACGTGCCTGTTTCTCCTATCCAGCTTCCGGTTACGGATTTAAAACCCGGATCAAAATGGGGAAACACAAAGTACATATCCTCTGCCTCCCGAAGGATCAGCTCAGACCCGTCCATACCGCCGGTCAACGGAATAGGGGTGTTGTAGTTTGTGTAAAGATAGTAGGTGTTAATGACCCTGTCGTCCTTGAGGCCGCCGATTACCATGCGGATATTCAGTGTGCTGTTACCCTTAACCATGGTCCCGCCGTATGCGGCGTTCTCTAAAACGATGGGCGCGGATACGGCGGGTACAGAAACAGCGGACGCCGGGGCATTCCTTTTTCCGATCCCCCGGCCGGGGAGTTTGATCGTAGCGGCGGCATACGAGGAAGTGTCCGCCGGGGAACCCGTACCCTTTGCGCTGTTTCGTAACAAGAAAAACAACAATGCCGCGGCCACGACTACCGCCGCCGGAACGATGACAGCCGCCGGCGCCATGCGTTTTGGAGCGGGTGTATACCGTGGTATTGCCGTGCTTTCTGATCCAGTCCGCACCGCTTCCGGTACTGCCGCCGCTTTTGTCTTTGCCCCGCAGTTCCCGCAGAACGTAACGCCTTCTTTTATCTGTGTCCCGCAATTTGCGCAAAACATCGTTACACTCCCTTACAAAGCTATTTTAGCCCAGATTACCAAATGGTAAGATTAATGATCCGCATTTCACGGATCATCCACAAAACATTTCTTTCATCGCATCAATAACCAGGAATTCCCAGTTTTCTAAGCAATTGTGTTCCAATTTTTGCCTGCAATATCCTTTCGGCAGTTGAATCCAGTTGTGATGCTTTTTGATAATCTGCGTTAGATTCATCGCCGTAGCCAAATAATTCGTATGCTCTACCTCTCAACGAATATGACAATCTGGAATTAGAGTTAATGTTGATGCTTTGGCTAAATTCGCCTATAGCCAATTCATACTGTCCGGTGCTTAAATACTCAATACCTTGTTTTAGAAACGCTACCATCTGCGTTTCATCATTTGAAAGCGCGGAGGCTTGTTTGCTAACTTCAATTTCCTCTGGAATAATTGAAATCATGCCAATTATTATTGCAGCAACTATTGCAACAATAACTATCAATTTTTTAGGAAATTTCCGGCCTGACGTTTCAACGATTTTTTTTGATATGCCGGAATTATTATCCGCGACATTATTACCGCATTTTGAACAAAAAACAGTCCTGTCCGCCAAATTCTCGCCACACTTTGAGCAAAACATAAAATCCCTCCATTCCTTTTCAATGAATATGCAAAAGCCCTACGGCTTCTGTTTTACGCTCCCGCCTTTTGATCAGGTTGTGCCATTACTTTTTCTTGCGGACAAATTCAATTTTGGTTCCCTCTTCCAGATCAATAAAAATGGAATCATTGCCAAAAAATTCACCTGTAAAATCGCCCGCATCAGACGTAAAGATGATTGTGTCATCCGAAATTTTATAGGTGCCGACAGCGCCAAACCCCACGGCGGTTAACTTGAACTTGTTACCGGAAAACGTTAAGCCAAAGAATCCGCCGACAATATCACCCAGCCCGCCCGCCAATGAGGGGGACCAGGATGTACCATCCAGATTTCTTGGATTTACTTCAAATGGTTTTCGTACACAGCCAAAAATAAACAAAAGAATACACGCCAAGCTCAAAAGATACTTTTTCATTTCCAACCTCCTTTCAGCCCTTTAATTTCCCAGCATGAGTTCGAGACCAAGGTTGTAACCAAAATTATACAGATCCGTATAGGCGTCGCCGGTACTGGATTCCAAAAACCTGTTGAGCAGATCGGCCTCTGCTTGCTGTTCGGCTTGCCGTTGTATCTCGCTGATTTGAGCGATCCCTTTCCGCGCATCCTCGTTTTCGGGATCAAACCTTAATACCATGTTAAAGTCTTTGGCCGCGGAACTATACTGTTCGTTCTGAAAATAAATAATGCCCCGGAGTGTCAGGGCTTCAGAATCATCCGTAACGGCTTTTATATAGCGGTCAAGATCGCCCAACGCATCCTCGTACTCCTCAAGGGCAAAGTACAGCGCGCCCCGTCTTCCGTACGCGTCGCTGTAATTTCCGTCAAGGCCAATCGCCGCGTTCAGGTCCTCAAGGGCGGCGGTAAGGTTGTTCTGGTTATAGTAGGCGGCGCTTCTGCCGCAGTACAATTCGGCCGTAGGCGCTTTTTTGATCGCCCTGCCGTAGAACCCGGCTGCCCGGCCAAAATCTCCGGCTTCAAAACTGGCATTGCCCTTGAGCATAAGATCTTCGGCGCTGTCGCAGGCCGCCAAAACCAGGCACATGAACAGTCCGCACAGTACCGCGGTTTGTTTTATTTTCATCATAAACCTCCTATTGTTAAGCCGCGCCCTGCCGATAAAGCACAAGACGGCTGAGGGAATTCCCAGAACCGATACAATATAGAGGATACCGGCTATAAGCAGCATCGCGGCGTTCCCTTTTTTGCGGCCCAGGAGCGTTAAACCCGCCGCCAGTACCAATGGGGCAAGCAAAACCGACAAAATAACTATAATGCTTTTCAGTATAAAGGCGTCCAGTTCTGCTGGTTCAGGAATATTATCCAGCGCCTCCACAAAACCAATCCGAAATTCTTCTGTGGGAAAGTGGTAAATCACTACTCCCGCAAGAACCAGCCACAGCGCAAATCCGGTAATCACCGCCGCCAGCAGCAGCGGGCTTTTTTTGTTTTGTTCCATAACAAAACTCCTTTTCAATGTATATGCAAAAGCCCTACGGCTTCTGTTTGCTAGAGTTGTTCAGAAAATTCAGTCCCAGCCGCCGCGGCCACAACGCGGATACATCGCCGCCCTTGATGAGTCCGGCGCGGACAATGGCGGCGGGCGAATGGGCAAAGCCTTTGACGGGAAGGGCCAAAGGATCAAAGCTCACCCTTGAACGTTTTATGGAAACGCGGCGGTAAAACATTGATCTTAAGAATGAACTTGGCCGCCGCCTGTGGAAGCGCGGCAATTGTCCGGTCAATTCGCAGCCTCCGATCCTCATGAATGGGGATATTCCGCGCCCCGGCGCTGATACATACGTCAAGGCCGGCAGCCCTTCAGCGTACTGTTCCCTTCCGGCATATAGTTCGCCCCGCGGGAAGCGGGCGGGGGCACAAAAAAGCCCCCTTTCCGCGGGGGAAAGAAGGGCCGGTTTTGAGGCAGCGCAAGAAACGGGAAGGTATTACGAGCCATGAGCGTTAGAGCGTTTACCCGGCGAAGCCAAACCCCCTCTAGGTTTTGGTTATTAGTCATTAACCCCTTTTCGGCTAGAAAAGTTTTTAGGCAATGCGCCCGCTTGCGCTTTCCCGCAAAGCGCGGTATACTGCCCCCCATCGGGGGCATGGCATGGTTGAGAGCCGGAATTTTCAAAACAGCGACAGTAATACTATTTTTTATGACCTCTTACTGACCCGGCAATTGTTATAAAGACAAACTAAGGTGATAAAATTCATAATTCCTTATAATACAATGAATTACGTTATCTCATAATTTTTGTGTGTCCAAACAATAGTTGCCGGGTC
>JAITHL010000213.1 GCA_031279975.1 Treponema sp. | reverse complement strand
CGCATTTTTGCTCCGCAAAAACCGCGCTTTCCGCTTCAATCGCTTGCGCGGGACGGGGGCGCCGCCCCCGGAACCCCCGCTGGGAGGCCGAAAGGCCCCCCAGACCCCCCATAAAAAATTTATATGCGCTGGCCCTGAATGAACCGCTGATTAAATGGACTTAGGCCCTTCGGTCCGCAATCAGCGGTTCCCTATTATTTTTCTCGTTTCCTGTGGAAAACGCCGGCATAAATGCCGGGCGAAAAATCACATTAAAGCGGCGCTGAATGCGGACTTTAGTCCGAATTCCCGATTGAATTATTCAGCGCTTCCCTAAGGCTCCGGGGCCGGCTATTCCCGCCGCCCGGCAAGGCCGCGCAGAAAGTCCAGCAGGGGTTGTTTCCAATCCCCGGCAAAACGGCCCTTTGCAAGAAAGTCCTGGTATGCCGCCGCGATATACTCCCTGATGCGCGGGCCTTCCGCCGGGGAACCGGGGCGGGTAAACAGGGCCGCGGCGAATTGCCGCGCCTCGGTTTCGGGAAAGAGGGCCCCGTCAAAACAGGTCATGGCGTACATTGCGGCGGCGATGCAATTGATACTGTGCTGTTTTACATAGAGAACCGCCTCGGTAATAGCCAGCGCTCCCTGGCGGACCTCCTCGATTTGGGCGCCCCATTGTTCCGCTTCCCCTAGGCCGCGGAGTATGGCGGCAAAGCGGGTATAGGCGTTGATCATCAGCATCACATGGAGGGAAGGAACGCACAGAAGGTGCGGGTCCGCCGCGTGGATGAGGAGAAACCGGGGCCGGCGGTAATACCGGGGCCGTTTGGTGGTGGAAAGGTTTTTTTGATACACCGCGGCGGCATGGCGGTAGAGCCGCTCAACCGCGCTGATGAATTCCCCTACCGGTCCAAAGGCCCGGCGTCCATAGCGGGAAAGCAGAAAGCCCAGGATGCGTATCCAAAAGGATATGAAATCAAGATACACGGCGGCCCATTGGGGGCTGAAGGGTATCTTTTGATCCAGCGGGTGATCCACCGGCGTTACGGGTATCCGTCCGGGCAGCAGGGCCGCTTTGTATTGCAGAAAAAAGAAGTTATCCATAATGGAATAGATGCAACGCAGGGCGTTTTTCCGCAGCCGGGGATTCCCCAGTATCTTGAGGGCTGTTTTCAGCGGCCCCTGGGACCCGGCGCGCTCTGGTATGGGCGGAATCATAGGGGAAGTATAGCCCGCCCCTTCTAAAATTGCTAGGAGTTTGTGGCGCTTTGCGCCATCCAACCCCAGAAAACGCGCAAAAGCGCGTTTTTTACCCTGCAAACTCCCCAAAGGAGCCCATAAATCGGGATTTTTGCAGCTACTTTGACGCAAAAATCCACAAGTGCCACAGGCTCCTAGCCCTTATTCGGTCCTTTGTAGTATATAAACTCCTATGACGCGCGATTTTTTAGGAAACTCCCCGGAACAATGGGGCGCCGCCCTCGCCTTTGCCGCGGGGGGATTTATAGCGGGCATACTCTGTTCCCTGCTCATGCGCTTCCTCTTGAAAACCCTGGCCGCCCGGACCAAGAACAACCTGGACAACCTGCTGCTCGCCCTGGCAAAGCGGCCCCTCCAGGCGCTGCTCACCCTCATGGGCGTCAACGCGGCCTTCCGCCGCCTGGCCTTTAGCGAGGCCGTAACCCTTTGGGGGGAGCGGCTCCTCACCGCTTCCTATATCCTGGTTCCCGCCATCGGATTAAGCCGGATACTGGATGAAATCATCGTGCAGTATGTTCCCCTCAAAACCCTCGGCTCGGTGATGAACAAACAGGCCGAACTCCAGCCGGTCCTGCGCCGTTTCGCCAAATGGAGCATCTGGCTCCTGGCGGCCTTCCTGGTATTTGACACCCTGGGCTATGATATTAACGCACTGCTTGCGGGCCTCGGCTTAGGCGGCGCGGCATTGGCCCTGGCGTCCAAGGACACCCTGTCCAACTTCTTCGGTTCCATTACCGTTTTTGTGGATAAACCCTTCAATTTTAACGACCGGATCAAGATCGCCGGGCATGACGGCTATATTACCGCCATGGGCCTGCGGACCTCCCGGATCAGGACCATGGAAAACCGGGTGGTGATCATCCCCAACAGCCTCTTTGCCTCCACCCCTATTGAGAATATCAGCGCCGAACCCAATACCCGGGTAAACCAAACCCTTACGGTTAAGCGGGACGGGGGCCTTGCCCAAATGACCGCCGTCCTTGATCTCCTGCGGGATATAGGCGGGCGAACCGGGGGAACCTGCGGAACCCCCGGCGCGGGGATCACCGCCCTCAGCGGGGCGTCCTGCCAGATCAGTTTTGTGTACTATGTTGATAAGTCCGCGGATTATCTGGAAACCGTAAACCGGGTTAACTGTGAAATTCTGCGCCGTTTTGAAGGGGCGGGGATCAGCCTGGCGTAATCCGGGAGGGCGGCCTATTCCCCGATGATCTTCACCAGGACCCGCTTGCGCCGCCGCCCGTCAAACTCGCCGTAAAACAGCTGCTCCCAGGGGCCGAAGTGCAGCCGCCCGCCGGTAACCGCCGCCACCGCCTCCCGGCCCATGATCTGCCGTTTCAAATGGGCGTCGGCGTTTTCCTCACCCCGGTTATGCTGGTAGGCGGCAACCGGCTCGCGGGGGGCGAGTTTCTCCAGCCAGCGGTCAAAGTCCTGATGCAGCCCCGGCTCGTCGTCATTGATAAACACACTGGCGGTTATGTGCATGGCGTTTACCAGGCAGATGCCCTCCTGTATGCCCGATTCTTGCAGCAGTTTTTCAACATCCGGGGTAATATTGATAAATTCCCGCGGTTCTTTGGTATTAAACCAGAGTTCTTTGGTAAAGGATTTCATAGGATCAGTATGGCCGGGAGGCGTTTCCCTGTCAACAGTAGAGCTGTTCTGAAACTTCAATTTTAGAACAGCTTCCGCTTAAAAACGCGGTTTCACCGGACTTTAGTCCGCAGACTTTAGCCCGCAGGCTTTAGCCTGAAAAACCGCGGGACGTATTCCGAAACCAACCGGGTTTTGGAACACGTCTATTGCTCCGGCGGGCGCTTTTTTACCGGCCCGGCACTTGACAAAACCTGGTAAATCTTACTAAACTGCCACCGTTCATGGCGGAGCCGGCGCAGCCTTGCCGGACCGGCGTAAGCGTTGTTTTTTCCGGTATCAGCGTATGTTCCTTAATACGGGTATTTGACGGGTGTACCGGGAGACGCATACCCCCAGGGCCAGCGTACTATGATTTTTAATTCCTTATAACATAAGGAATTAGCTTGTACGCATTTTTCAGGGCTGAAATCGTAATTCTTTACAACATAAAGAGTTAGCATACATGGCGCACTGGCCCTGCGCATACCCCGCCTAAGCCGGGGTATGTTACAAGAGTGAAGGATGAAGGATGGTATTAACAACGGAAGGAAGGGATAAACTGGCGAATATGATCTCGGCCCCCTACTTAGGGCTGGCGACCTATCTCATATCCGTCAGCAGGCGCTCAAGCGGCAATCAATTCCGCCACCAATGCAATACCAGGGCGATTATTATCGATTACGGCTATATCGACAGCGTCTTGCTCAAAGCCTCACTGGTACATGATATTTTAGAGGATATTCCCGAATTCAACCAGGACCTGCTGCTGAACGCGGATTTCGAGGGACCCCAGGTTTTCCAGCTTGTGCTTGAGGTTACCCGGCGGCCGGAGGAGGACAAGACCGCGTTTCTCCGCAGAATTACCGAACAGGGCAGCAAAAACGCGAAGATACTGAAATGCTGCGACCGCATCTCTAATATGCACGACATGGGATTCGTTTCAAACGAGGCTTTTATTGAACGGTACTGCAATGAAACTGAACAATTCGTCCTGCCCATGGCCGCGCTGGTGGATTCGGATATGGTACGGGAATTAACGGACCTTATCAAATCACGGCGGGAGATGCTGGCCATACTGCGCTGCCGCCGGACCCCCTAGGGAAACACTGATTAAATCCAATCGAGGATTTAATCAGTGTATCTTACCCGCATTTGCGTAATGAAATGAGCAAATGCAGAGGGTAACGCTGATTAACGTCAAGTTAATCAG
>JAITHL010000211.1 GCA_031279975.1 Treponema sp. | reverse complement strand
CCCCGGTCCCCCCGGTTAGCAGGGGGTCTGGGGGGCCTTTCGGCCCCCCAGCGGGGGTTCGGGGGCGGCGCCCCCGCTAAAAAACGGCCCGCAGCCAGAAGGCCGCGGGCCGCGCCGTTAAAGCCTCGCGGCTTTAACGGGATGCGCTAAAAGCAGGTTACGGTGTGGTGAAGTTATCGGTGGCAGAAGTGCCGTCAGGCCCAGTCACCCTAATAGAGTAGGTTGTAGTAGCCGTCAGGGTAGTTACCACTGGGATATAGTAAATATAGCTAGTACCACCCGTTGTATTAGTGAGTTTAGTGATGGTACGGTTCGCATTTACTACTGTTGTAGCCCCCCTCTTAATTAGAACAGGTACAGAGAGCCCCTCAAGGTTGCTGCCACTGATCTGAACAGAATTCGCCGGGATGGTAACGCTGCCAATGGTGTAATCCGTACTATAGTAGGTCAAACTAGTCAAGACGGTAATCCCGTTGTACCCAACAGGCCGGAGGTTGGATACCGTGCCGCTTCCAGCACTGGTTCCGTAGCCGGCGGCGACAACCTTGTACTCATACTCCTTTTGCATATCCACGCTTGTGTCATAATAAGTCCAGGTGAATTGATTGGTCTCGGTTATAGTAGCCGTAGTAACCGAGGCAAAGACGGTCTGGGGATCAGAGACTTCCCGGCGGTACAGGGTAATGGCGTAGCTCCGGCCATCCGCTAAATAGGTGCCGGAGCTGTTAAGGCCCACCTGGATGGATTTTGCCACGTCGGCAGCGGCAGTGTTCTGGTATGGGGTAAGGCCAACCACCGTGGTATAGAGCTTGCTGTTTACCATCTGGTAACTGGGAGTTCCCGGAACGCCGTTCATCTCAGGGGTTAAGCGGTAGATGTAGTTCTTCTGAACCGCGGGCGTGTGGAACACCACCGCCTCGCCCTGCGGGTAGCTGGCTTCAGGCACTAAGGCATTGCCGTTCACCGGGGCGTATGAACCAACCAGTTCGTAGTCGCTGGGGTAGGCCGCTTCCACCGTGCCAGGACTGCTCTTGCTCCGCGCTTCGGCGAATTCCAGGCGGTACTTGGTGTTAGGCGCCGCGTCCCAGGTAAGCCGTACCCGGTTGAGGGGGGTCGTCGTCTCGCTGAGGACATCCGCCGTTAAAGTAACCGACGGAACAGTAACCGTGGTGCTAACTTGCGCATATTCCGGCGTGGACTGGTTGTCGCCCTTTTTAGCAAACAGGGCGTAAACATAGTATTTGGTATGATCAGTTACGTCCTCATAGGCGGACCAACTCGCCGTGCCGCCGCTTACCGTGCTTCCCAGTCCCTTCAGCGTAACCGCTATCCAGTCGCCTGTTACGCTTATGTTGCTGGGGGACCCTAAACTAATGTTACTCTTGTTCACCTCCGCTTTGAACAGGGCAAATTCCGTAATCGACGGTTCGCTGTGGTCCCAGGTAAGCCGGTTAAGGTTGGCAGCCTCGGTTATGGTGATGTTAGACGGCTCGGCAAGCACAGGCGCTACCGTGTAAGACTCAAGCGCTTTGGACACAACCGGGGTCTGATCGTAGTAATTCCCATTGGCGGAGCTGGCGCCGCTGTTAGCGATAAAAGTAGCCTTAACCGCTATGGTGTTCGCTCCGCCCAGGAGGGGGAAGGCCGCCGCCCGGGCCGGGGCAAACCAGTAATCGGCAAGTTCGGTGCTATTCACCTGGAAACTCCCGAAATCCTTGGTGATCGTCTGGTTCTTTCCATAGGTATACTTCACTTCGTAGGTCAGGTTGGCCTGGTTGGGAAAGGTTACCAGGAGCATATCATCGCCGTTATTGGACGCCTTATACCGCTTAACCTCGATGTCCGCCGCCGCAAGGGGGATGGCGAAGCTGTCACGGGCCGGCACTTTGGCCTTGAGCGTTACCGTGTCCAGAATTTCGTTGCCGGAATCGTAAAGGGTGTACTCGTAGACCCGCCCGTCAATAAGCTGGTTGTTCCAGCCCACCGCGTCAACAACCGTCTGCCAGCCGCCCTTTGTTTGGACAGCGCTGGTCAAGTCTTTAAGCGTCTCATTGACCGTATCCCTCCGGTAGACGGTCAATGACGTTGAGGTCCTGCCTTCAGGCGCGTTCCACCAGAGGTAATTGACCCCCGGTTCCACCTTGGCGATAAGGCCCTCTTCCCCGATGAGCAGGGTCTTCTCCGGGGCCGGGTCCGAATCGCTCGGCTGGGGGCAACCCAGCAGGATCAAAACGGATAACAGGGCCAGGCCTGTTACGCTAACAATGGTTCTCTTGCGCATAAGAACTCCTTTAAAAAATATATATACCATTCCGCTAGGAATAGTATAAAATACACCCGCGCCAGGGCGCCTGGAGTATTTTTTCCCAAGAACAAGTAACAGCGAGCAAAAACAAGCGTACAAAGAAACGATAGAGCAAAAACAAGCGGCAGAGAGCGCCCGTACCCGGCGGCTGGTATCCGGCATGGGGATACCCGGCGTCTGATAGGAGGGGGCGCGGTTTGTCCGGCGGCCCCCGGCGGCAAGATACGGCGGTGTTAGTACACGGAAATACGCGGCAAGAAGGCCGGGCGCCGCCCTGCTGGGGGGGGGGGGGTAGCTGTCAGTTGTATGCCCGGCGTCCGCTTGGGTTTCATGGGGCCTAGTGTATCATCCTGGGGAATAGCTGTCAATGCCCTATCCCTTGCCCGCGGGCCCTTAGGGAAGCGCTGAATAATTCGGCATTATCAAAAGAGACCGCGGATTAACGCGGATTAGCACTGATTACCGCAGATTCCGGTAACAAAATCCTTCTCTAATCCGTGAAAATCTGTGAAAATCTGTGTTAATCCGTGTTAATTCGTAAAAATCCGTGGACCCTTATTCCCAGGACCGCGGATTACGCTGATTTCCGCTGATTACCGCAGATTCCGGTAACAAAATCCTTCTCTAATCCGTGAAAATCTGTGTTAATCCGTGTTAATTCGTGTTAATTCGTAAAAATCCGTGGACCCTTATTCCCAGGACCGCGGATTACGCTGATTTCCGCTGATTACCGCAGATTTTCGGTAACAAAATCTGTGTTAATCTGTGTTAATCAGTGTTAATCTGCGGTCCTTGTTAAAAAGTCCACGGATTGCCACGGATTTTCACGGATTTTGATAATGCCGCGTTACCCAGCGGGGCCCTTAGTTCCGGGCAAGCCGGGCAAGGAAGGCTTTGGTCCGTTCCAGCTTCGGATGATCAATGAGTTCAGCGGCGGGGCCTTCCTCAATAAAAGCGCCGCCATCCATGAAGAAGACCCGGTCCGCCACTTCCCGGGCAAAGAGAATTTCATGGGTAACTATGACCATGGTCATATTTTCCGCCGCCAGGTTGCGGATAACCCTGAGAATTTCTCCGGTCAGCTCCGGGTCCAGGGCGCTGGTAGGCTCGTCAAAAAAAAGAATTTCCGGGTCCAGCGCCAAGGCCCGGGCAATGGAGACCCGCTGCTGCTGCCCCCCGGAAAGCTCCCCAGGATAGGCCCGCGCCTTATCAGAGAGGCCCATCTTTTCCAGGAGCGCCAGGGCCCGGCCTTCCGCTTCCCTTTTGCTCCGGCCCAGCACCCGTATCTGGGCCTCAGTAACGTTCCGCATAACCGAAAAATGGGGGAAAAGGTTGAAATTTTGAAATACCAGCCCCACTTTAAGGCATATCTCCCGCAGGGCGGCCCGGGGGGCGTAGACCCCGCCCCGCAGCATGTCCCTTCCGCCGAGGGTGATGCCGCCCCCGTCCGCCAATTCCAGGTGGGTAACGCACCGGAGCAGGGTGGACTTTCCCGAACCCGAAGGGCCGATGACGGCCGCCACTTCCCCCCGGTTTACCGTAAAAGAAATACCCTTCAATACCCTCAGGGGGCCGAAGGATTTTGTCAGCCCCCGGACCGCGATTGCCTCCGCCGGACGCCGGTCCCCGCCTGGCCTAGGTATAATAGGAAAGCCCCTTTTCCGCCCGGATAAAGGCGGCGGTTACCGCCCAGTTCATAATAAGATAGAACAGGCCGGCGGCAAAGATCGGCGTGGCGGAGAATTCCCGGGACGCCGCGTTCTGGGCGGCGTGGAACAGCTCCGCCACCCCTATCACCTGGGCCAGGGCGGTGTCCTTTACCAGGGTGATCACCTCGTTTCCCGACGCGGGAAGTATCCGCTTTACCACCTGGGGAAGTATGACGCGGATAAAGGTTTCGCTCCGGCTGAAGCCCAGGACCTTGGCCGCTTCGTACTGCCCCCTGGGGATGGACTCAATGCCCCCCCGGTAGATTTCCGCAAAGTACGCGGCGTAGTTCAAAGCGAAGGCGATGATGACCGCGGTAAACCGGTTGAAGGAAAGAACAAAACGGAGGGCCTCCCAGAACCCCGCGGAGGGTATCAGGGGCCCAAGCGCCCCGCTTAAAAAATTGAAGAGATGCTTGGGGCCGAAGTAGATAAAGATAAGTTGGAGCATGAGGGGCGTTCCCCGCATTACCAGCAAGTAACAGCCTATGGGATAGCGGACCAGGGGGTTTTTAGCCATACGGCCAAAGGCGACCGGCAAGGCCAAGGGAATGGAGAACAGCAGGGTGAGAAAAAACACCTGTAAGGAAACCCCCGCTCCCTTGAGCATGAAGCCGATCATGATCCGCTCAGGCTATTTTCCGATGATGGAGATATTCGCGCCCATCCACTTGGTGGTGATTTGGGCTATAACGCCGTCCTGCCCCATTTGCAGCAGGGTATCCCATACCTTGTTCATCAGCGCCGTTTCCCCCTTGCGGAAGCCGATGCCGAATGATTCCTCCTCCAGGGTTTCGCTCAATATCCTGAAGGGCTTGCCCGAGCGGTTGATGTTATCATTGGCCACCACCAGATCGATGACCACCGCGTCAATGCCCCCCGCGTCCAGGTCCATCAGGGCCAGCATGAAGTCCTTAAATTCCACCACCTCTTTCAGGCTTGCCTTGAACTGGGCGGCCTTCTCAATGGCGTTGACCGAGGAAGAACCCGCCTGGGTTCCCACGGTTTTCCCCGCCAGATCGCCGGGGCTGTTCACTGGCGAACCGTTCTTGACCACAATAACCTGGGCGTTTTTCAGGTAGGGCGGGCTGAACAGCACGTTTTGCTTCCGCTCCTCGGTAATGGTAAAGCCGTTCCAGATACAATCGATCTCCTTGGTGTTCAGCTCCTGCTCTTTGGCGCTCCAATTAATGGGCTGGAGTACCAGTTCAACCCCCATGCGTCTGGCCACTTCCTTTGCCAAGTCCACATCGTAGCCCACGATTTCCTGTTGTTCATTGCGGAACCCCATGGGCGGGAATGAGTCGTCCAGGCCCAGGATCAATTTTTTCCGTTCCATAATATACGAGAGGGAATTATCCCCGGCTGAGGGCTTGGGGGGCTCTTTTTTCCCCGTAGCGAAAAGCAGGGTTCCCGCTGTAAGGGCAAGAACCGAAAGCATGGCAATTTTTTTCATACACGTTCCTCCTGGATCGGGTATACCATAGAGCGGGAAAAATGTAAACTTGCCCATGGCGTATCCGGGAACATACGATCTGGTCCTGGCGGACCCGGCGAACAACATTACCCTTCTGGTCTTAAATCCCGTAGCCCCGGCGGACCGGGCTGGTTTAGCCCGGCGGCTCCTCCAAGACCCCGCGCTGGGCGCCGAACAGGTGGGCTTTGCGGTTCCGCCCCGTTTGGCCGCGGCGGAAGTCTATGGGCGTCTTGAAATGATGGGAGGGGAATTTTGCGGAAACGCCGCCCGGAGTTTCGGCCTCTATGCCGCGGCCCGGGCCGGGATACCGGGGGCCCGCCGGGTGTTCATCGAATGCAGCGGGGCGGACCACCCCGTTCCAATACGGGTGGATACCGGGGCGTCCTGGGCCGAGGCGGAAATGCCCAACCCCCTTGCTCAGGACGCCCTGCGTTTTGCGGGCCGGGCCCTGCCGGTCTGGGTCTTTCCCGGCATCACCCATGTCATCGCCGCCGGGCTTATCCCGTCCCGGGAAACCTTCTTTGCCATAAAAGCCCTGCTTGAGCAGGCCGCCGGCCCGCCGGAGGCGTTAGGGATACTGTTTCTTGATATACTAGAACGGGCCATGATCCCCTGCGTGTACGTATACAAGACCGGCACCCTGGTATTTGAATCGAGCTGCGGCTCCGGTTCCACGGCCTTGGCGCTCCATAAAACCCGGGACCTGGCCGATGGGGAAGCGGCCCACAGGATACGGCAGCCCGGCGGGGTCATAGATGTCCGGGTGGTCAAGCGGGCCGGCGCCGTCGAATCCGCGGCCGCCGGAGGCCCGGTACGCCTGCGGGCGCTTGTCTGGACAGACCCGGACCCGCCTTCGCCAGGCGGCTGAAGAGAAGGCCCGCCAAGGCTCCGGCCAGGGAACCGCTGATTGCGCGGATGAAAAGGACGCCTCGGATGAGCAGAAACAGCATCAGCGTTAATCTGCGTACATCTGTGCCATCCGCGGTAAAAAAGTTACCAGGAAACCGCTGATTGCGCTGATGAAAAGGATGCCGTGGATGAGCAGAAACAACATCAGCGTCAATCTGTGTACATCCGTGCCATCCGCGGTAAAAAGAGTTACCAGGAAACCGCGGATTGCGCTGATGAAAAGGATGCCGCGGATGAGCAGCAACAACATCAGCGTTAATCTTTGTACATCCGTGAAAATCCGTGTTAATCCGCGGACCCTTTTGATACTATCGTATTAATCACCCCGCCCTAACGGTCTATTCTTTTGCTTCTATAAATTGCCGCAATTCCCGGCGTACCGCGCCGAGGGGGTCCGCCTCAGCGTCGATCCAGCGGACCTTCGGCAGGGACGCAAAGCAGGTAAGCTGCCGTTTAGCGTACCGGCGGCTGTTCCGGGCTACCAGGGCCTCCAGCGCGGCCAGGTCCGGGGGACCGGTTCCAGGGGGGATAAAAAATTCCCGGTAGCCGATGGCCCGCATACCCGGATCATCAGGACCATAGCCCGCATCCCTGAGTTTCCGCGCCTCAGCGGGCAGCCCTTCCCGGAACATACAGGCGCAGCGTTCATTGATGCGCCGGTACACCGCTTCCCGGGGCCGCTCAAGGCCGAGGAGGAGAAAGCGGTAGCCGGGCCGGGAAGCCATCCCGGCGCTTCCGGCGCGGGCAAAACTGCTGAGGGGCCGCCCCGATAAGCGGTATACCTCCAAGGCCCGGAGCAGCCGGTAGGTATCATGGGGATGTATGCGTTCAGCGCTGCGGGGGTCCCATTGGAACAATTCCGCATGGAGGGCCCCGCCGCCCCGGCGCTCCAATTCTTCCCGCAGGGCCCTGCGGATAGCGGGGTCCGGCGGGGGCGCTTCGGGCAGCCCTTGCACAAAATTGCTCAGGTAAAAGCCCGTCCCCCCGGAAACCACCGGCAAAGCCCCCCGTTGGTAAACGGCCAGGGCCGCCGCGTCCGCCAGGCGGACAAATTCCCCGGCGTTAAACTGTTCCCGGGGGTCCCGGATATCAATGAGATGGTGGGGAAGCCGCTCGCGGAGTTCCCGTGAGGGTTTCGCGGTTCCGATGTCCATGCCCCGGTATACCTGCATGGAATCGGCGGAGATAATCTCCGCGGGAAATTCCGCGCCCGGGCCGGCAAAGAGCTGTTCCAAAAGCCCGGTTTTTCCCGATGCGGTGGGGCCGAAGAGCAGAAGAACCGGAATCGCGCTCATGCGGGCCCGGTTTCACGCTTCAATACGAAATTCAATTTCTTTCGTAAAAATTTGACGAGCGGCGAGGGAAACCACTTTACCGTTGTTGATTTCGATGTCCGGGTCCCTCAACATAGAAAGCTGAAAAGAACGGCGGGAGGCAGCGGCGGTTATTGCGTACATATTGCCTTCATATTCAATCAATTCTTCTATGGGAAATGTCATCATGGTTATCCAGTATAACTTTTCTCCCTGGGTCTGTAAAGACGGCGAATTGCCTAAAAACTTTTCTAGCCGAAAAGGGGTTAATGACTAATAACCAAAACCTAGCCGAAATCAAACCGCAGCCGCCTCCACGGCGGGCTCGCGGCATCCGTCTTCAGTGTAAA
>JAITHL010000178.1 GCA_031279975.1 Treponema sp. | reverse complement strand
GTGGGGGGCCCCCACCCCCCCCTGGGGGGGGTGGGCGCTGCCGCGCTGCGCCCGTTGGGGCCGTGCCCGAAACGCGCACACGCGACTTCCCCTGCTTATTTTTTTAAGTTGTTGCCAGTAGGCAAATTTCCGGTATTCCCTGGGGCGCATTGTTTTTAATTTTTTTTTCCAGTATCATAGTACCAGGCGGGTTTCCCTCTAGCTTGAATTGTTGAAAGAGATTCCCGGCAGGTTAAGCGTCCCCGCGGATGTATGGGAATGAAGCTCAGGAGGTTTGCATGAAGACGGTGCTTGTGGTTGATGATTCAAGAATTATGAGAAATATTGTAAAAAACACCTTTTCCCTGATGAAAATTCCCTGCCAATTTATAGAAGCGGGTAACGGGAAGGAAGCCCTGGCCCAATTGCAGGGCCAAGAGGTCCATCTGGTGCTGCTGGACTGGAATATGCCTGAAGTTTCAGGGCTTGACTTTTTAAAAACAGTTCGCGCCATGGACGCCTATAAAACGCTTCCGATAATCATGGTAACCAGTGAATCCGCCAAGTACAATGTTATTGAGGCGCTTAAAAACGGGGCCACCGATTATATTGTTAAACCGGTGAACGAGAAGGTATTCGCGGAAAAACTAGCCAAGATTACATTGTAAGCCAAGCCATGGCAATTCAGATCAGCTTGGAGGGGGAGGTTTTTTATGGAGAAATATATTCAGCCTTTTATCGAGGTATGCCAGCATTGTTTTAAGGAATTCGTGGGGGCCGAACTCCGGGTAGGCCGTCCCTATATCGCTGGCAAGGATTCCATTAACGAATGGGATATTTCCGCGGTCATCGGGCTTACCGGAGAAGCCCGTGGAGCGGTGGTTATCTCCATGAAAAAAGACCTGGTGATTACCTTGACGGATATGCTGACCAATACCGTTCATAAGGATATTGATGAGGAAGTGGTGGACGCTATTGGGGAAATCGTGAATATCATAGCCGGGAACGCCAAGAAAGGGCTGGAAGAGGCATTCCGGCTGGTGATTTCCCTGCCTACCATTGTACAGGGGAAGGGGCACGCGATAAAATGGCCCAACACCCAGGCCCGGATCATCTGCATTCCCTTTGATGTGCTGGAACACGCTATGTTTATCCTGTCGGTGGCAATCGAGCCGGTTAAGGGCTCCTGATGATCGCGGCCCGGGACCTGCTCTATAATTTTATTTTCTCCGGGAAATGGAAAAAGCTGGAAGCCCATGATCTGGATACGGATGAACTGATCCGGTACAGCCTCTTCAACATTGCCTTAGCCGCCGGGTCCCTTACCCTCACCGGGTTCGGCATATCCGTCATGATCCAGGGCAATCTGGTCCGGGGGGCATCCGACTGCCTGGTCGCCCTGTTCTGCGTTATTACCATCCTGATCCTGCGGACCAAACTTCCCTTCGCCGCTGGCGGCTCTCTGATGCTGGCGGCCTTCGGCGTCCTGAACGGCGTGTTTATTTTTTCCGGGGATGTCCGGGGCTTTGCGGCCCTCTGGGTCTTTTCCTATCCCATACTTACCATTTTCGTCCTGGGCCTCCAATGGGGCATGATACTCGCCACGCTCCTCTTCTGCGCCATGCTCATGGCAACCCTGATCCCCGGCCTGGCGATGATGAACTACAGTCCGGCCATAGCCGCCCGGTTTCTGGGGGTCTACGGTCTCATCACCCTCCTGTCGGTGGTGTATGAACAGAACCGGATCATCAAGGACCGGCATCTCAGCCGGCTCGCCCGGGAGCTGCAAGCCGAGCGGGATGAAATAACCGCCATGAAGGATAACTTAAAAACCGGCGTATTCCTCTTGGATCATGATTTTACCATACAGCCCGCCTATTCCAAGGCATTGGAAACGGTGCTGGAGATGGAGCAGCTCCAGGGGGTGCAATTTACCGATCTCCTAGCCTCGTCCTTAAAGGCCCAGGAACGGGAAACCCTGCGGGATTACTTTACTATGGTTATCAACCGGTCCTTTGACAATAAAATGCTGGAGGAGATCAACCCCATCGCTGAATTTGTCTTTTTCAATGATAATTTTGAAACCGAGAAAAACGTCCGGACCAGTTTCGCCCCGGTGGACCGGGGGCATAATGAATACTTTATCCTGGGAACCGTAACGGATATTACCGCGGAGGTGGAACTCCAACGGCAGCTTGCGGCGGAGGCCGATAAACGGGATGAGGAAATGCGGGCCCTGTTCCAGGTTGTTAATGTGGAGCCCCGGGTTTTCAGCGATTTTATCGAGGATATGGAGTATGAATTCGATCTGATTAACCGGATACTCAAGGACCGGTCCCTGTCCGTCCATCAGGCGATGATACGGATATACCAGGCGGTCCACGCGGTTAAGTCCAACGCCCTGATCCTGGGGCTGGAGAATTTCAGCGGGAAGCTGCACCAGTTGGAAAGCAAGATCAAGAAACTCCAGGATCAGGAGGATATCGGCTTTGAAGAGGTCCTCCATATTACGGTGGAGCTGGAAAATATCATGCGGGAAAAGGACAAATTCCGAGAAACCCTGGCAAAGATACAATCCTTTAAGGCCGGGGACAGCCGGCGGCAGGACCGGTACGTCCTGATCGAAACCCTGACCAAGGCTTGCGCCAAGGCCGCCGCGGCCCTGGAGAAAAAGGCGCGTTTTGAGGTGGAAGCCCTGGATGGGATCATACTGGAATACGGCCCCCGCCGGGTTATCAAGGAGGTCCTTACCCAACTGGTTCGGAACGCGGTGTTCCACGGCATTGAGCATCCCAAAGAGCGGGAAGCCCTGGGCAAGGACCCGGAGGGCCTGGTCAAACTTTCGATGAAGTACCAGGAAAACCGGATGATACACCTCAAACTTATTGATGACGGGAAGGGGCTCAATTTTGACAAGATACGGGAAAAGGCCGGGCGGCTGAACCTCCTGCCCAATGGAAACGCCGCGGATAGGAACCAACTGCTCCAGGTGATCTTTTCCGCGGGCTTTAGCACCGCCGAAACCGCCAATGAACACGCCGGACGGGGCGTCGGCCTTAACCTGGTGAAAGAGCGGATACGGGACCTGCGGGGATCCATTAAACTACAGACCGAGCCGGGGAAGGGAACGGCTTTCAATATCTATATTCCCCTGGAGTTATCGATGGCCGAGACCCAGGCATCCTAAACAGCGGGAGCGCCGCCGTGGAAATCAGTACCGTAGCCAAACAATTAGAGGAGATCGAGGCCGCCAAGGGGTCCCTTAAATTCCGGCTTACCCTCTTTTTTGTTTTTTTCTTTGTGTCTATCTTTGGGGTATTTATTATTACCTCCGTGATTCAAGTTTCCGTCATAACCCGGTATGTCGCTTCCCAGTTGAGCCTTCCCGCCCTTGTCCGCGCCATGAACCTCATAGACGGGGATGCCTTTGAAGCGCTTGCCCAGTCCCTGGATGCTGAAAGCCCCTATTATACCCAAACCCGGGAGCGGCTCTACGCGCTGAAAAAAGAAGCCAATGTCCGGCATCTCTATACCATGGCGCCGGTGGACCAGTATACCTACCGGTTTATCATCGACGGCGGCGACGAATCCCATGGGGAGGACTTTTCCCCCCTGGGCGCGTTGGAGGACGTTTCAACCTATGAGGATGCTTTTTTTGCCGCCGCCTCCGCCAAGGAACCCCAGCTCGGCAAGGTTGACGCTTCCCAGCGGTGGGGTATACTCATATCCACCTATGGGCCCATCATAAATTCCTCCGGCGAGGTGGTGGGTATAGTGGGTTGCGATCTCGAAGGGGATAACATCGCCCGGTTTATCAAATACCAGGTGTTCTGGCAGCTTGGGGCGGTCGTCCTGTTTACCCTTGCGGGGCTGGGGGTGTATCTTTCGCTGGTCCGGAAAATAAATCAGGTTATGCGGGGAAAAACAACATGACGCGCCGCGTCTTAGGATGCCCTCAATGAAAGTTGAAATCTTTACCTTCTGTGATTTTGCCCAGGAAAACGGCGGAAAACTTACCATAGTGGGAACCTTTGATACCATTATTTCCCGGAATTTTCCCTGTATACACCCCCTGCTTTCGGTGGTTATCCGCATCCGCTTTGACCTCTGGGAATTCTCGACCCATCAGTTCCGCATTGAAACCCGGGACCTGGCCGGCGAAATGCGCATGGAAACCATCAACGGCAATATCGCGGTGAACGGCATGGGAAACGCGACCGCCGTATCCCACCTGGTTTTTACCATCTCCAATCTGCAATTTAAGCGTAACGGGGTGGTGAATTTTGTCCTTTATATCGATGAGAAGGAACTGGCTTCCATCCCCCTCTATATCCGAAAGGGGTAGCCCTCCGGGCTCGTTATCCGGCTGCTCCGGTGGAGCAGGAGCAGGTCCGCCAAAACCAGGGCGGTCATGGCTTCGACAACCGGAACCGCCCGCGGGCAAACGCACCCGTCATGGCGGCCTGGCACGGCGAACTCCCGTACCAGGCCCCGGCGGTCCGCGCATTGCTGGCTCTGGGCAATGGAGGGCGTTGGCTTAAAGGCAACGCGGAAGGCTAAGGGCATCCCGGTGGCTATGCCCCCCAGCATCCCCCCGGCCCGGTTGGTTTCGTACCGCAGGGCCGGCGTTCCAGGCGGGAGGGGTAAAGCATCGCCGCCTGAACCGGCGCTCCAGCGCAGGGTGCGGTCGTTCTGCTGGGAACCCGCCGCCGCCGCCGCCGCAAACCCGGCGCCGAATTCCACGCCCTTTGCCGCGCCGATGGAAAGCATGGCCGCCGCAAGGAGGGCGTCTAGTTTGCCGAAAACCGGCTCCCCCAGGCCCGGAGGCAGGCCGTGTACCGAACAGGCCACAATGCCTCCGGCGCTGTCTCCCTGGGCGCGGAGCGCTTCCACTTTTGCCAGGGCCTGTTCCGCGATTTCCCGGTGGGGCATACGCAGGGGATTTTGCTCCGCCGCATCCAGGTCAAAGCCCGCTTCCCCCGGAAGCGGCGCGGCTACCCCCGCGGCCGCGGCGGTCCAGCCCTGTATGCGGATTCCAAAGCCGGCGAGTAAGGTTTTGGCAACCGCGCCACCGGCGACCCGTCCCAGGGTTTCCCGGCCTGAGCTTCTTCCCCCGCCCCGGTGGTCCCGAATCCCGTACTTGGCCTCCCAGGTCCAGTCCGCGTGGCCGGGCCGGTATATATCCCGCAGTTCCTCATAATCATCGGAACGCTGGTCCTGGTTCCGCGCCATAATAGCGATGGGGGTCCCCAGGGTTTTGCCCTCAAAAACCCCTGAAAGCAGTTCCGCCTTGTCCTCCTCCCGGCGCGCGCTCTGGGGGCCGCCTCCGCCGGGCCGGCGGCGGCGCAGTTCCCGGTCAATAGCTTCTTCCCCCAGGGACAGCCCGGCGGGGCAGCCGTCAACGATGCAGCCCACAGCCGGGCCGTGGGACTCGCCGAAGGTGGTAACGCGAAAGAGAACGCCGAAACTGTTTCCCGCCATGGGGCCAGTGTACCGGGAAGGCCCGCCTTATGCAACGTCCCGGTCAGGGCCAGCGTATATAAACTTTTTAAGGGGGGTCTGGGGGGCCTTTCGGCCTCCCAGCGGGGGTTCCGGGGGCGGCGCCCCCGTCCCGCGCAAGCGATTGAACTGGCCCTGACGCCCCGGGCGGTTCTTGTACACATTCCTTAACGGCAGTATAGTATGGGTATGGACTTGGGAGAAAAACTCGCCATACTGGCCGCCTCGGCCCGCTACGATGCGTCCTGCGCCTCTGGCGGAACGCCGAGGCGCTCCGCCGCTGACCTGCCCGCCGGGGTGTGCCATAGCTGGACCGCGGACGGGCGCTGCGTCAGCCTGCTCAAGGTGCTCTATTCCAACTCGTGCCGCTTTGACTGCGCCTACTGCGCAAACCGCGCTTCGGCGGATACCCCCCGGGCTTCCTTTACCCTTGATGAACTGGTGGACCTAACCTGCGCGTTTTACCGCCGCAATTATATAGAAGGACTTTTCCTTTCTTCCGGGGTCTTTAGCGATCCCGATGCCGTGATGGAACGGCTCATTGCCGCGGCAAAGCGGCTGCGGACCAGCGCGGGCTTTGGGGGCTACATACACCTCAAGCTCATTCCCGGCGCGGGGGCGGCGCATATCCGGGAGGCGGGCCGCTGGGCCGACCGGTTGAGCGCCAACATCGAGCTTCCCACGGAAAAGAGCCTGCAAACCCTGGCCCCCCAGAAATCCGGGAAGCAGATACTGGGGGCCATGGGGGAGGTATGCCGGACCGGCAGAGAACTGGAGGAAGACCGCCGGCGTATGCGGGCTGTTCCGCCCTTTGCCCCGGCGGGCCAGAGCACCCAGCTTATTGTAGGGGCCTCCGCCGAGGACGACCGGCAGATCATCGCCCTGGCGGGCGCGCTGTACCGCAAGTTTTCCCTCCGGCGGGTGTACTACTCGGCCTTTATCCCGGTTGCCGGCGCCGCCGGAAGCGCCGGGGGCGCCGTTCCCCCCCGGACGCTTTTAGTCCGGGAACACCGGCTTTACCAGGCGGACTGGCTGTTCCGGTTCTACCATTTTAGCCCGGAGGAGATTCTGGAGGCCCCCTATTTGGACGCCCGTCTGGACCCCAAGACCGCCTGGGCGCTCAGGCATCCGGAGCGTTTCCCCGTGGAGCTTGTCCGGGCGGACTATGAGGAACTCCTGCGGGTGCCGGGCATTGGGGCCAAGTCCGCCCGGCGCATCCTCGAAGCGCGGCGTTCCCGGACCCTGCGATTCGACCTGCTCCGCCGCCTGGGGGTGGCGCTCAAGCGGGCCCGGTATTTTATCACCCTTTCCGGGGCCTGCTTGGACCGCCTGGAGGACCCGAAACGAATAGGCCGGCTTCTGGCGGACCAAGACGGCGCGGGATGCCAGCTTCCCCTCTTTGAGTTCTAGGGAAACACTGATTAAATCCAATCGAGGATTTAATCAGTGTATCTTACCCGCATTTGCGTAATGAAATGAGCAAATGCAGAGGGTAACGCTGATTAGCGTCAAGTTAATCAGCG
>JAITHL010000143.1 GCA_031279975.1 Treponema sp. | reverse complement strand
AGATAACGTCAACCGGGCGGCAAAGAGCGAAACCCCGCTGCCGGACCTCGTCATTCAGGCATACAACCTATTGGGCGCGGACTGGCTTGAAACCTATAAAACATGGAAGGCAGACGGCTCCGAAGTCCCGCCGGTAATGATAACCGTTGCCAACCGCACCGAGACCGCCGCCCGGATTAAATACGCTTTTGAACATAGGCGGGTAAGCGCAGAAGAACTATGCGATCCTGATTACATTATTCACATAGACTCCAAAACCCTTGAAAAAGCCGAAACGGAAAATGTTGAAGTTGACATCGCTCCCTCCGGTGAAACCGAAACAGACACCGAAGGCGGTAAAAAAATCTCCAAAAAGGACCAGGCCGCCCTCCTGCGCGAAACGGTAGGGACCGTGGGGCAAAGAGGCAAACGGGGCGAACAAATCCGTAACGTCATTTCCGTGGGTATGCTTACCGAAGGCTGGGACGCTAAAACCGTTACCCATATCCTGGGGCTGCGCTCTTTTTCCAGCCAACTCTTATGCGAACAGGTCGTAGGCCGGGGGCTCCGCCGTTCCTCATACGAAGTAGAGGATAACGGCTTGTTTGCCCCGGAGTATGTCAATGTTTTCGGCATACCCTTTTCGTTCCTTCCCCACGAAGGGGACGGTACCGGCACCGGCAAACCCAAAAAACCCAAGTTTCAGGTTTCCGTGAACCCCGATAATGCCCGGTATGAAATCACCTGGCCCAATATCATTCGTGTTGACCACGCAATCGATCCCCGCCTCCATGTTGATATTTCCAAAATCGATCCGTTAACCCTTGACGCAGGCCAAACCCGCATCAGCGCCGAACTTGCCCCCTTCCTTGACGGCAAGCCCGATTTTACCAAATTGACCCAAATCGATCTTGAGAAGCTGGAAAAGCGCCTGCGTATGCAGGAGATACTATTCAAGACCACCGCCCAGGTCTATGAATTGTTACAGGCAGACTGGAAAGAAAAAGGGACCGGCTATGCCTTAATTGGACAGGTTTTCCGCTGGGTGGAACGCTATCTTGCTTCCGGCCGCATCAGCATAGAACCGGCGCTGTTTATCGCGGGGGACCCGCTCAAAATCAAGCTCATGTATATGCTCAACATGAACCGTATTGTTGAACATCTTTGCAAGTTTATCACATTGCAGGAGACGGAACGCTTAGTCCCCGTTTTTGACCCCCGCCGCAAAAACCGTTCCACCGGAAATATGCCTGCCTGGTGGACATCGAAATACCGGGAGCCCCTCGCAAAATCCCACATTAGCCATTGCGTCTACGACAGTACCTGGGAAATCACCGAAGCCTACAAGATCGAACACAACCCTTGCGTAAGGGCCTTTGCGAAAAACGACCATCTTGATTTTGCGATACTCTACATGTATGAAGGCGGCCCCCATTATTACTACCCCGACTTCCTCATAAAACTTGACAACGGCAAAACCCTTGTTTTGGAAACCAAAGGACAGGACAGCCCCCAGGCAAAGGCGAAACGCGCCGCCCTTGAAGAATGGATACAAGCCGTCAATTCCCTCAAGGAATACGGCGAATGGCAGAGCGATATTTCTTTTAATGTCGCCGATGTGGATGGGATAATCGGGAAATATGTTTGAGCCGGACAAAACGCCGGGCGGGGCCGCGTTTTCAAAGGGTCAAACTTGCGGTACTATAGCCCCATGGACTATGACTGTATTGTGATAGGCGGCGGCCACGCGGGAATCGAAGCGTCCTTGGCGGCGGCCCGGCTCGGCGTTTCCGTGCTGCTCATCACCCAAAACCCCGACCGGATCGGCGCCCTTTCCTGCAACCCCGCGGTCGGCGGGCTGTCCAAGGGGAACCTGGTCCGG
The DNA here is from genome assembly GCA_031279975.1 of Treponema sp. Taxonomy (GTDB): domain Bacteria; phylum Spirochaetota; class Spirochaetia; order Treponematales; family Breznakiellaceae; genus JAITHL01. Next base: position 1,861 of record JAITHL010000143.1, on the reverse strand, counting down.
GAGGTGGACGCCCTGGGCGGCGAAATGGGAAAACTCATCGATAGGGCGATGATCCAATACCGGGTGCTTAACCGCTCCCGGGGCCCCGCGGTTCAAGCGCCCCGGGCGCAGGCCGATAAGGCGGTCTACCAGGCGGCGGCCCGTTCAGCCTTGGAAGCCCAGCGGGGCCTTACTATTTTCATGGACGCCGTATGCGGCCTCATTATTTCCAGCGACGGGCCGGTCCCCCAGGTTCTGGGGGTAACAACCCAGCGAGGCCACCGGATTAGCGGACGGACCGTGATCCTCAGCGCCGGCACTTTTATGGAAGGCCGGATATTTATCGGCGATTACGACGCGCCCCAGGGACGGCTGGGCGAAGCGGCGGCGGAGGGCCTGGGAGCGGCCCTGCGGCGCCAGGGGTTTCCCATGGGACGGCTCAAGACCGGAACCCCCGCCCGTATTGCCGGAAACACGGTGGACTATTCCCGGCTGGAACGCCAGGAGGGGGAGCCGCCGGTTCCCTTCTCATTTGATACGCCTCCCGGGGCCTTCCTGGACCGGCCTTCAATTCCCTGTTGGATCACCTATACCACCGGTCATACCCATGCGATCATCCGGCGGAATATCCACCGTTCCCCCCTGTATGGGGGTAAAATTACCGGCGCCGGCCCCCGGTACTGCCCGTCCATCGAGGACAAGGTGGTCCGCTTCCCTGAACGGGACCGGCATCATATCTTTATCGAACCAGAGGGCCTGGATACCAATGAGGTATACCTGAACGGGGCATCCAGCTCCCTGCCTGAGGATGTACAGGCGGCCTTTCTGCGCACCATTCCGGGTCTGGAGGAAGCCCGGATGGTCCGGCCCGCCTATGCGGTGGAGTATGATTATCTGGACCCCCAGGACCTCTATCCAAGTTTGGAGTCTAAACGGCTGCGCTCTTTCTTTACCGCGGGCCAGACCAACGGGAGTTCCGGCTATGAAGAAGCGGCGGCCCAGGGAATCATGGCGGGGATCAACGCGGTCCAGCTGCTCCGGGGGGAGCCGCCCCTGACGCTTGGCCGCGCTGAGGCCTATATCGGGGTGCTGGTGGATGATCTTACCACCCTGGGAACCAGGGAACCCTACCGGATGTTCACCAGCCGGGCGGAATACCGGCTGATCCTGCGGCATGATACGGCGGATATCCGTTTAAGCCCCAAAGGGCGGGAACTGGGCCTGGTGGATGCGGAGCGGTGGGAACGGTTCCAACGGAAGACAAGGGTCCGGGAAGAAATCCAGGAACTCCTGCGCAGCCGCCGCATTCCGGGCAGGGCGGAATTGGAGCGTTCCGCCGCGCCTAACCGCCTGTTCTCCCATAGCGGGGCATCCCTGGAGCGGGCCTTGACCGATTCGGCTATCACCCTGGCGGATCTGTTTCCCTATGCGCCGGAACTGGCGCGCCATCCCGCCGAGTGGCTTGAGGGGGCGGCCTTGGATATTAAATACGCCGGGTATATCGAAAAGGAAAAACGGGCCGCGGCCCGTTCCGCCAAGTTGGACGCCATTAAGCTGGATGCCGGGCTGGACTATGACGCCCTCCTGGGGCTTTCCGCCGAATCCCGGGAAAAGCTCCGGCAAACGCGCCCCCTTACGGTCGGCCAGGCGGCTCGAATCCCCGGAGTACGCCAGGGAGACGTCGCACTGCTCATGGTTCTGGCCCAGAAATCCGGGAACCGCTGATTGCGGACCGGAGGTCCGGCGCCAAGTTAATCAGCGGTTCCTAGGAGTTTGTGGCGCTTTGCGCCATCCAACCCCAGAAAACGCGCAAAAGCGCGTTTTTTACCCTGCAAACTCCCCAAAGGAGCCCATAAATCGGGATTTTTGCAGCTACTTTGAT
>JAITHL010000075.1 GCA_031279975.1 Treponema sp. | reverse complement strand
CCGCGGGAAAGTTTACACTGAAGACGGTTGCCGCGAGCCCGCCATGGAAGCGGAGGCGGTTTGATTTCGGCTAGGTTTTGGTTATTAGTCATTAACCCCTTTTCGGCTAGAAAACTTTTTAGGCAATTCGTGGCGTTGTTATCCGGCGCTTTCCGCGCTATACTCTCCTGGATTGAGGAGGAACCTTGCAAAATCCCCTTACGCGGCTGCTCAGACGGCTCCTGGCCCTTTCAGGGATCTTCCTGTCCTTCTCCTGCGCGGACCTCTCAAAATCCAGCGGCCTTGCTCCAGCGCCGCCCCCCCAGGACCCGCGGCCCTTAGCCGAGCCCCTGCCCGATCCGCCGCCGGAACCGGAGCCGCCGCCCAGCTATGCGACCCTGGCCGCGGCGGGGGATAATCTGATTCATAAGGAAATTTATCAATCCGTGCTGCGGGATACGGTTTACCATTTTGCCCCCCTCTATGCGGGGATCAGACCCTATATCGAAGCGGCGGATATTGCTTTTATCAACCAGGAAACCCCGCTGGCCGGCGAATCCTTCGGCTATTCCGGCTATCCCCGGTTCAACAGCCCCCAGGAACTTGGCGCGGCCCTGGCGGACGCGGGCTTTGATGTGATAAACCACGCGAACAACCACAGTATGGATATGGGGGAGGCGGGCGTTTTAGCTACCCGCGCCTATTGGGACGCTCTGCCAAACATCGCCTGCCTGGGCATCCACCAATCCTCCCTGGCGCGGCAGGAAGGGCAGGTCATTATCGAAAAGAACCATATTACCATCGGATTTTTGGCCTATACCTATGGAACCAACGGCATACCCCTTCCCCGGGATAAGCCCTATCTGATTTCCCTAACCAATACCGCGATCATGTCCCAGGAAATCGACGCACTGCGGAAGCGCTGCGATTTCCTAGTAGTTTCCATGCACTGGGGCAATGAATACCAAAGCAGCCCTGATCCGGCCCAGGAACGGCTCGCCGCGTTTCTGGCGGAACGGCAGGTTGATCTGGTCATCGGCCACCATCCTCATGTCTTGCAGGGCATCAGCCTCATCCCCCGGCCTGGCGGGAAGACCATGCTCTGTTTCTATTCCCTGGGAAATTGTATTTCCGCCCAGACCCAGGACCCCACCCTGCTCGGCGGTTTGGCCTATGTGAAGATTAAGAAACTCCCGCCCCGTGAAGGCGGGGGCGTTTCTATAGAAGACTACGGCGTAATACCCATAGTAACCCACTATGAGCGGAACTATACGGGCTTCCAGGCGTATCCGCTCCATGAGTATCCCGCCGGGCTTGCGGCAAGGCATGGGCGGAAACTCCGGGGGGGCGGTTTCAGCAAGGCCTATTGCGAGGCCCTGGCCGCTCAAATATTGGGGGACCGCCTTATCCGGCATAACCCCTTTTTACCGGGAAGCGCTGATTAATGCAAGGGTATCACAGGGCCGGAGCGCTATGCATGCTAACTCGTTATGCTGTAACGAATTACGATTTCAGCCCTGAAAAATGCATGTAAGCTAATTCCTTATGTTATAAGGAATTAAAAATCATAGTGCGCTGGCCCTGGGGCAAAAGCCCCAGTCAACAACCTAAGGGGGGACCGGGAGGTTCCCCGGAAAGAAAGCTCCCGAAAAGCGCGGTTTCACCACAACCATAAATCGAATTGTTGAGGGGGAGATTCCTTAGGTTGTTGACAGCGGGCATACGGCCCTGCCGGTTCAGAGGGATCGGCGCTTAGGGTGGCGGCGCCGCTTAACGCAAAACACAAGCGCGAATTATTGGAAATAATGCCTAACAAGAAAAAACAACGCGAAACCAATCAGCATAATTTTCCGGTAATACATCCGCTGCCGGCGGGGCTTCCCTCTTTCTAAAATTTTCCTCAAGCTCTGACCGGGAAAGTCCGATAGTGAAAAAAGATGAATGCCGTCATGCGCTCGTTGGGCCTCCGGGACGGCGTTCAGGCATCCTCTGCCCCTTCCGGTAATGGGCGGGGCCGAGGGTTCTAGGCACAATTTTAATAGTGGGGAAATTCCCCGGCAAGGATGCCGCGGCGCCGTAAGCCGTCAAAGGGGCGGCGGTGCGCCGAAATTGCCAAAGGAGTGAAGATTTATGATTATTAATCACAACCTCAGCGCGATGTTTGCTGACCGGTCTCTTAAAGTTACCCAGTCCTATCTGGATAAAAACATGGAGAAACTGTCCAGCGGCTTACGCATTAACCGCGCTGGCGATGATGCTTCCGGTCTGGCTGTTTCCGAAAAAATGAGAGCCCAGATCCGCGGTTTAAACAAGGCGTCTACCAACGCCCAGAACGGCATTTCGTTCATTCAAACCGCCGAGGGTTATCTCCAGGAAACGCAGGATATAGCCCACCGCCTTCGTGAATTGGCGGTTCAGTCGGCCAACGGTATCTATACCGACGAAGACCGGGTATATGTCCAGATCGAAGTTTCCGCTTTGATTGATGAGGTAGATCGGATCGCCTCCCATGCCCAGTTTAACGGCATGAATCTTTTAACGGGCCGGTTTGCCCGCGAAGCCGGCCAGAATGTGGTAACCGCTTCCATGTGGTTCCACATTGGCGCCAATATGGACCAGCGGGAACGGGTGTTTATCGGCACCATGACCGCTAAGGGCCTTGGGGTCCGGGATGTGGGCGACGATACTATTCTTTCCCTGTCCGATCCGGACAGTGCCAACCGTGCCATTGGAACCCTCGACGAAGCGCTGAAGAGAATTAACAAACAAAGGGCCGATTTCGGCGCGTATCAAAACCGCTTGGAACACGCGATCCGCGGCATTGATATTGGGGCCGAAAATCTGCAAGCCTCTGAATCTCGCGTCCGGGATACCAATATGGCAAACGAGATGGTTACTTACACCAAGAATCAAATCCTCAACCAGGCCGGTACCGCGATGCTGGCCCAGGCCAATCAGAGGAGTCAAACGGTTCTCCAGCTTCTGCAATAAAGCGCAAGGCCGCCTGATTCGATCCTGGAATCCCGCGTCCGCGCCGTATTCCAGGAGGCCGCCGGGAAGGCGCCGTTCCGGCATCCGCCGGAACGGTTTTTTTTGCCCTTCCCACAGCCGGGGTATGCTCCATGACCGTTCAAACAGCGCTTGCCAGAATTACCGTAACCGCGGCGGCTTCACCCGCGGCCCGGGATGCCCTTGCCATGGACGCGGCAATACGGAACTACAAGAAAGGCGCGCAGGTCTTCTTTGACAAGGATGAGGTTCCATTCCTGTACGGCGTGATTGACGGGACCGTATCCCTCTATAAAATGAGTACCAATAATGAAAAACGGGGCGTGTTCATCTACGGAGCGGGGGACCTCCTGAATGAAACAATTTTGGACAACAAGGGCGCTTCCGTCAACGCCGAGCCCCTGCGGGACTCAACGTTGCTGTGCATAAAAAAGAGCGCCTTCATCAGGGCCTGCGCTATGGACGGCGCGCTCAGTAAGGCCCTTATTGATTCGATGGCTATGAAAATCCGCCGCCTCTATCACCTGATGAAAAACACCTCGAACAATCTGCGGGGAGACCGGCGCATCGCCGCCAAGCTCTGGAAGCTCTCCCGCGACCACGGCGTAAAAACAGAACAGGGAATCGAAATCAACTTTGATCTTACCATTACTACCCTGGCGGAATTTCTCGGCTCCCAGCGGGAGACCGTATCCCGCCAGATTAAGGCCCTCACCAGCGCCGGGCTGCTCCTGGTTAAAAACTCACGCTTTATTATCCCGGACCGTGAAAAGCTGGTGGACTTCTTTGAGAAACACTAGGCAGGAACTTACTAGCGGGACTATAAACGGGGGGTCTGGGGAGCCCATGCCCTCTCAGTAGGAGCGGATCCCCCGCTGAGAGGGCATGGGAGCGGCGAAAATATCGTCATATTTCTTGGCGCTGGCGCTATCATCGTTGTCTTCCGTATAGACCGCTTTCCACGGTATCCCCACCCAGCCGTCCTTTACACCCCCGGTCAGATCGCGTATATGGCCGTGTTCATTGTCCTTATCCTGTTCCCGCGAGCTTACGTTCACTGCCGCGCTTTCAGGGATGTTCTTCACTTCAAATGACAGCGTCATTACTTGCTGCTTTGTAATGGAACGATCTCCTTATAGCCATGTATAGTAAATCTACTTGCAATTAGTTAAAACAAAAGGTATAATAAAGAATGGCATACGATAAAAAATTTAGGCTGCGTGTAATAAAGTATAAAGACGCGGGGCGCATCGGGGGGAACGAAATCATGGTCCGCCGCCGCGGGGCCTTCCCCCTTCTTGTACCACTCTTTTCCCCCGTTTTTATAGCCTCCCAGTACCTCTTTCTTCTTGGTATCAACCGAAATAACCGGG
>JAITHL010000036.1 GCA_031279975.1 Treponema sp. | reverse complement strand
CGGATCAGCCTTCCACCTCTTATAATTAGCCCCGCAAGGGGCTGACCTTCCCTGGCCCCGTCAGGCCAGAGTACCACGTTCTCCCGATAATCTAAATCATAGGTTCTCCGTGGACCCTTTTGATAATGCCGGCGCCCCTACGCTTATAAGGGAGGACCGAAGCCCTCCGGCGGGGCTTTGGCAGCCTCCGTTGGGGGTACAGCGCAACGAAGCGCGCCGTAGGGTTCGTACCCCAGGAGGATACGCAACTTCCCCCTCCTCATTTCTTATGTTGTTGACAGTGGGGACCGGCCTCCGTAAAAGGCTGCATGAAAGTTTCGTTTGTCCTTTTTTCTGCCGTCCTTTGCCTGGCCGTGTTAAAATACCTTCATGTCTTTACTTGACAGAGTTTTGGGAGAGGATCATTTTTATACAATATTTTCCAACCAATTTTAGGGCGCAAGGACTGTTTGCGCGCCCCAGCTTCGCTGGGAACGCCCCCTGCGGGGGATCGGTATTCCGTCCGCCTAGGCCAGCCGCCGGGGCAGCCGTGTTGCCGGCCCTGACAGCGCGCCTTCGGCGCGATTGCCGCGCAAGCGGCTTCAAAACAGCCGGAACGGTCCGGTTGCTTGCCGCCCGCCGCTCTACCGGATCATCCCGCGTTGTTCATCAGGTTCTTCATAATATACTCCCGGCGTTCCGGGGTATTCTTGCCCATATAGAAGTTCAGCACCGGGGGAATCGCCTTGAGGGTGTTGACCGTTACGGGAACCAACCGCATGTCCGCCCCGATAAACTGGCCGAATTCCTTGGGGTTGATCTCCCCCAGGCCCTTAAAGCGGGTAACCTCGCTCTGGACGCCGAGGGCCCGCACCGCCTCGTCCCGTTCCTTCCCGGTATAGCAGTACCGGGCCTCCTTTTTCGTCCGCACCCGGAATAGGGGGGTTTCCAAAATATAGACCCGGCCCGCGGTTACCAGTTCCTCAAAATAGGAAAGAAAAAAGGTGAGCAGCAGGTTCCGGATATGAAACCCGTCAAAATCCGCGTCGGTGGCGATGACAATGCGCCCATACCGGAGGCCGGACACATCGTTTTCTATCCCCAGGGCCATCATCATGTTGTAGAGCTCCTCATTTTTGTAGATCGCCGCCCGCTTCTTGCCCAGCATGTTCTCCACCTTGCCCCGGAGGGCGAAAATAGCCTGGGTCATCACGTCCCGGCTGGAGACCATGGAACCCGCGGCGGAATCCCCCTCGGTGATGAAGATCGTGGCCCCCTCCCCTTTTTCGCCGTCCTCCCCAAGGTGGTATTTGCAGTCCTTGAGTTTGGGAATTTTCAAGGCGATCTTCTTAGCCGCCTCCCGGGCTTCTTTTTTAACCGTATTGAGTTCGGTCCGCAGTTTTTCATTGGCGATGATCTTCTGTTCCAGAACCTTGGCGGCCTCGCCGTTCTTGTGGAGCCAGTCCTCCACCGCGCCCTTAACTTCCTGTACCAGCCAGGCGCGGATATCCGAATTCCCCAGCTTGTTTTTCGTTTGGCTTTCAAAGACCGGGTTCTGCAATTTTATTGCCACCGCCCCAAGGGATCCCTCCCGGATATCCTCGCTCCGGTAATCCTTTTTATAGAAGGTTTGCACCCCCTTGTAAAACCCTTCCTTGAAGGCCGAAAGGTGGGTCCCCCCGTCGGAGGTGAACTGGCCGTTGACAAAGGAAAAATACGCTTCCCCGTTGAAACTGTTGGTATGGGTAAAGGCGAATTCCAAACGCTCCCCCCGGTAGTAACCGATGGGGTAGATGCCATCCTCCCCGGTTTCCTCAGCCAGGAGATCGAAGAGGCCCCGCTCTGACAGGTATGCCTTGCCGTTCAGCGAAAGGGTAAGCCCCCTATTCAGATAGGCGTAATTCAGGATGCGGCGCTCGATAAATTCCAGGTTAAAGCGGTAGTTCCCGAATATCTCCGGATCCGGGGTAAACTCCACGAAGGTGCCGTCCTTCCGCATATCTTTCCCGGTAAAGGTTCCCTTCCGCTCGCTTTGCAAGGCCCCCCGGGTAAAAACCGCCTCGGCGAAGGCCCCCCCCCGGATCGACACTACCCGGAAATGGGAGGACAGGGCGTTTACCGCCTTGGTTCCCACCCCGTTAAGGCCCACGGAAAACTGAAAGACCTCGTCGTTGTACTTTGCCCCGGTATTGATCACCGAGACGCATTCCACCAGCTTCCCCAGGGGTATGCCCCGGCCGTAGTCCCGGACCTTCACCAGGGGCGCCCCGTTCCCCCCGTCCTCCAGCGCCGTTACCTCGATAAGTTCGCCGTTTCCCATGATGAACTCATCGATGCCGTTGTCTATCACTTCTTTGAGCAGGATGTATATTCCGTCATCTGGATTGGAGCCGTCCCCCAGGCGCCCGATGTACATCCCCGTCCGCAGCCGGATATGCTCTAGGGAAGAGAGGGTCTTGATCTTCGATTCGTCGTAGTCCGCTCCCGGCGATGCCGCGGCCTTGTTTTCCCGCTCCCCTTCCCGCTCTTTCGCCCGCCGCTTTTCCGTTCCTGTTTTAACCGCCATAGTTGTCCGTTGTTCCTATAATAAGTGGGATAGTTCCTGTATATGGTCCTTCGCGTCCGCTATTTTTTGGGTAAGGTCTTCAATAACCGCTTCGGCGGCGGCGATACGGTCCCGGTTATCCCGAATGGATTGCTCCATCTTGTCTATTTTTCCCCGCTCCTCATCAATTGCCAAGGCCGCGGTAAGCCGCTCGATCTGCCGCTCTGCCCCGGCAACGGCCTGGCGAAGCTCCCGCGCTTTTTCCAGGATCGCCTGATCGTTATCCGTTACCGGCTGCCCGCCGCCCCCGGCTTCCTCCGCCTGTTTGCCCCGGGCCAGGTACAGCAGCCGCAGCCGTTCCTCCACAAGGCTGATATGGCGGCGCAGGGCCTGTATCTTCCTCCCCGGCCCGCCGTCGGCGCTGTAGGCGTCGTTGATCTGCCGCCGGTCCTCCCGCAGGCCCCCCAAGGCCCGCTGAATTTCCTCCCGGGTTTCAAGGTTCGCATCAAAATCGCGGAGCAGCTCCCCGGCTTCCCCGGAAGCCCCCGGTCCCTCCGGGGGGGACTGGACGAATTTTTCCCCCGCCTCGGCATAGAGCCGCTGTAAACTATACCGGTTCTTCCCCAAGAAGGAGCGTATAACCATGCTTTGGGTATTTCTCCCTATCCAGGCAAACACATTCCCGCCCCCCTGGGCTTCCAGGGTTTCAAGCCGTTCCTCCAGGTTTTGCGTCCGCAGCAGGAGGGCGCTCAGGCGCTCCTGGTAGGGGGCGGCAAAGTCCTCGTAGTCCGGCGTCCTAAGCGCCGCTTCCCCAAGCCGGGTATGGATCAGGGCAAGCTGCCGGAGCGCTTCGGCCAGTTCCTTTTCCCGGCGGCGCAGCTCCTCGCGGATATGTTTAAGCCGGAGTATATCCTCCTCGGCCCGGCCGATCCGCCCTTCCGCGTCCTGTATCGCGTTGATACTTTGAAGGTATTCGGGAACATCCTCATGCATGCGGGACAGCAGGGATTCCCCCAGATTCTCCAATAGTTTATTGATGGAATCTAAGTCCCGGCGTTTCTTTGCCTCCAGATCCCGGATTTCTTTTTTTCTAATATCCATACTTTTTACTATAAGCCAAAGACATTTTTCTTGACAATCCTTTAAGACCGTTCCACTATGGATTATCGTCATGCTCCGGCGCGGAACGGGTATGGCCTTCTCAATCAAGGAGTACTTTTCATGAGTTATGCTACCGGGTCTATTAAAAATATCTGCGTCGCCGGCCACGGCGGTACGGGTAAAACCACCCTTTTTGAACGCCTGCTCTTTGCGGGAGGCGCCATCCCCAAGGCGGAAACGGTCGAATCCGGCAAAACCACCGGCGATTCAAGCCCTGAAGAAATTGAACGGAAGATTTCCATCCACGCGGCATTGGCCCATATCATACGGAATGATCAGAAGATCAATATTTTTGACACCCCCGGCTCCTCGGATTTTATCGGGGATGTTATTCCCGCCTTCCGGGCCGCGGAATTCGCCCTTTTAACGGCGGACGCCCGGGCCGGGATACAGATCGAAACGATCAAGCTCTGGCGCAACCTGGAGGGCCGCAAGAAGCCCCGGGGGATTTTTATCGGCAAAATGGATGATGAACGGGCGGATTTTCAGAAAACCCTGGCGGACTTTAAAGAGAAGTTTAAGGCCGATCCGGTGGTCCTCACCATGCCCATAGGTTCAGGCCCCGGTTATAAGGGGGTCATTGACACGCTCAATGAGAAGGCCTATCTCGTACCAGGGGAGGGCCTTGAAAAGGAAGGCCCCATTCCCGAAGACTACCGGGAAGCCGCCGCCGCCGCCCGGGAACGGCTTATCGAGGCCGCCGCCGAAGGGGATGAAACCCTCATGGAACACTATATCAACAACGGCTCCCTCTCGCCGGAGGAAATGCGCCTGGGCCTGGTGAAAGCCCTAGCCGCCGGCGCCTATATTCCCGCCTTCGCCGGGGCGGCCCTGAAAAATTCCGGGGTCCTGCCCCTGCTCGATTTTTTCGCCGGAGTATGCCCCGGCCCCGTGGACGCCCAGGACGTGCTGGTTGACAGCGAGGGCCGCCAGCGGAGCATCCCGCTGGACCCGGACAAGCCCCTGGCGGCCCTGGTGATCAAGACCAGCTACGACCAGTTTTCAGGAAAACTCTCCTGGGTCAAGGTTGTCAGCGGCAAACTCTGCGCTGACTCGGAGGCCATGAATGTATCGGAAAACAAGAAGGAACGGATCGGCAAGCTCTATACCTGCCAGGGGAAAAAACTGGAGGAGATTCGGGAACTGGCCGCCGGGGATGTGGGCATCCTTGCCAAATCACCGGGCCTTAAAACCAACGACACCCTCAGCGCCGGGGAAACCGCCCTGCGCTTCCTGCCCCTGCGGCTTCCCGAACCGGTCCACGCGGTAGCGGTAAACGCGGCGCAGAAAAAGGATGACGACAAGCTCGGCGAATTCCTCGTCCGGGCCGCGGAGGAAGACCGGACCTTCCGGTATAGCTACAATACGGAAACCAAGGAAACCGTGATCTCCGGCATGGGGGAACTCCAGGTGAATATTATCCTGGACCGGATCAAACAAAACCAGAAGATCGAGGTGGAAACCCATGTGCCCCGGGTGGCCTACCGGGAAACCATAACCAAAAAGGCCGGGGCGGAATACACCCATAAGAAACAGACCGGCGGGCACGGCCAGTACGGGCGGGTTACGCTGGAAATCGCCCCCCTGGGACGGGGGGAAAACTACCGGTTTACCAACGCCATTTTCGGCGGCGCCATATCCAAGGGCTATATTCCCGGGGTGGAAAAGGGGGTATTGGAAGGCATGGCCAACGGCGTCATGGCGGGATACCCGGTGGTGGACGTGGAGGTAAAGGTGGTAGACGGGAAGGAACATCCGGTAGACTCATCGGAACTGGCCTTTAAACTGGCCGCCCGCAACGCCTTCCGGGAGTCCATGCGCCAGGCCGCCCCGTCCCTCCTGGAGCCGGTCATGAACCTCACCGTTTTTGTGGAAGAGAAGTACCTGGGGGATGTGATGTCCGGCCTTTCAGGGAAACGGGGCCGCATACTCGGACAGGATTCGGTGGGGGGCATTGTGGAAATCCGCGCCCAGGTTCCCCAGGCGGAACTGCTGCGCTACTCCATTGATCTCCGGTCCATCACCAGCGGAACCGGTTCGTTCAACATGGAATTCGATCATTACGCTCCTATCGCGGGGCGCATTGCTGAGGATGTCATAAAAGCCGCCCAAGCCTTCCGGGTCCAAGAAAGCGAAGAGTAGGAACCGGGGAGTCCAGGGGGCTAAAGCCCCCCCGGCGGGGCAGCGGGGGTAAAACCCCCGCTAAGGCAGCTTCCGCCCAGCCAGCGGAGTATAGGGATGCTTAGGCTGTACGCATTTATACGCGGGGCGGATAATCCGTCCGCCGGAGATGATCTCCTCCATGCGGTGGGCGCACCAGCCCGCCACCCGGCTCACCGCGAAGAGCGGGGTGTACAGCTCCGGGGGTATGCCCAGCATCTTGTAAACAAAACCCGAATAAAAATCCACGTTGATACAAATATCCTTATCCAAGCCCTTTATCTTTTTGAACACCTGGGGGGCAAGCCGCTCAATAAGCCGGTACAGATTAAATTCATCCCCAAGCCCCTTTTCCGCCGCCAAGACCGCGGCCTTATCCCGCAGCAGCACGGCCCGGGGATCGGACTTGGTATACACCGCGTGGCCGAGGCCGTAGATAAGGCCGGTATAGTCGTAAGCCTCCCCCTTCAGGATGGCTTCCAGATAATCCGCCACCTCCCCCTCCGCGTCCCAGCGCTTCACCTGGCGTTGCACCTCCTCCATCATGCCCATAACCTTCGCGTTAGCCCCCCCGTGTTTAAATCCCTTGAGGGAATTGATCCCCGCGGTAATGGCGGCATAGGTATCGGTCTCCGCGGAGGAAACCAGATGCACCGCGAAGGTGGAATTGTTCCCCCCCCCATGTTCCGCGTGGAGGACCAGGGCCAGGTCCAAAATTTCCGCTTCCAGCCGGGTAAACTGCCGGTCCGGCCTGATAAGGGAGAGCAAGGTTTCCGCGCTTTGGCAAGACGGCTCAGGCAGGTGGATAATCAGGCTTTCATGGTCGTAGTAATGCTTCTTCGCCACATACGAATAGGCCACTATGGTGGGGAACCGGGCGATAAGCTCGATGCATTGGCGGAACACGTTTTCCGGCGACATGTCTTCCGGGTCCGTATCATAGGAATAGAGGGTTAACACCGAACGGCCCAGTTTATTCATCACATCCCGGGACGGGGCCTTCATGATGGAATCCTCGGCAAAATGGGGCGGCAGGGCCCGTTTTTCCCCCATCAGGAGGGAGAACCGTTCAAGCTGCTCCTGGGCGGGCAAGGCCCCGGACATGAGCAGGTATACCGCTTCCTCAAACCCAAAGCGGCCTTCCCGTTCCGCCCCGTGGACCATATCCTCCACGTCAATGCCCCGGTAATAGAGCTTCCCGTCCACGGCGACCCGCTCGCCTTCATCCATAATATACCCGTGGACATCGCCGATCCGGGTTAAGCCGACCAAAACGCCGGTCCCGTCGGCATTGCGGAGCCCCCGTTTTACATTGAACTTCCCGTATAATTCACTGTCGATATAGTCGTTCCACGTTATGGTAGACTCGTATTCCCAATCCTTAACCATACTGCCTCCGCGCATAGTATTAGGGAATATAGCGCCCCGGCCATAAATTTGCAATGGGCTGGAGGGGGAAGTCGCGTGTCCGCTTTGCGGACACGGCCCCTACGGGCGCAACATGGTTGCGCCCTACCCCCTCTGCGGGGGTTCTACCCCCGCAACGCCCCCGCCGGGGTGGTTCCGCGTAGCGGAACCACCCCGGGGTTTTGGGCTTTGCCCAAAACCCCAAGGCCGGGCGGAGTTTT
>JAITHL010000104.1 GCA_031279975.1 Treponema sp. | reverse complement strand
GGGCATTATCAAAAGGGCCCGCAGATTAACGCAGATTTTCACGGATTAACACGGATTTTGTTACCGGTAATCAGTGGTAATCAGCGGACCTTGTTAAAAAGTCTGAATTAATCAGCGCTGCCCTAAGGAAACACTGATTGCGGGCCTTCGGCCCGAATCCAACCGGGGATGCGGACTATAGTCCGAAATCAGTGTATCTTACCCGTATTTGCGTAATGAAATGAGCAAATGCATCGAACCATAGGTTCGCGGGAGCCGCTGATTGCGGACCGAAGGTCCGGCGTCAAGTTAATCAGCGTTGCCCTGGGGAAGCGCTGATTGCGGGCCAAGGGTCCGGCGTCAATGCAAGCAGCGCTTCCCTAAACGTTCAGTCCAATAAAAAAGGAGGTGATTTGTTTGGCGCATATCATCGTTGATGAGAGCGAGGTACTGGAAAAGGCTATCAAACGGTTTAAACGGATGGTCGAGAAAGAGGGCATCATCCGGGAATACAAAAAACGGGAATATTACGAGAAACCATCCACCATTCTGAATCGCAAAAAGAAAGCAATCCAACGGAAACTTTTAAAGAAGTCCCGCAAGGGCAGGCCGGATTATTAGGCGGCGGGGGGACCGGGGGGCCTTTCGGCCCTCCGGCGGGGGCGCTGCGGCGCAACAAAGCGCGCCGCAGGGGCCGTACCCCGGGGGTACGCGGCTTCCCCCGCTTATTTTCTTACGTTGTTGACAGCGCCTTGCCGCCCCAGCAAAGCGGCGGGGGATTTGCCGGAAACCGCCCGTTTCTTCCAAAAATGTCTAATTTTTTCACAAAATAATGGATAATTCTTGTAGCATACCACTAAAAGGGATATAGTTAGAAAGAAGGAGTAAGACCATGAAGAAATTGTTATACCGGTTAGGATGCATCCTGCCCCTGCTGGGGCTGGCGTCCTGCCTTGGACAAGTCGGCTTTGATCCAGAGAATATGATACCAGACGACCTCCCCAGCATTTCGCTGGTATCGCCCAACGCGATTCTGGTCATACAGAATCATACCAAATCTCTGGACATTACCTCCATAAAAATAAAAGACCCCGATATAGGGAGCATAGTCGGGTCTGAGACGGGCAAACCCAAGGCGGGCTTTGAAAAGTCCTTCAGCCTCCAGCCTAAGGGGAATGATCATTCCTATGAGATTACGATAGCGTACGCGGAAACGGTCCCGAAAAATGACGGCTTCAATTCAGAGAGCAGCGGGGTGACGGGTACGGACTTTGGCAGCGGTTCCCCCCAAACGTTTCACAAAGCCTTGCCGTCCAAGGGGGTCTATAACCTTCATTTTTACCGGAATGACGACGGCAAAGTCGTCCTGGAAGACAACAATGAAGCGCTCGAAAACAACGACGACAGGGACCATCAGGACACCCAGCAAGACCCCCTGGACGCCGGCGGCGGGGGCGAAGGCTCCATCGACGTGGGCCTCAGCAACGAAAACCGGAGCCACGTGGGGCTTTTGATCCTCAAAAACCTTACCAAAATAAACACCGATTCGGCGGATTTCGCCTTCTGGCAAAATAACGGGAGCGCTTTTCCCGTAACGAACTACACCATGGTTCCCGGACCGGCGAACCGGGATCAGCGGTCCATACTGCTGGGACCCAATGACTGGAAGATGGAGATTGAGTATACCATACCCGGCAGGCCGGCCGCCAAAACCTGGGAAAAGACCGTTACCGTATCCGCGGGGGGGGTGTTCTATGCGTATTTCTATAAAACCGCCAACGGTTCCTATGCCGTAAGCACCCAATGGCCGCCCATCCCGGACGACTCGGACAAGGATGGCAACTCCGATCCCTCAGAGGTGGTCGATCCGGCAACCGAGGGCATACTTGAGATTACCAATAAATCCGAAACCGGCGCGATCATCGATACCATCCTGATCGACGGCACGGAACATAAGGTTTCCATGCTCGCCGGGGATCCGGCAAAACGCTTTATCCTGCCCATTGGAACGGTAAACGTGGCGTTTAAGCCCGTGGGTAAGAGCCTGTTCGGGCTAACCATAGCGCGGGAAATACGGGGAGGGCAGACAACCACCCTGGCCTACACCGATTCTTTGAGCAACCCGGATGTTATACCCCCGGGAACCGGCTTTGGCGCCGGCCTGATCAAGGTTATCAACCAGAGCACCGGCATAGTGGTGGATACGACTATCTATGACTGGCCCGGCCTGGAGAAGTCAACGGGTATTCATTGGAGCGACTTCAAGCCCCCCATACCGGTCAACTACAACCGCACCGGAAACATGGATGTAATCGGAACCAGCGACTTCCCCATCCAGTCTGGCCAGCTCTATCTTATACAGGTTGTGCTGGAAACCACCGACGGCTTGGTAATAGTGGAAGAACTGGGGACCCTGTATGATCAGATTAAAGAAATTGTGATCACCCAGGACAAGGTTGATAAGGGGACCCGCACCGGCTCAAGGGTAACTATTTATAACAACACCGATACGCCCTCGACGATCATCGGCATGAAGGTCTTCCCGGCGAACGATGCCAATAAGAGCGTGGCGTATAATGTGAACATTGTGAAGGGCGGTTCCGCAGCCGTGTACGTCCTCAGCGTCCCGGGCTTTCCCATAGTGCAGGGCATGGATTACAAGGCGGCCTTAACGGTCTACGGCAACGGGAACATCGGCATCATTGAAAAAGGTTTTGATCCTAACAACCAGTTATACCACACGAATCCGGATCAGAACCTGCGGACCGTTACCCTGGTACAAAGCGATATAGAGGGGAGAAACCCGCCCCTGGTGGAAGAGTTTATACCGGTTACTGGCATTTCGGGGATACCTTCGCTCCTGGCCTCCCAGCTTAACCACGATAACACTCCCAAAGTTATGGGAAGCATCAACCTGAACAGCGTGGCGGTAGTTGAGCCGTCCACCGCCACTACAAAATCGCCGGTTGTGTGGGAGAAGAACAACGGCGGCGGCACGGGGAATTATACCCTTACCAATGGGGTGCTAACAGTTGATGGGAGAGTCAACGCCGGCGGCGATACCGCGATGATTAAGGCAACCATAGCAAACGCGGCGGGAAGCGCAAGCAGTAAGGGACCCTTTACCACAACCTTTACCATAAGCCTCACCTTTAGCCAGGATCCTCCGCCGGTCAATAAGGTTACTGGTATAACTTGGGATGCCCCCAGCGCGACCGTGGGGGCTGGCGACTCGATCAACCTGGCCTCGAAGGCAACGATAAACCCGTCAAACGCCCATATCAACAATGTGCCGATTACCGTGAATGACATCCAGTGGAGCATTGTAAGCGGCGGTGATAAGGGCTCCTTATCAGGGGTCAGCAACCAGGTATTCACCGCCGGGAATGCGGGGGGGACTGTAACGGTAACGGCAACCCTTCCGGCTGCCTATACCAGTTCCGGGAACGCTATAACGCAAAACATAACCGTAACCATACTGCCGCCGCCGCCGCCGCCTACGCGGGTTATCCGCGTTATGAACTGGGCCACCACCGATACCCTTAAACGGGTGGTGTTTGTGCCCACCAATAATGCATATTCCGAAGACCTGTATTTGACCGGGCACACCGCCGAGGCGTGGGCGACCAAGCAGTACAACACCTATTATGACAGCAAAAAAAACGACAGCTTCATAAACTTGCCCTTTATTAAAGACAATCCAGATGTTTTGAACATAACTCTGGGCAGCGGACTCAAGAACAGTTTCATGGATATAACGGTTCCCAAGGGAAGGTACTATGTCTTCTTTGTTGAAGGGGACGGCAGAACCAGGGGTTATTGCAATCCCCCCACAATTGATCCCCCCTATGGCAATAACTACCGCTTCCTGGTGGATACTGACAAAATTAAGGATTACTATTTTGTCGGTATGGCGGAAAAACCCGAAGGGACAGCCGGCGGCGCCTATTGTCTCCCCATATTCTACCACTCCAATTATAATGTGGCGGATATAGGCACGAAGAAGTTAAAAAAATAAGCAAGGGGGCGGCCCGTAAAGCCGCCGTCTAACAACGCCCGGCCCCGGAGGGCCGGGTTTTTTATTTGGCGCCTGTTATGCCAGGGCAGCGCTGATTAACTTGACATCGGACCTTCGGTCCGCAATCAGCGCTGCCCTTTTTGACCCCTTTGAATTAACCGGCATTTCCCTGGGGAAGGGAAGACTTTCTCCTAAAAATGTGGTTTTATAGAACGGTATGACAAGCCTAGCAAGCCTTACGGTTGAAACCCGTCATCCACAAGATTGGATTAATATCACCGGGGATGTTCAAGGGATAGTCGCCGGTTCCGGCATAAGGGAGGGTATCTGCGTCCTCTTTGTTCCCCATACCACGGCGGCGGTAACGCTTAACGAAAACACCGATCCCGCCGTTGTCCTGGACCTGCAACACGCCCTGAACGCCCTTTCCCCGGATCGCCCGGAGTTCCGCCACCGGGAGGGAAATTCCGCGGCCCATGCCAAAACCACCCTCCTGGGGCCGTCCCTCACGATTATCGTATCCAAGGGGAAGCTCCTCTTGGGAACCTGGCAGGGAATATGGTTTACCGAATTTGACGGCCCCCGCAGCAGAAAGGTCCATGTCCGGCTCTTAGGCGAATAGGCGCCCGCCAATATGGAAGCATACCGTGAGCTACCTCTATGAAACCCACCTGCATACCCGCGAGGCCAGCTCCTGCGCATTGGCCTCTGGCGCGGAGTATATCCGTTCCTACCTGGACCGGGGATTTACGGGAATTATCGTAACCGATCATTTCTATAATGGTAATTCTCCCCTAAGCGGGAACCTGCCTTGGAAGGATTGGGTGGCCCTGTTTTGCCGGGGCTACGAGCATACCCGCCAAGCGGGGGAACGGCAGGGGCTGGATGTTTTTTTTGGCTGGGAAGAAACCTTTGACGGGGATGATTATCTGGTCTATGGGCTGGATAAAACCTGGCTCCTTGAACATCCTGAAGTCCGTTTCTGGAACCGGCGGGAACAGTTTGAACAGGCCGGGAGCTTTGGCGGCTGCGTGGTGCAGGCTCATCCCTTCCGGGACCGTTACTATATTCAAGAAATCCATCTTTCCACCGGTTGTGTGGATGCGGTGGAAGCGGCAAACGCCGGGAACGACCGGAATTTTGACGCCCTGGCCATGCGGTACGCCCAAAAGCTGGGCCTGCCAGTTACCGCCGGTTCGGATATCCACAATACCAGCCAAGCAGCCCAGGGCGCCCTGTTCGGGGTCTATCTGGATAAAAAGATGGAAAGCATACAAGACTATGTCCAGGCAATAAAAACCAAGGCGATTACGCGCCTGCATATCCCGCCGGGCCGCTGCGATTATCAGGGCAATGAAGACCGGGATATTGCTATTCCGGTAGATATCCGGGACGCCCAGGATAACAGTACCGGCCTGTCCCTCAAGCAGTTTTATGGGCGAGGGTAGGGGGAAGTTGTCCGCTGTCAACAACTTAAGAAATGAGAAAAGGGGAAGTCGCGTGTCCGCTTTGCGGACACGCCCCCTACGTTGCGCCCTACCCCCTCAACGGGGGCTGCCAATGCCGCAGGGCGGCATTGGCTTGAGCGTTTGCGCAGAGCGCAAACTCTATCCGCGCTATCCGGCGAAGCCGGATAGCGCCGCAACGCCCCCGCCGGGGGGCCGAAAGGCCCCCTGGTCCCCCGCCCCGCCTAAGCGCCCGCCGCCCGCCGGAGTTCCGCGGCCAGGTAAAAGGAACCGGTTCCCAGTATTGGCAGACAGTCCGCGGCGGCGGCGGCCAGCGCCTGCCGCAGGGCCTCGCCGGGGTCCAAGACAAGCGCCAATGCCGCCTTGTTTGGGGACCGTTCCAATTGCCCGGCAAAAATACGGTATATTTCCCGCGGATTACTGGCCTTAAAGGTCCCCGGCGCGGTAATGAATATCCGGGAAAAGCGCGGTTCCAGCAGGGCGGCCATGGCGGCGGCGTTCTTTCCCTCGGCACAGCCGAATATAAGGACGCCCCCGCCGCCATAGAGGGCGTAAAAGGTTGCCGCCGTGAGTTCCACGCTCCGCTCTGTATGGGCGCCGTCGATGATCAGCGGCGGCCCGGACTTCCGTAAGGGCCAAAGCCGCTCAAACCGGGCGGGAAGGGTAAAGCCCGCTAAACCCCGTTGTATGGTTTCCTTGCCGATGGCGGGAAAACAGCGCCGGACCGCCAATGCCGCAAGGCCGGCGTTTTGGGCCTGCGCCGCTCCGGGAATGGCGATGGAAAGGTCCAGCGGCTCAGGGAAAAACCCAGGGGTTTTACAAACCAGGGTAAAATCAGAACCCTCTTTATGAACCCTCAGATTACGCAGACCGGCGATTTCCGGGAAATAGTAGAGGGGCGCGTTTTTTTCTTGGGCGGTCTTTCTAAAAACTTCCAGGGCCGCCTCTTGCTGCGGGGCCAGAAAGAGCGGTTTCCCCTGCTTGATGATCCCCGCCTTTTTTTCCGCCACCGAAGCGACGCTGGGTCCCAGAAATTCCGTATGTTCCAATTCAATGACGGTGATTACCGCGGCTAAGGGGTCTACCACATTGGTCGGGTCCTGTAGGCCCCCCATGCCGGTTTCCACCGCCAAAAGATCGCAGGGGGTTTGGCCGGCGCAGAGGAAAAAATACAGGGTGAGCAGCTCAAAATAGGTAGGGGCGCAGCCCTCCGGCTCGTTCTGGTCAAAGAGGCGGCGGGCGCCGCCCAGGGCGGCAGGAAGGGACCCCATGAAACGCCGCAGTTCTTCCCCCGCGGCAATATATACCCGCTCATCCAGGTAGTTGAACCCCTGGGTAATACGTTCCCGGAAATCCCGCACATGGGGGGATACAAACTGGAGGACGCGAAACCCCGCGGCTTCCAGGATAGCGGTGATCATCCCGGTAAGCGAACCCTTGCCCTTGGACCCCGCCACATGGATGGAAGGAACGCGGCGCTGGGGATTCCCCGCCGCTTCCATCAGCGCGTCCATGCGCTTGGGGTTGAAACTTTTGGGAATCTGTCCCGCCTCAAGGTTGGTAAACGAGCCGAGCCAACTGAATACTTCCTGGGAAGATTGAAAGGGCTTAAGACCAGTATCCATACGCATAGGGTAAGCCCCGCAATGGAAGATCGTCAAGGCCGGAACCGGACAAACCGCGACACGAGGGACTCGAACCCCCTGCCTGCTGCTTAGAAGGCAGCTGCTCTATCCAGGTGAGCTAGTGTCGCCTGGGGTCAGTATAACGCGGCAAAGCGGTTCTGTCCACCAGAGCGAAACGGCCAACAGCGATGCAAAGTATCACCTAACAGCCCATCAAAATTTCAAAAAACACTCCAAGAGATTAGACGTGTTCCAAAACCCGGTTGGTTTCGGAACACGTCCTGCGGTTTCTCAGGCTAAAGCCTGCGGACTAAAGTCCGGTGAAACCGCGTTTTTAAGCGGAAGCTGTTCTGAAACTTCAGTTT
>JAITHL010000098.1 GCA_031279975.1 Treponema sp. | reverse complement strand
TGACAACTGGCTACTGACAACCGTATTGGGGGGGGGGGGTAAAATGTTAATCCGCGAATGGCCGCGGGCGGCGCTCTTTTTCATGTTCTAAGAAGGATAGCATGGGGCGGGAAAAGCGTCAATGCCGTGTGTTGTAAAGCCCGCAGCCCCGCGAAACGGGGCGAGGACTTGCAGCGGATAGCCGCGCACAAGTTTGCTAAAGCAAACTTGCCTCAACGCAAATGCGGCAACTTTGCCGAGCGCTACGTCGCGGCGGCTACACCCAAAGATACGCTGCACGTGCATCTTCGGACGCGGTTTTTTGCCGCGTAGCGGCAAAAAATGCGCCCAAAAAAATATATGCGCTGACCCTGCAACGCCCGCCAGAGGCAGTTGCCGCCCGCGTTGAACCATGATGTTCAATCTTCTTCCTCAAAGGCCGCGGTAAGATGGCGTATACTGGCGGGGCTGATGAACACCACGTCGAATCTGACGGCCATACCACTATATTCCCGATGGGCCGCTAGGAAGTGTTTAGCTGTTTCTATAATGCGGCGCCGCTTTTTCATGGTTATCCCGTACTGTAGGTTCTCCCAGCCATAGGCGGACCAGGTTTTTACCTCCACAAAAACAATCGTCTCCCCCTCCAAGCCGACCAGATCAAGCTCCCCGGAGGGGGAACGGACATTCCGGGCAATGATACCCATTCCCTGCCGCTCAAGGTACGCGGCGGCTTGGTCTTCTCCCTTCCGGCCCTTGCTGGCCTTATCCGGCGCCCTGTTCACCCTCTTTGCTTAACCTCCTTGGGGTCCAGGGCGCGGGCAATAAAAAGCCCCCGTTCCTGGGCTAGATCGATGAGCGCCCCCTTGTTTGGGGCATAGGCGTTGCCCAGTTCATCAATGAAGATGCGTATCTTCGGTCTCAGCGGCGCGCCGCTCTGGGTTTCCATCACCTGGGCTATGGCGCCGTTATCAAGCAGTATGATGGAACCGATGGGGTAGAGACCCATGATTTGAATAAAAACCTTGAGAATGGCCGGGTCAAAACCCCGGGAATTATCGGAAAGCAAATTTTTCATGGCCTGGTATCCTATCAGGGAAGTCCGGTAGGGCTTTTCGCTGACCATGGCTTCAAAGGCGTCCGCTACGGACACAATGCGGGCGCCCAGGCTTATCCCCGCCGCCGCTATCCGCCCAGGATACCCCTCGCCGTCCCACCGTTCATGGTGCTGGAGGCCGATGAGCCCCACCTCTTCCGGGTAGAGCAACTCTTTAACAATTATGGTATAGGAGTGCAGGGAGTGGCTCTGTATCCGCTGAAGTTCCGATTCCGTAAGCCCCCCCCGCTTATCCAGAATATGCTGGGGCAGGCGCAGCATACCCGTGTCATGCAAGAGCGCGCCCGTAACGAGCCGCCGAACCGCAGCCTCCGGGAGTTTCAGCTCCCCGGCGATAAGGGCCGAAAGGACCGCCGCGTTCACAGAATTTTTTGCCAGGATGCGGCCGCTTACGCCGCCCCCCAGGATATGGCAGAGGAGCTTGTCCCGCTGTTCCCGGACCGCCTGGAGCAGTTCATCCGTAATCGCCGTAACCGCCTCAAGCGCCATGCCGCCGCCCGCGTTGATAGCGGTAAACACCGCGTCCAGTTTTTCGATCAGTTCCTGATAGCCCCGGTCAAGCCCGCCGGCCAAGGCCAGGACATTGGGTATGGGGCCTTTCAGGTCGCATGAAAAGCCTCCGGGCATGCCCTCCTCCCCGCCGGAACATTCTAATTCCCCGTCCTCCCCGGCAAGGTCCACCGCTTCCCCCTCGGTCTGTACGCTTTCGATGCCCCAGGAGATGAGCCGTTCTATGTCCCGTTCCTTGATCGGCGCCCCCGCAGGCGCCAGGAGGCTGTTGCCTTCTATATACACCGGTTCAGTAAACCGTAAGCCCGCATATAAGGTACTGACCGCAACCTTTTTCATGTTCCCCTATGGCAACGCCGGTTTATCAAAAGGGCCCGCGGATTAACATGACCTATAACCCGCAGGCCCTCCGGGGCAGCAAACATTCCCGCCTCCATGCTCCCCCGTTAAAAGGGCTAACAGTATATCCCTACGCGAAGCCCCAGGTTATTCAGACTTGGTGGCTTGGGGCGCCGGGTTTTTGGGATGCTTCTTGATGATCAGTTCCTTAATCTTCGCGGCCTTCCCGATCTTATTTCTGATGTAATAAAGTTTTGCCCGCCGGACCTTGCCGGGCCGGGAAACCTCTACCTTGGCGATCCGGGGAGAATAGTAGGGAAATATCCGCTCAACCCCCACGCCGTAGGAATTTTTTCTCACCATAAAGGTCTTGCCCAGGCGGGAATTTTTTATGGCAATGACTAGGCCCTCATAGACCTGTATCCGCTCATTTTTTCCTTCAACAATTTTAAAATGCACCTTTACCGTATCCCCCACCTTAAAGGGACCCAATTGGGATTGCATTTGATCCGCTTCAACCGCCCTAATCAGTTCGTTCATACCTCTTTCTTCTCCCCTAACACGTTGATAAGCTCGCGGGTTTCCCTATCAAAGATCCCCCGGTCTTCCCCCTGGCGTATCATATCCGGCCTGAGGGCCAGGGTCTTTTCCACCTGCCGTTCCCGGCGCCAGCGCCGTATGTTTTCATGATGGCCCGAAAGCAGAACCTCTGGAACCCTCAGGGTAGCATATATTTCAGGCCGTGTATACTGGGGATATTCCAGTAAATTTCCGGTAAAACTCTCCTCCGCCAAGGATTCCGCGTTGATCACCCGTTCTAGAAGCCGGTAGGTGGCGTCGATAAGGATCAGGGCCGCCACCTCTCCTGATGAAAGGACATAATCCCCCGCGGAAACCTCATCGTCCACATAGAGATCAATGATCCGCTGATCAATCCCCTCATAGCGCCCGCAGAGGAGGATAAGCCCGGATTCCCGGGCCAGCTCCGTGGCCATGGCCTGGGTAAAGGGCCGGCCCGAGGGGCTCAGGTAGACGACCCGGTGTTTCGCCGGGCCTGGCGGCTCCCCTCCCGCAATACGGCGTTGGGCGCCCGCTGATTCCAGCGCCCGGCCCAGGGGTTCGGGGAGCATGAGCATCCCCGGGCCGCCGCCGTAGGGCGCGTCGTCGCAGGTATGCCGCTTGTCCAGGGCAAAATCCCTGATGTTCACCCCGCGGTAGCCCACAATGCCCCGGCTAACCGCCTTTGCCATAAGAGAAGCGGCGAAATAGGCGTCGATAATTTCTGGAAACAGGGAGATCACCGTATATTGCATACCCATACTTGCCGGCGGAAAAGCGCTTCCCCCTTCCTGGTTAATCCAGAACCCAGGGCTTAAGGAGTACAACCCGGCGGGTTTCCAGGTTAATGTCCCCTAAGAATTCCCGGCGGAAGGGGATGAAGCGGGCATCCCCATTGGGAAGCAGCAGTTCCAGGAGATACCCCCCCCCCCCTTCCACCGCGCCGCTTACCGTTCCCAGCGCCAGGCCCGCTGTATCCGTTACCAAAATACCCCGCAGGTCCTCAATATAATATTCATCCGGCCCCAGGGCCGCCCCGTTTTCCCGGGGGACAATCAGGGCGCCCCCTTGCAGGGCCTTGGCCGCCTCCGGGGTATCGATGTTTTTGAGTTTGATAAGCAGGGCGTTGCCTTGAACTAAGACCGTTTCCACCGGGTAGACCCGTTCCTGGCCAGAACGGCGTATAAGCGCCGATGTAAGCCGGGTAATATGGGATGTTTCCCCGGAAAGGGACTTTACTTTGATAAGGCCCTTGATCCCAAAGGGAGACCCCAACAGCCCTACCACAAACTGTCCGGTCAACGCTACTACGGGACCCTAATCGAGAATTTCAAGAACCGCATGTTTCCCGGACTTAGCCGTAGCCGCCTGTAGCACGGTCCGGATCGCCTTGGCAATACGGCCATGTTTCCCAATCACCTTGCCAATATCGTTAGAATTAACCCGAAGCTCCAATAGGGTAGACTTCTCCCCCTCCACCACCTGTACCGATACGGAGGAAGGTTCATCCACCAGGGATTTTGCGATATATTCAACCAGTTCTTTTTCCACCAGATTCTCCTCTTGGGCAACGCTGATTACCGTAACGCCGGACTAACGTCCGCAATCACAAGTTCCCGCAAAACAAGCGGGCGTTACGGCGTTAGGCTTAAAGGGTTCCAAGGAAAAATTTTTTTTTATTCAAAATCCTGCGGACCGTATCGCTGACCACCGCCCCGTTTTTTACCCAGACCCGCACTTTGTTGGAATCAAAGCGTATCTGTTTATCCTCAGCCTCAATGGGATGATAATATCCCAGCTCTTCAATGGTCTTCCCGTCCCGGGCCGACCGTTTATCCATAACCACGATACGATAGTAGGGCCGTTTTTTTGATCCCATTCTTTTCAATCTAATTGCGGCGCTCATATATCCTCCTCAGAGATGGCGTTATGATACGCAAGGCCGGCGCTTGCGTCAAGGGGCCGAATTGCCTAAAAACTTTTCTAGCCGAAAAGGGGTTAATGACTAATAACCAAAACCTAGCCGAAATCAAACCGCAGCCGCCTCCACGGCGGGCTCGCGGCATCCGTCTTCAGTGT
>JAITHL010000011.1 GCA_031279975.1 Treponema sp. | reverse complement strand
GGTAATTTCCAATGGGCGGCGAACCCCTTTGAAGGGCGCGAGCCGGTTCCGGCGCTTGCCAGCGAGTTTGCCAGTATCGATGCGGTATATGCATTCCTGGAAAACTATCAAGGGTATGGGGGCGGCGGACAGTACACCATGGTGATACGGTATAATAAAGAATATCACTACCCTGAATATTTTAGTTGCAGTGTTATCCAGCCTGCTGACGCTGCCGGAGCCGGCGGGCGGTTTGGGTTTGAAATTACCAATTTTGAGGTGTTGAACAAGTAAGCCGCTAGACCCTGGAGACAAACAAGGGTATCAGGCGCGCAAACAGAGGTAAGCGGCGCAAGCCTGCGCCGCTTACCTCTGTTTGCGCGCCTGATACCATCGCCGCCCGCTGCGCAACCGGCGCGGCAGCGCCGCCTTTGGTGAACAGTCCCCGCCGGGAGCGGGGGGACAGGGGGGCGCACCCCTGGGAATGCCACATCCGGCGGCGGCGAAAATTATAGCGGCCTGGCCAAATAGCCGGGCCCTTGAAAATCCCTCAAATGAGGATCATTGGAGATTACCGTGGCGTTAAGCGCGTAACGGGCCGGGAGTTGCCGGGGAAAAGATTTTTGTACAAATCATCTTTTCCTTTGACAAAAAACATAGGATTAACGCGGATTAGAAGGGTTTTGTTACCGGAAATCTGTAGTAATCCGCAGCAATCCGCGGACCCTTTAATATGCCGAATAAATCAACGGTTCCCTAAAGAAGCTGGTAACATGAGACTTATAAACACGAACCATAGGAGGATGCTATGACCGAACCGGCCGCCGAAGGGCTTACCTTTGAGAAGGTCTGGGCCATGTTCCAGGAAACGGATCGAATACTCAAAGCCCACGCCCAGGAAATCGCGCTAATCCAGAAAGAGAACGCCCAACAGCAGAAAGAGACCGACAGACAGTTAAAAGAGAACGCCGAACAAATAAAAGAAACCGATAGACAGATGAAGGAGACCGGTAAGCGGCTTGAGCGGTTGTCCAATAATGTGGGCGGCCTGAACCGGTCCCTGGGGGGGTTCGTTGAAATCCTCATAGCGGCAAAAGTGTGGGAGCAATTCGCGGCCTTCCCTATAATCTCAAGCGGGCCTACCGCCGGGTTCCCCTTTATGATGAGAACAACCGCGCTCTATCCGATATAGACATACTGCTTTCCGATACCGAATGGGCCATGGCCGTGGAAGTGACGCGGGAGGCCGTCCCGGAGGATATAGGCCGTCATGAAAAGCGTATGGAACTCATCAAGAAATATCCGCCCGGGGAAACGCGGGGGAAAAAACTGCTCGGGGCATTAGCCGGGGGCGTATTGTCTCCGGGAACCGCAGAGCGGGCGTATCAAGCGGGGTTCTTCGCGCTGGAGTTAGCCGGGGAATCGGTAGCCCTGGTTCAGCCCCCCGAAGGCTTCAGCCCCCGGGAATGGTAAGCCCTCCGGCTCCGGCAGGTTCAGCGTCCGGGCCGCGCTCTGGCCGGTCCCGCGTCCGCTGAGACTATCAAAGGGCCGGCCTCATGTCCGGCTGATTAAACAGATATTTTAACAAGGTCCACGGATTGCCGCCGGTTATAGGCTTTTAA
Organism: Treponema sp.; assembly: GCA_031279975.1. Lineage (GTDB taxonomy): Bacteria > Spirochaetota > Spirochaetia > Treponematales > Breznakiellaceae > JAITHL01. Next base: position 2,474 of record JAITHL010000011.1, on the reverse strand, counting down.
TCCGTGTTAATCTGCGCAATCCGTGGATTGCGTTTAAAAAACCTCATCTAATCATCACTTCCCTCGGTACATAAGCCTGTTACCCATCCGGCTTCTTGGAACAGGCCAATGCCCAGAGGATATTCCCATCAAAAGCCCTTACCATCCCGCCGTTCTTAGTGGGGATCATGTTTGGGGATTGATTTTTCATAAAGAATTCGCCCATGTATTTTCCGTTTCCTAAAAAATATGAAATTGCCTATTTACATATTATTCCGATTGTATTAGTATGTTATATACTACTCTTATTTAGTAGGAAATAGGAAGGGACAGGACGGCCGTTGGCCGTTTCCTTTCCAGAAAAATTACGGGAAAAAGGAAGCTATGAAAAAAATGAAAAAGATCATTGCTGTTTTAGGCGGGTTTGCGGCCATGAACGCCGGGGTATCCGCGCAGGAACTGAAGTTTGACGGCTATGTGAACAGCGGCATCGGCATATTGTCAACAAACATCGAGGATTCTGATACCACAGCCAAGCCCTTCGGCGTTGATTCAGAATCAAACGGCTACCGCCTCCGGCTGAATGGTTCCTATACCAATGGGGATAACAATATTGGCGTGAAATTCCGGCTCCAGTCTCAACGGGTCCTGGGCGCTTCGTCAAACGGGACGGTTACGGTTCAAGAAACCAGTTGGGAATGGGACGCCGCCGCCGCCGAGGCCGATAAAATCCCGGACAATATTGGCGATCTTGATAAAGGCCGCTGGGTTGTACAGGATGTTGATAAAACCCTATCACTAAGCGATTATAACGCCATCAGCATCCCCTTTTTTTACGGCTGGGTAAAATTGCTGAATGATAAAATCACTATTACCGGCGGCCTTGTTGACGACAGTTCCTGGACCCCCGCTGACTGGTGGTGGAACGACGATGCGGGCGAGGGTCTCGGCGGCCTGGTTAAGGCAAGCCCGGTTAAGGGCCTTGACCTGGGTTTTGGCGCGTACCTGTTAAGCCAGCAGAGCGGCGGCAATAACAATGCCCTGGTTGTCCCTAACGGAAATTTCGCCAATATCGTCCCCAAAACCGGCGATGTCAAATATGTCTATAGCGGCTCCTTCACCCTGCCTGAGGTGTTCCGCGCCGGCGCTACATTCCGCTGGAAGAACAAGGCCGGCGGCAATGACCCCCTCAGGGACGGGCAGCCCTACACCTATAACGGCAGGGACGAAAGCAGTATGCTGGTTGGGGATTTGCGCTTCCTCGCCGTGAAAGACCTCACCGCGGCTATGGCCCTGGTGTTTGACCGCATTGAGGAATTTGACGCTAAGGGCGATATTACCCTGTCCGAAACCTTCGGCTACAGCATATTCGATCTCGGCCTTGGGTTGAACGCCGTGCAATTCTTCTATAACCGGAAGGACCCCAAGGGTGATAAGCAGGACATGGACCCCAGCCTGCTCTTTAACCTCTGGGGAAGTTACAGCATCGGCAAATTCGTTCCCCGGCTGGATTTGGTCTATTTACTGGGCGGACAAAGCGCTATGGCAAACGGCGCTAATGCCTGGCACCGCCGGGGTTACGCAAACAGTAAAATCTCCCTTGCCGGCAATGATACGGACGACTATTCGGTATTTACCGTCAGGCCGTCAATCAAGTTCAACCTGAACGAAAAAACCTTTATCGAAATCGGCGACGCGGTCAATATCGATACAACAACCAAAGAAGGGGGCTACAAGAAGGATTTGACCGATTCCGGCGACAATGGCTCGGTTCGTGTTACCAATGCGTTCTACATTGACTTTAAGTGGAGTTTCTAGGAAAGCGGCGCTTTAAGGGGCCTCTAAAAACCGGTTGTTTTCAGAGGCCCCCTTGCGGTTTCCCGACCCGCGGGCGCGGACTAGTCCCGGGAAACGCGCGTTTTTAAGCGGTTCATCGCTAAAAACTGAAGTTTTTAACGGCGCCCTTTGCCTGATTTTTTCATAAAGCGCGTATAAATTATTCCCGCGTTCAACCCAGAAGCGCAACACTTAGCCCAGTAGTCCCCGTAATGGGGTGGCTGTAGCCACCCCATTACGGGGACTACAAAAAAACGGCAAAACCCTTATGATGATGTTTTCCACCACCTCATCAATAAGGAGTAGCGCCGTTATGGTCAACTCTAGCGCGGTTCAGGAAAAATGCTATACCCATCTGTCCCTCGCGGAGCGGGAGGAGATCGCTATCGCCTTGGAACAAGGCCGGTCCCGGCGTTCTATCGCCGCTTCCCTGGGGAGAAACCCCTCGCGGTTAGAAAATGTATAACCGCAACATGGCTTAATGACCGCGACCAGTTCTTGTGGCCTGCTGAAAATTATCAGAGGGATAGTGAGTTGGTGGTGTTTTAAAAGGTATGATGAGGTCAAATGACACCATAATTATTGTAAAAGCAAGCCCCGTCAAACGCTTTTTTATGATTGACCAAGGACTCAGAAAAACAGCATGTCTTCCTGAATGC
>JAITHL010000227.1 GCA_031279975.1 Treponema sp. | reverse complement strand
CGGGAGAAAACCCTGCTTACCTACGATTTTGCCGCCCAAAGTTTTAGTCTGGATAAACGGCAGTCCGGCGCGGGGAGGCCGTCCCTGGCCCAGCTTCCGGGGCTCGACAGTACCGGCGGCATCCCGGTGCATATTCTCATGGATAGGTCCTCTGTGGAGGTCTTTCTCTACGGCGGCAAATATACGGTTACCAGCCGGATATACCCCAAGCCCGCATCCATACACTGCGATGTATTTGTTGAGGGGAGGGATGTAACGCTCCAGGATTTCCGTGTCTGGGAGTTGGGCGGCTAGCGGCGGGCGGACGGATTAACGCGGATTTCCGGTAACAAAACCCTTCTTATCCGTGAAAACCTGTGTTAATCCGTGGACCCTTTTGATAATGCCAATTAAATCAACGGTTCCCTAGAGTGTCCGTTGAACGCGGCTGAGATTATTACCCAATACGTCTATCCAATGACAAATGTCATAAAAAACCGTCTTTTCCCAAAAAATTTATGACATTTGTCATTCCCATTAAAGCAACGCTTAACTGTAAGATTATTATTCCGATATAAGCCAACTTATTAAGGAGTAATTGCTATGCCGGACGATCTTCCCTTAGACGCCTATCCCTTAAACGCCTATTTAGAGGCGTACTATCAGGAACGCCTGAATAAAAAAGAGTTAGAAGGTTTAATCTTTGAATTTATTTTAAAACACCACAAACAATTCGGCCTTGCCAAATGGAGAAGGGATGAATACCTTGATTATGTATGCTGGCTCTATCCCCGTTTAAGCAGGGCCATTGATAATTACCAGGATGCCGGGTCTTCCTTCGATGCCTATATTGGGACTATAGTCCGCCTCAGCGCCCGGGAATACCATTTTAGGGAAATAGACCATCATATTGCTGAGCGAACCTATTGGAATGATTCGGCCTTGGAGATGCATGTCCATAACCAGGAACCTGAATACGCCGAATCAAACCCGCCGGTAAAGCCAGTTGCCAATCCCCGGCAGGCCCTGCTGCTTCTCCTCAAATCCTACTACTTTGTATCCGAGGATTTTATCGCCCGGGCCGCCCCGGCAATCGGCGTCAGAAAAGAGACCCTCATCCGCATGATTGACGAACTGCGGAACCTCAGATGCGAGCGGGACGCGGAAATCCGGCGCCTTCAGGATCGGCTCCATACCCAGTACTTCCGCCGCATTACCTTTGAAAAACGGATGCACACCGCCGCGCCCGGTTCGCACCGGCATGAAATCATGAAAAAACGCATGGAACGGGCGCAAAAGAAGATCGCGATTCTGCGGAAACGGCTCAAGTCCGTTCGGGCGGTGGCCAGCAACCGGCAAATTGCCGAAGTCCTCGGTGTTTCTAAGGGTACGGTTGACTCCAATCTCTATGCGGTAAAAATGAAGCACCACCAGGGACGCTTGGAGGATCGCATCAACCATGATTGCGATGATAATTCCGGCGAGACCGCTTCCTTGATCCCGGTTTCCAAAAATTGACCTGTAGGGGGAAGCCGCGCGCCCGCAAAGCGGACACGCCCCCTAGGGCAACGCTGATTGCGGACCGAAGGTCCGGCGTCAAGTTAATCAGCGTTGCCCTAGGCCCGCGCTCGGTTGCGCCCTACCCCGGGGGCCGTTGAACCGCGGGTTCGCGCCCTCATGCCCCGGTTATAACTATTTTGCTCGTATCCAGGGACTAGGGGAACGCAACCTTTCCCTGGGGGCAGGGTCAGTATGGGCATGAAAGCAATGCAGTCCTTTAGCAAACCGCCGGCCTTCGGCGGAACCCCTGCCGCGGCCCCGCAAACGCCGGGAGAAGAGATAGCAAACGCTATTTTGCACGGTTTGGGGGTAGTACTTGCCATAACCGGCCTGGTATTTATGACCCAACGGGCCGGAGGCGTATCAGGCGCCGCGTATGTTATTTTTGCCGCGACCCTGATCGCCATGTTCCTCAGCTCAACCCTCTACCACGCGATTCAGCATAGGGGCGCCAAGCGGGTGCTTCGTATGGTGGACCACGCCGCCATCTATCTGTTAATCGCGGGAACCTACACCCCCTTCTGTATGCTCTCCTTGCGGGGGCCCTGGGGCTGGACGCTTTTGACCATCGAATGGACCCTGGCCCTGCTCGGTATAGGCCTCTACGCGGCCAATAGAACTTTTTTTAAAAGAGCCGAATTCTGGGTTTATATGGTTATGGGATGGGCGATACTTCCGGGCGGCTTCCTTTTGGCCCGGAGCCTGCCCCGCATCAGCATATTCCTCCTCTTCCTCGGAGGCATTGTTTATACCCTCGGAACCCTCTGGTACCGGAAGCCCCATATCCGGGGCGCCCATGCCGCCTGGCACGGCTTTGTTTTAGCCGGCGCCGCCTGCCACTGGAGTTCCATCTGGTTTATCTAGGGAAGCGCTGATTACCACGCGCCGGAAGGGTGACATAACACTACTTAAGGGGGGACCGGGGGGCCTTTCGGCCCCCCGGCGGGGGCGTTACGGGGGCAGAGCCCCCGTTGAGGGGGTAGGGCGCAACCCCCGGCGGATGTTTAAGGGGGGCCGCGCTCCCTTAAGTAACAGTTCCCGCTAGACTATATCCGATGGGTCCCCATGCAGGTTCCCACCGATATAGCGGTATCTACCATATAATGATTCACCGGAACCGGCTTTGTTTTCCCCGCGGGAACGCTAAGGTCTACCGAATCGATTCCATTGCCGATCAGGGCAACCATGCGGCCGTACATGCCCTTGGCCAGAAGGTCCGCCGCGGCGGTGCCGAAACTGGTGGCTAAGACCCGGTCCGTCGCGCAGGGAATCCCGCCCCGTTGAACATAGCCCAGTACGGTGGCCCTGGTTTCCATACCCGTTTCCACCTCTATCTCCTTGGCCACCCGGTAGCCGATGGAGGGGATAACGGTTTGTTCCCGGTATTTTTTCCGTTCCTTTTTATCCATCCTGAATTCCTCCACCGACAGTGCCCCTTCGGCGACCACCACGATGGAAAAGCGTTTCCCGCTCTGGGAACGGTGTATCAAATGCCGGCCTATGGCCTTAATATCATAGGGAATCTCTGGGATCAGTATCACATCCCCCCCGCCGGCAACCCCGGCATAGAGGGAAAGCCAGCCGGCCTTATGCCCCATAAGCTCAATAACCATCACCCGGTTATGGCTTTGGGCGGTAGAGTGCAGCCGGTCTATGGCTTCAGTGGCAATAGCCAGGGCCGAATGAAACCCAAAGGTTTGATCGGTCCCCACAATATCGTTATCAATGGTTTTCGGCAGCCCCAGGATATTCAGCCCTTCCTGGGCCAGAAGATACCCGGTGGTATTGGTTCCGTTTCCCCCCAGCACCACCAAACAATCCAGCTTCAGTTTCCGGTAATGCTCTTTAATGGCCTGAACCTTTTCCTCGCTCATTTCCACATCCCCCGGCTGGGACTTAAAGGGCTTTTCCCGGCTCGCCCCCAGGATGGTCCCCCCCTGGGTCAGTATTCCCGCAAAATCCTTGGGCTGGAGTTCCCGCACATCCTCATCAATGAGCCCCCGGTAGCCGTTGGCAATGCCGATAACGGCCATGTTATACCGGTCATGGGCGGCCCGGCATACCCCCCGGATAGCCGCGTTCAAGCCGGGACAATCCCCTCCGGCGGTAAGAATGCCAAAAACCTTCGTTATGCTCTGTCTTGTTTCCATACTGGTAATTATACCTAAACTAGGTTAAAATATATACATGCTTTTTCCCAAAACCCGCCGCCGGGGCCCTTTTTACCGGGTTTTCCCTGCCGGCGCGGGCTTGTGTATCAGGCAGCGGCGCGTATTGCTCGGTCTTACCGTCATTTTGGAGGTTTCATGCGGCGCCGTTTTTCCCCCAAGGGCCCAGGCATTCCAGTTCCCGTACCAGACGCGGTGGCGCTGTATCGCCGGCGCGGAAACAGGGCTTTTCGGCGTTACCCATTTTCAAGAAATAGTCCCCCTCTGGACCGGCGGGGCGGTACGGAAACTTATCAAGACCGCTGCTTCCTGGATCATCCTCAGCGATAAGGGGATACTGGCATCCCAGGACCTCCTGCGCTGGGAAAACCGGACCTTGGGCCTCCCCATTAAAACCATCAAACGCTTCAATAACGGCAAAAAATCCTTTCAAACCATTGTGCAGGAAATTAAGGACCTGGAGATTAACCCGCTAAACCCGGAACTCATGGTCTGCGCCACCAAGGAAGCGGTGTACCTCAGCAGGAACGGCGGCCGTTTCTGGGAAAACCTGGGAATGCCCGCCTATCGTACCAATGGGATTAAGGCGGTGGGGATAGCAAACCTCCCGGAATTAACCGTCCTGGTTTCCCATAGCATCTATGGCGTCCACCATATCCAGCCAAACGCGCCCAAGCCGGTCTGGACCGCCCTGTCAACCGGGCTGGAGAACCTGGAAACTACCGGCAATCCCGACGAGGTGTCGGATATCGCGGTATGGCTTGGCGCGTCTTCCCAGGGAAAACCAATAATCTACGCGGCCCAAACCTTCCGCCGGCGCATCTACCGGCTGGATTGGGAACAAAAACGGTTTATCCCCCTCCCGCCCAAGGCCGGCGGCGCGCCGGCCTTGGGGACCATCGATTCCCTGCATGTGGGGGAAGAAACTATCCACTTTGTGCAGGACGGCGCTATCATGGAGTACAACCGGCCCGATACGCCGGTGGAAACGCTGAAGGTCCCGCTCCGCCTGGAGTTGTTTAGCCCCCGGCCCCGGACCGATATTCAGGACATGGCGGCGGCCCTTATGCGGCGGGGTATTACGCCCGCCTGCATCGCCTGGTGGAACCAGGGCGCTGGGACTGAGCCGGAGTTTATCAGCCTCTCGGAACTCTGGCTCCTCGCCCAGGACCGGGATAACGCCGCCGCCGGGAAGCGGGGGCTCTATTTCCCGGTGAATCACGCCCAGGACCCCGCTAGCCTACAGTCCTATTTAAACGTACTGGCGGACCGGCGCCTTGATATGGTAGTCATTGATATGAAGGACGACTACGGACGGCTCCGCTTTACCCCGCTCCGGCGGAATATCGCGGAAAAGGGCCGGGTTTTTCAGCCCCTGGACATCGACGCCTTGCTCAAAACTATGAAAAGCCGGGGGGTTTATACGGCCGCCCGGATTGTGGTTTTTAAAGACCCCGAACTGGCGTTGCGGGAAAACGGAAAATACGCGGTCTGGGACGGGCGGATCAATAAACCCTGGGCAGGGTACTCCAGCGCCCGGCGGAAAAAATCCGCCGCCCCGGCGTCAAAGAACCCGGCTTTGCAAACCCAGATACTGCCGGCGGGGGATTCCGCCTATGAAATAGTCCGTACCTTTTACGATGAACAGTGGGTAGACCCCTACTCCGAAGAGGTCTGGGATTATATTGCCGCTATTGCCCAGGAGCTCCATGAACGGGGCTTTGATGAAATCCAGTTTGATTACATCCGCTTCCCCACGGACGGGGAGAACCTGGAGGATGCCCAATACCGCTGGCAGGATCCGGGGATGGATAGGGAAAGCGCCATCCTGTCATTCCTCCAGCATATCCGCGCCCGGGTCAACGCGCCCATCTCCATCGATATCTATGGGGCAAACGGCTGGTACCGCACCGGCGCCCGGACCGGCCAGGAAGTGGAGCTGCTGGCGCCCTATGTGGACGCGATCTGCCCCATGTATTACCCCAGCCATTTTGAACAGGACTTTCTGGCCCAAGAGCCCGTTGAGCTGCGGCCCTACCGGATATACCGCCAGGGAACCGAACGGACCAGGCGAATCGCCCGGGGGCGGATCATAGTCCGGCCCTATGTGCAGGCATTCTTCCTCAACGTCTCCTACGACCGGAAATACTACAACCTTGATTATGTGCGCCGTGAAATCCTGGGCGTCCAAGACGCCGGCAACGGGGGCTATACCTACTGGAACAACGCGGGACGCTATGACGACATCCCCAAACCGCGGGAGCTTACCGGTCCGCCGCTATGAGGGCGGCGGGCAAGGGAAGCCCCGCGTAACTTGACGCTAATCAGTATTGCCCTAAGGCAACGCTGATTAATACGGCATTATCACAAGGGCGCTCGGAAGATACGCGGGATTCAGTTTTATTTCCGTGTATTTCGTGGTTTCAATCCGGTTTAATCAGCGCTTCCCTAAAGGCGGAGTTCCTCCATACGCCCCAGGAGTTCGGTTAATCCGGTATGGCGGAGGGCGGAAATGGGAACGCTGTTGGGAAACTGCCCGGCCAGGAACCCGGCGCCGGCCTTATCGGTTTTATTCAAGGCAATGATCATAGGTTTTTGATCCGCCTCCAGTTCCCGCAGCGCCGCCATGCTGGTTGCATAGTATTGGCCGGCCGCCGGGTCCGACGCGTCCAGCACATGGATCAGAAAGTCCGCCCGGGAAACCTCTTCCAAGGTGGCGTGAAAGGCATCGATGAGATCATGGGGCAGTTGGCGGATAAACCCCACCGTATCGATCAGGAGGAAGGGTTTGCCTGAACTGGTTTCAACGCGCCGGGCTGTGGGGTCCAGGGTGGCAAAGAGCTTATCCTCTACCAGAACGCCGGCGTTTTGGCCCCCCGCAAGACTGGTAAGGGCGTTGAGGAGCGAGGATTTCCCCGCGTTAGTGTACCCCACCAAGGCGCCGGACGGGATAGCCGAGTGTTCCCGTTGTTTCCGCTGGACCATCCGTTGCCGTCTGACCTCCGCCAATTCCTGCCGGAGCCGCTGTATCCGCTGGCGCACATAGCGCCGGTCCATTTCCAGTTTGGTTTCCCCGGCGTCCCGGGTTCCATACCGGCCTCCCCGCTGGCGGGATAGATCAAGGTGTTTATGACTGAGCCGGGGCAGCGCATAGAGGAGTTCCGCTAAGGCCGTCTGGATCCCCGCCTCGCGGGTTCTGGCCCGGGCGGAAAAGATGCGGATGATCAGCTCCTGCCGGTCCATGGCGGGGAGGCCGCTTAAATTTTCCCAATGCCGCTGTTGGGCGGGGCTGACATTCCAGTTCAGCACAATACAATCCGCCGGCAAGGAGCGGGCCAGATCGGAGAGTTCCGCGGCTTTGCCGGTTCCCACCCCGTATTTCGCGCAGGGCTGCCTGAGGCGGACCATTTCCCGGGCCGCGATTTCAAGGCCGAGGGTTTCCGCAAGCCCCTCCAATTCCTGGAACAGGGATTCCGCCTCGCCCGCGGCGCCCCGGTCATCCCGAACGCCGATCAACAAAGCCCGTTTCGGCTTTTCCCAGGTTTCAATCAGTTCTTTCATACTATTACGGTTTTCTCCAAAAGCCAGTTTCAAACCCAGCCGGGGTTTGAAAACCGGCTCTATTATCAATAGACGTGTTCCAAAACCCGGTTGGTTTCGGAACACGTCCTGCGGTTTCTCAGGCTAAAGCCTTATGAAACCGCGTTTTTAAGCGGAAGCTGTTCTGAAACTGAAGTTTCAGA
>JAITHL010000202.1 GCA_031279975.1 Treponema sp. | reverse complement strand
GCCTTATTCCGGGAGAAGTCAGAAACAGATTACTACGCGGGAATAGCCAACGCCCGGGATGAGGGCTGGTTTGAAGGCATGGAACAAGGCCGGATCGCGGGTATGCAAGAAGGCCGGGCTGCGGGCATGGAACAAGGCCGGGCCGCGGGTATGCAAGAAGGCCGGGCTGCGGGTATGCAAGAGGGCCGGGCCGCGGGTATGCAGGAGGGCCGGATCGCGGGTATGCAAGAGGGCCGGCTTGAGGGTGTGCAAGAAGGCCGAATTGCGGGCATACAAGAAGGCCGGCTTGAGGGTGTGCAAGAAGGCCGGGTTGCGGGCATGGAAGAAGCGGCCAAACGGATGAAAGCCCGGGGCCGCCCTCTGGCGGAAATCGCCGAAGACACCGGCCTATCGCTGGAAGAGATCGCCCGTCTATAACCGGGTAAAACAGGAGAAGGGGATCATGCGGGCGGACCGGGCATTGGCGGGGCGGCTGCCGTTCCATGCCGCCTTTTCCTTCCCAAGGCGGCGCCTGCGTCCTCCCTGGCTTCCCCCTTGACATCAAAATGATTTTCCGCTAGGCTGGGGTATCTATGGAGCGGTGACCGAGCGGCCGAAGGTGGCTCCCTGCTAAGGAGTTGTGCCTCTAAAGGGTACCGGGGGTTCGAATCCCCCCTGCTCCGTACCGGCTCTTTAAGGAGCGGTGTCCGAGTGGTTGAAGGAGGCGGTCTTGAAAACCGTTGTGCCGCAAGGTACCGGGGGTTCGAATCCCCCCTGCTCCGTTGTTCCCTATCCTTGCATAAGGGCAATGCTGAAGAACGGCAAGGTTATCAGCGCTGTCTGTCCCAAGGGTGGACCGGCATGAGGTTGTAGCTCAGTTGGATAGAGCATCAGATTGCGGATCTGAAGGTCGCACGTTCGAATCGTGTCAGCCTCAAAAACAGGGGGCCTTAGAAAACGCTGATCAGTCAGCGCTGTTTCCAAGGCCCCTGTCTATTCCCAGGTAATAAAAAGCAGGTTTTCTTCCATACTATCCCGTGGATACAGGGTGTACGAATCCGCGGCGTTGATGGCCCGTTGCGATCCGTTTGCCGGATCGTGCAGCAGGGGGTTTTTGCCCGGAATGGTTAGGTTAAGGGTCCTCGGCGATACGGCGCTGTCGTTCCAGAGTATCAGGCAGCGCCTTCCATCGTCCCCCTCAAAGTAATAGGATTGGACCTTATCAGGAACAGCAAGCCCCCCAAGGCCCTGGGAACGCAGGGTCTTGCCGCTGAGATGGCGGGCGCACAGGGCGTATGCGTCGGCGCCGCCCTTTTTTTCCCAGCTACCGTTGCTCTTGGGGGCAAATAGGCCGAACCAGTCTTCTGAATCCGCCGGGTCAGGGTTTTCCGGATCGTACAGGTGATACCAGAAGACCCGTTGGGCGCCTTCAGCGGCAAGGAGGGTGATGGTTTTGACCACCGTATTGGGCATCCTCGATTCGGCTACTTCCGTGCCATAGGAGCCTTGGGTAGGATAGCCCACTTCGGTGATCCAGACCTTGTTGGCAAAGCCGTAGTCCCCCAGGATGTCCCGGACCTTTTGGTAGGTTGCCGCGGTTCCCGATGGGTTCGGCGTATAGGGGTGGTAGGCAAAGGCGTCTACCCCCTCCATCGCGCCGGAGGTAAAGAAGCCCCGGACCCACGCCTCATCCGCCAGGGTATTCAAAGCGCCGGCTATAATAACGGCCTGGGGGTTTGCCCGCCGGATCGCCGCGGCCGCCGCCTTGGTAAGGGCGTAGAATTCGTCCCTTGTGCCGGTCCAAAACCGGGGATACAAATTCGGCTCGTTCCAGATGCACCAGGCGTCCACCCTGCCGTACCCATGGGCGCCGTCGTAGCGGGAAACCGCCGCCTCTGCATAGGCGCAAAACCGCTCGATTTCTTCCGCCCCCGCGACTATCCGTTCCAGGTGGCTGTCGGCATACTGGTCCGCCTGCACGGTCTGCCCTAGGGCGTTTTCAATCACCGTTTGGCTTCCGGTTTTGCTTCCATGTATCCAGGGCGCGTCATAATCCAGCAGGCCCAGGATTTTTTTGTTCCGGCTGTTGCCGTTTTTTACATAGCCGTCAAAGGCGGCCCAGTTCCAGTCCCCGGCGGGGGCGTCTTTTTTCGCTTCCTCCTGTATGGCGCTCCAGGTGAAATCCCGCAGAATCCATACCGTCCCCAGGCGGTCAAGCCGGTCGTATTCACCGGCTATAAGCGCCGGATCGGCGCTGCTAACGCCCGCGTGTACCATGCCCATAAAGTCCGCGGGAACCGGTACATCATGGGGATCACCCGGGGCCTGCGTTGTCCCTGCCGTGTCCGGGGAACAGGAGGCCAGGGCAAGCAGCAAGGCGGACAGGAGGGGGCCAAGCCCCCTGCGGGCGCGACACGGTTGCGCCCTGCCCCCCGCCGGGGGGCCGAAAGCCCCCCCGGCCCCCCGGGTGAACGGAAAAGCCTTCATATTTTTACCCGGACCTGTTGAAGGTTCCGCCGAAGAAGCTCTTAACTGTTTCATTGGGGGAATCAAACTCAAATTGTTTTCCATCCGCCGAATAGGTAAGTATAACCTTGGTGCCATTAAAACTTGCTACGGATGACTTAATGCTGGTATTATCCGTGTCCATTTCTTCCATTGTGTACTCCTTCTCCTTCAAGCCCGGATCGCTCTTAGCCAGTTTGCCGGTAACTATGGCGGACGTTCCCAGCATTTTGCTTATGTCAGAAGAAAATGATCCATTGGCATAGAGGACAAAACGCACCTTGTTGTCGGACCTTTCCCAGGTAACGCCGGGGTCCGCTTCTTCCGGTTTGGATTCCTGGGGACAAGCCCCAAGCAGCAAGACGCAGGCTGTAAGCGCGGCAAGCTGAAAAAAGCGCCTTCCTTTCATACCCCCCCTCTCTTTTTTGTGGTTAAAAATACAGAACCGCTGAAAAAAGCGATTCCCCTTACCTTTTTTTACCCCTGGGTTATGCTAGTTTATGGGGTAGAAGTGGTGATCTCCGTATCGCTTTTGATAACCCCATTGTAAATACCCTGAATATCATCTGTCCGATTCATAGCCCAAAGATCTAGCAGGCTGTCCCAGGCAAAACTTGGCTTCTTTGTGTTAAACGCCGTACTTTGGCTCGCCTTTACCAGTATGTCCTCATAGGAACTCGTGGTAGCGGGGCTGATAGTTACCGCCATGTTGAAGGCTCCTTGTTTAGCCCAAGAAGTTCCAGTGGTGTCTTTCAGGTCCATGCTTACCGAAGTTTTCCCATCAATCTTGGCTTGTCCTTGGGCAACAAAACCGGCGCTTTGATCCGCGCCGCTTGAAAGCTGCACATAGATTTTGAAGGATGCCGCGCCCGTCTTGCCCGTCCTGGCGGTTGTTGCCGGAATATTGGTTATGGTGATCTTTGTTGCAACCGGGGTGCTTACCTCCAGGTCCTCAGCGACAATGCCGCTGTATAAATCCTTGATATTCTGTTCCATTCCTTGAACATTATCCTTCAAAAACCAAAGATCCAGCAGTATATTCCCATTCCAGGCAAAACTTGGCGCCCTAGTGTTAAATACCGTATCTTGGCTCGCCCTTACCAGTATGTCCTCATGGGAATTCGCGGCAGCGGGGCTGATAGTTACCGCCATGTTGAAGGTTCCTTTTCCAGTCCAGGTTTTTCCATCAGGGCCTTTCAGGTCCATGTTTACCGAATTTTGATCGCCAATCTTGGCTTCCCCTTTGGCAACATAACCGGCGCTTTGATCCGCGCCGCTTGAAAGCTGCACATAGATTTTGAAGGATGCCGCGCCCGTGTTGCCCGTCCTGGCGGTTGTTCCCGGAATATTGGTTATGGTGATCGTTTCGGTATTCTCGCCTTCTATTTCAGCGGGATTGTCAGTAGGCGATTCCGGGCATCCGGCCAGGGCCAGCGCCAATAGGGGTATTCCCAAGCGCAGGGTAATACATCGTTTTTGCATAGTATGCTCCTTGGTTAAGTTTTCTATAGATGAATATAACACCCTATAAAAAATATTTCCAGGGGTCATTGACTTTTTTCTGAAATTTAGCCAAGCTATTAACAGATAATTGAAAAATGGTCCCGTTCATTCAGGATGTGACCAGCAAGCGGGTAAATTCCAGGGAGGATGCCAATGGGAACTATATGGGCGCCGGTAAAAACTTCAATTTTTAGCCATGAACCGCTTAAAAAAGCGTGTTTCGCAGCCCATAGGGCGAAAAAACACAGGGGAACCGCTGAAAACAACCGGTTTTTAGAGGGTCCCCTCTATAGGAAGAAAAGAGCTCTAAAACAGATGGCGGCGCGGCTTTTTCAAAAACGCCGCCTCAAGGCCCTGGCCCTCGGCTTTGCCCTGTGCGCGCCCGGGGCCTTCGCCCTGGATTACCGCCCCGGCCCCCTTTCCCTCAGCGCCGGCGCCGGCGGGCTTTTGGGCTATACCTTTACCCGGTACACCCTGACCGCCGGAACCAGCGGCGGGGGCGCTATAGAATCCCTGCAAAACATGGACCGCTTTGATTATGGCGGCTTCCTGTTCTTTGACGCCACCTATGCCGAACTCAGCGTACTCTTCCAAGGCGGCAGGAATTCCTATGGGGAAACTATGAAATTAACGCCCCGGGAAAGCCCCCCTATGCTTATAGCTGACAACACGGGTACTGGCACGGAACTGAGCCTTGGGTTTTCCCTCCTGGGCAAGTATCCCTTCCGCCTCGATGAGCGGTTTTCCTTCTTTCCCCTTCTGGGCATTGAGTACCAAATCGCCCTCCTGGAATGGCGGAAACCCAGCGACAGCGGCATCGTCTATGACCGGACATCGGGCAAGTTAGCCGAGGACCGGGATAAGGATAATAATGCCTACCCCCTCAGCGCCTGGAATTCCCTTTGGATAGACCTCGGCGCCGGCGCTGATTATGGGTTCTACGGCCCCTGGTATCTGCGGGGCGAGCTGCTATTCGGCTTCCGCCTGCCCACCCCCTACGAGAACGGGGCCACCGAAATGACCAAGTATCAGTTTAACGCTCCGGACCCAAAACTAGGGGGCCTCACCGGAAACCCAACCTTCAAAATCGCCGTGGGATACAAGTTCAAATAGAGCGCAGAGCCTTGAGAAGAAGCGGGCGGGGCCGCGCCCTGTTCCCTAGGGAAACACTGATTAAATCCAATCGAGGATTTAATCAGTGTATCTTACCCGCATTTGCGTAATGAAATGAGCAAATGCAGAGGGTAACGCTGATTAGCGTCAAGTTAATCA